>NZ_JBFACT010000081.1:0-33169 GCF_040640995.1 Amycolatopsis sp. NPDC021455 | reverse complement strand
CGCATCAACTCCACCGCGGTGCCGGCGCTGAACCAGGAGACGCTGCAGGCCCAGAGCGCGCGGATCGACACGGTCAGCGGCGCCACCTACACCTCGGAGGGCTACCAGCGGTCCCTGCAGTCGGCGATCGACCAGGCCCACCGGTGACCGCCGCAGGTGCCCGGCCCGGCGCCGACGGCGGGCCGCCGAGCTCGCCGGGGGTTACCGTGGTCGAGCCAGGTCGCCTGGGAGGTGCCATGACTGCCGATCCGCGGTGGGAGCCGGTCGAGACGTTCGAGCCCGCCGGAGGTGAGCCCGGACCGCTCGACCTGGCCGACGCGGCCGGGCTCGAGGCCCGGCGGCTGCGGTCGCGGTCCGGGGAACGCGCGATCCTGGTGCCCGTCGAGCGGTTGCCCACGGCCGGGGTGTCCCCGGCGGTGCGGCAGGTGCTGTTCGTCGACCCGGTCGAGAGCGAGGTCGTCACCGGGCTGCTCGACGCCGTCGGCGAACCGGCGGAGGCAGTGCGGATCGCGGTGCCCGACGGCACGGCCCCGGCCGGTCTCACCCCCGACGTAGGCCGCGTCGAGGTCGGGGTTTCCTTCCCGCTCTACCGGATCACCGGCACCGCCCGCCCGCGGATCGCGCCGGGCCCCCGCGTCGGCGAGAGCCCGGACGTGACCGCGTCGCGGGCCAAGTGGTTCGGCACCCGGCACTGACCCCGGCCGACCTCAGTCCACCACCAGCCGCCAGATGCTGCGCCCGTAGGTGGCGGCCGTCAGCGTGCGGTCGGTTTCGTGGTAGACCAGGTCGACCACCGTGACGTTCGGCAGCGTGCCTGTCAGGTTCGCCCACGTCGCGCCTTCGTCGTCGGACACGAAGACTCCGGCGTCGCCGCAGACGTAGATCCGGTCCGGGTGGGCCGACGGCAACGCCATCGACAACACCGGTGCGTCCGGCAGGTCGCCGCGGTCGACGTCGGTCCACGTCACGCCGCCGTCCGCCGACCGGAACACGTGCCGGTTGCCGAAGTTCGCGACCGTCGCGTAGACCACCTCCGCGTTGTCCGCGCGGCTGCTCACCCGGGTGACCGTCAGGCCGGGAAGCACCGTGCTCGCCAGGTTCCCGCTCCACGTGGCACCGCCATCGGTGCTGCGGAACACGCCGCCGTTCTCGGTGCCCACGTAGATCCGCCTGCTGTCGGCCCTGGCGATGTCGATCGTGGTGATGTCGCTGCCGTCGAGCACCGCGGACACCGGCTGCCACGTGTCGCCGTCGTCGGTGGTGCGCCACACCCGCTTCGAGCCGGTGACCAGGGTCGTGGCGGTCGCGGGATCCATCGCCACGAACACCATCCACGGCTTGGCCGCGTCGGCCTCCGGTGGCGACACCCGCTTCCAGCCGTCGGCCGAGCGGTGCCGGAACACCAGCATGTGCTGCGCCGTGGTGAACAGGTGATCGGAGTCCGCGCGGTCGATCACCACCCAGCCGCCGTCGCCGCCGCTGAGCTCGAAGTACGAGCCCGCCGTGCCGTCGAGCGTGGCGAGCGTGCCGTTGTCCTGGGCGCCGCCGGCGATGAAGGCGCCGGTTTCCGCGGCCACCTCCACGTCGTAGAACATGTTCGTGGCCAGGCCGTTGCTCCGGTTCTCCCAGGTGGTCCCGCCGTCCGTGCTGACGTCCATGCCGCCGTCGTTGAGGTCGTAGACCAGGCCCGGGCGGCCGGCCGGCATCGCGAGCGCGTGGTGGTCGGCGTGCGCGTACCGCGAGGTGCCGCGGTCGTCGTCCCAGTGGGTCACCTGCTCCCAGTGCCCGCCGCCGTCGGTCGTCCGGTGCAGGTCCACGCCGCCGCACAGCACCCAGCCGGGGTTCTCGGGGTGGACGACGATCGTGTTGCCGTAGGACATCTGCCGCTCGTCCGCGAAGTGCGCCCCGCCGATGGCCTTCCAGCCGTCGCCGGCGTCGTCGCTGCGGTACACGTCGAGCACCTTGCCGCCGCTTTCGACCAGGGCGTAGACGACGTCGGGGTCGGACGGCGCGAGGGCGAGCGACGTCCGCCCGATCAGGTCCGGGTCGGGCAGGCCGCCGGCGAGGTGCTCCCAGGTGACCCCGCCGTCGCGGGACCGCCAGATCCCGGTGGGCGAGCCGTTCGCCGCGATCGTCACGAAGATCCACCCGGGTCGCCGCGGATGGAACCGCACCGCGTGGCACCAGTACCGCGCCGGCCCGACCAGCGGCTGACGCGTCCAGGTCCGGCCGCCGTCGGTGGAGACGAACAGACCACTGGCCTCGCCCCGGACGTGGCTGACGCCGCCGGCGAGCAGGTGCGCGGAGTCGAACGGGTCCACGGCCAGCGCGCCGATCCGCCGCGGCAGGCCGGTGGTGTCCGCGGGAGCGAACAGCTCCCAGGTGTCCCCCGCGTCGAGCGACCGCAGCACCCCGACACCGGCGTGCGAGTCGGCCGACAGGTTCGCTTCGCCGGTGCCGCAGTACAGGACGTCGGGGTTCCCCGGGTCGACGGCGAGTGAGCCGACGTTCAGCGACGGCTCGCTGTGCCACCGAGGCTCCCAGCTCGTGCCACCGTCGGAACTGCGCCAGACACCGCCGCCGGCCGCGCCCGCCCACAGCCGGTCCGGGTCATCCGGATGGCAGACGACGCAGGTCATCCGGCCCCCGATGTTGGACGGCCCGACCGGCGCCCACTGCTCGCCCGCGGGTGCCGGAGTGACGGCCTCCGCCCGCGCCCGCAGCAGCAACTCGACGGGTGCCTCGCGCTCCGGCCAGGCTTCGCGCGCCTGGAACCAGGCGCTCCGTGCTTTGTGCGTGGTCACCGAATCCGAGGCGGCCGACGGAAAATCACGTTTGCGCGGCCGATCCGGGTCCGCCGCGGAAATCGTCACTTTTTCACTGACCATGGCCGGACCCGCCGTTCCCGAATCGACGCGGGCCGGAATGGCGCAATCGCCACCACAGCAGGCCGGCGTCCGCGGAAGACGCCACGGTCACGGCCGCCAGTCCCACCACCAGGAGCGACTCGGCCGAGCCGTCCCCGGAGTCGGGCGCCACGCCGAAAATTTCCTCGATCCAGTCGGGCCAGGACAAGGTCAGCACCAGCACCACGGCGGAGACCGCCGCGAGAACTCCGGAAATCCACCTTCGCACCTTCATCACGGCCCCTTTCCCGGCTGGCGGTCGAACTGTAAGTCGCCTTTGGACCGGATGCCGTAACACTTCGCCTGATACAGATCGGGCGGGCCGTGCCCTGATTTCTTTTCGCGGGCGGCGTGGACTTCGGGATTTGGTGGCGGTGGCCGCGACCCGCCGGTCTCCCGGCCGCGCTACCCGTCGACCCGGGTAGCGCGGCCGGACCCCCATGACGGCCGGCCTGCCGGCGCGGCACGCGATTTCGGTCAGCGGGTGCCCTGCGGCCCCGCGGCGGTCACTGGAAGACGCTCGACGCGCCCGGGCAGGTGCTCAGCCAGCGGCCGGTGTCGGTGAAGAGGTCCGTGTCGCCCGTGTGGTGAGCGAGCTGGTGGAGGTTCTGGACGTCCTGGAACATCACGTGACCGGTGATCGGGCCGACGCGGCCGTCGACGCCGATCCCCTTCCGCCCTTGGTAGGTCTTCACGGCGCGCTCGGTGTTGCCACCGAAATCCCCGTCCTCACCGCTGGAGCCGACGCTGATCCCGTTGTAGCTGTGCACGACGTGCTGGACACACCGCACCGCCGGCCCGTTGTTCCCCCGCACGATGTCCGCGAACGCGGCCGTGGCGGAAACCGCCAGCATCCCGGCCGCGAGGACCCCGATCGTCGCACCCCGGCCGGCCTGTCTCCACTGCATGACTCTCCCCTTTCGTGTGGCACGGAAGAGTGCCGGCGCCCAGCTTCCGCTCCGGCGCGGTGCCGCCGGGCGATCCCGACCGAACCCGAACGCGAGTCATGCGTCTGCCTGCGCGAAGGACACGACTACGTGGGGAGAACCGCATGGACGAGCCGGCGAGAGACGGGCATTCCGCGGTCACGTTCACCGCACCACCCGCCCCGGGAGCGGCGACCACCCTCGACGACCTCGTCGAACGGTTGCGGTTGCTGAAGTCCTGGGCCGGTTCGCCGTCCTACGAGACCATCAAGGAGCGGGTCAACCGGGAGTGGACCGCGATGGGCCGGCCGGCGAGCGAGCTGGCGGGCAAGACCACCGTCGTGGACCTCTTCCGGCCCGGCCGGAGCCGGGTGAACACCGACCTGGTCGTGGCGGTGGTCCGGGCGCTGCACCCGGACGCGGGCTACGCGGCCCAATGGCACCAGGCACTCCGCGTCATCGGCGGGGAGAGCACGGCGGCGGCCCAGGTCCGGGTCCAGGACACGCTGCCGCGGGACATGGCCGAGTTCACCGGCCGCGCCACGGAGCTCGAGAAGCTCGGCCGGCTCCTGGACGAGCAGGACGGCGGCGCGGTGGTGATCTCCGCGATCGAAGGCATGGCCGGCGTCGGCAAGACCCTGCTCGCCGTCCACGCCGGCCACCTGCTCGGCGAACGGCAGCCGTTCGACCGGGTGCTGTTCGCCAACCTGCGCGGCTTCCACCCCGACCCCGCCCAGCCACCCGCCGCCCCGGCCGCCGTCCTCGACGGCTTCCTGCGCCTGCTCGGCGTGCCCGGGCAGCAGGTCCCGCACGACCTGGACGCCCGCCGCACGCTCTACCGCGACCTGCTCACCGGCCTCCGCGCCCTCGTCGTGCTGGACAACGCCGCGGACGCCGCCCAGGTCCGGCCGCTGATCCCCGGCTCCGCCGGCTGCGTCACGCTGGTCACCAGCCGCCGCAGCCTCGCCGGGCTGCCCGCGGCCGTGCACCTCGAAGTGGACGTGTTCGCCCCCGCCGAGGCCGTCCGGTTCCTGCGTCAGGCCGCACCCCACGTCCCGGACGGCGGCGACACCCGGGCCGCCGCCCGGATCGCCGAGCGCTGCGGCCGGCTGCCGCTGGCCCTCGGCCTCGTCGCCGGGCACATGCGCGCCAAACCCGGCTGGACGCTGACCGACCACGCCGACTGGCTCGACGAACGCCACCGGGACCGGCGCCTGGACACCGGCGTCGAACTCGCCCTGCAGCTGTCCTACCGGGACCTGCCGCCCGACCGGCAGCGGATGCTGCGGCTGCTGGCCCTGCACCCCGGCCAGGACGTGGACGCCTACGCGGCCGCGGCCCTGGCCGGCACGGACCTCGGCACCGCCGGCGCGCACCTGCGTCACCTGCGCAAGGACCACCTGCTGCAGGAGGTCACGCCCGGCCGGTACACCTTCCACGACCTGGTGCGCGTCCACGCCACCACCCGCGCCCTGGACGAAGACCGCCCGGCCGACCGCCGCGCCGCGCTCACCCGCCTCTTCGACCACTACCTCGCCGCCACCACCGCGGCCATGAACACCCTGCACCCCGCCCAGGCCCACCAGCGCCCGGCGGTCGCCCCGGCCGGCACCCCGGTCCCGCCCCTGAGCGACCCGGACGACGCCCGCGCCTGGCTGGACGCCGAACGTCCCACGCTGGTCGCCGTTTCCGCGCACACCGCCGTCCACGGCTGGCCGTCGCACACCATCCGGCTCTCCCGCGTGCTGCACCGCTACCTCCAGGGCGGCCACCACACCGACGCCGTGGCCGTGCACGGCCACGCGCATGAGGCCGCCCGCCAGACCGGCGACCCGGCCGAGCAGGCGCACGCGCTGACCGACCTCGGCGTCGCCCACTGGCGGCTGGGCCGGCACGAGCAGGCGACCGAATACCTGCGGCAGGCCATGGACCTGTTCCGGCAGACCACGGACGCGGCCGGCCAGGCCCGCACGCTCAACAGCCTCGGCATCATCGCGGACCTCTCCGGGCACTGCCAGACCGCCGTCGAGCACTACGCGCAGGCGCTGACCCTGCTCCGCCGGACCGGCGACCGGGACAGCGAAGCCCGCACTTTGACCAACCTCAGCATCGTCGAGGGACGGCTGGGCCGCCACCGGTCGGCGGCGGGCCACTGCACCCAGGCCCTGGTCCTGGCCCGGCGGATCGGCGACCGCGACAGCGAGGCCCACGCGCTGAACAACCTCGGTGACGTCGAACTCCGCTCGGGCCGCTACGCCCCGGCGGGCCGTCACCTCCGGCAGGCGCTGGCCCTCTTCCGGCAGCTCGGCAACCGCAGTGGCGAAGCCTGGACACTGGACCTGCTCGGCACGTTCCACCTCCGCCGCGGCCGGCCCGCCGAAGCCGCCGAATGCCACCAGCGGGCCCTCACGATCTTCCGCGACACCGGCGACCGGGACGGCGAAGCGTCGGCGCTCAACACCCGCGGCGAGGCCGCGAACACCACCGGCCACCCCGCCGACGCGCTCGCCCACCACACGGCCGCCCTCGCCATCGCCACCGAGATCGACGCCAGCGAACAGCAGGCCCGCGCCCACACCGGCCTCGGCCGCGCGCACCACGCCCTCGGCCGGCCGGACCAGGCGCGCGAGCACTACCGGGAGGCGCTCGCCCTCTACACCGCCCTCGGCACGCCCGAAGCCGACGAGGTCCGCGCCCTCCTCGACGCCCTCACCCCCGTCCGGTGACCTGGCCGAAGCCGGCGACCGTCCCTTGCGGACATTCGCCGCCGATGTCCTCTTCGGACGATTCCGCTGGTGCCGCGCGGCGCAGGTTGTTCGTCGCGCGGGCCGATGCGCCCCAATGAGGTTTTCTCACTGGCGGGCTGCGTGGGCCAGGCGTGGCAGGCCACTCGGCCGGCCGCGGCCCGCTCATGTCTTGAACGAGTCGTTCAGGACCTGGGGTGTCTTGAACGACTCGTTCAAGACACCCACAGCCCCGCAGCCCCGCGGGATTCACGGCTACCGCCGGCCACAGAAGCTCGCCGAGTGCAGGTAGCCGCGCGAGGCAACCCGCATCACCACACCAGACATCGACGCTACTGAAACAACCCCAATGTGGCGTTCGGTGCGTCCAACGCACCCAACGCCACATTGGGGCGCTTGAGCCGAGCGGCTGTCAACGAACCTCGGACGATTCCGTTACGCCGTCCGGCCCAGGGTCCAAGCCGCCGCCGGCCGCGGTTCGGCGGGCACGCCGAGCTTGGTGCCCTTGCGGTAGCCGCCGAAGATCAGGGCGAGCACCAGGATGGCGAGGAGGATGAGCAGGACCCACAGCCACAGGGACTTGCGCACGACGTCTCCCGTTGTCACAGCCGGTCACGCGGACCGGAGCACCGTACCGCCGCCCGTCGGTTGACCCGGCGGCGGTGTGGGTATTCCTGCCGGTATGGGTGCTTGGGGCAAGCGGCTCGTCGCCATCGGCGTGGCAGCGGTGGTTCTGGTCGCCGCGGTACTCGTCGCATCGGCCGTTCACCTGTTACCCCAGCTGCGCAACCCGTTCGCCGAACGGGCCGAGGAGCACTCGGGTCCGGTGCTCCTGCAGTCGATCGTCGAGCTCTCGCGCTACGAGGCCGCCAGCGGCTCGTTCCAGGTGGTCGTCGACATCACGACGAGCTCGGTCCTGCCGAGCTTCCTCGTGGGCAGCGACACGCTGTTCATCGGGGTGGGCACGGACAACGCGTACGTGGACTTCTCCCGGTTGAAGGGCGACGCCGTCAAGGTTTCCGACGACCGCCAGTCGGCCACGATCACCTTGGGGCACGCCCAGCTGGAGCCGGCGACGCTGGACGTGCACGAGTCCTACGTCTATGCCCAGAAGCAGGGGCTGTTCACCCGGATCAACGACTTCCTCAACGGGAACCCCAACTCCCAGCAGGCACTCTACGAGCTGGCCCAGAAACAGATCCAGGAGGCGGCCGCGAAGAGCACGCTGGTGGCCGACGCCGAGCGGAACACCAGGACCATGTTGATCGGCCTGCTGCGCTCGCTCGGCTTCAAGAACGTCACCGTGAACTACGCCGGCAACGCCAGCGGCTGAGGACGGCTCGGGGGTCAGTCAGCCGGCTGAGTCGCAGGCCACCTCCGCCCACACCGTCTTGCCGCCGGTTTCCGGGTCGTCCCGGACGCCCCAGGCGGCGGAGAGCTTCTCCACGATCAGCATGCCGCGGCCACCGAGCGCGGTCAGCGACGGGCTCGCCACCACGGGGTGGGCCGGGGAGCCGTCGTCGACCTCGACCCGGACCAGGCACGGCCGCGGGGTGAAGCCCATCCGGATTTCCGACGGCCCCCGGCCGTGGTCGTAGGCGTTGGTGACCAGCTCGGTGACGACGATCAGCACGTCCACCAGATGAGCGTCGTCGACGCCGGCCAGCGTGCGGGACGCCCAGCGGCGGACCTGCACCAGCACCGGCGCCGAGGTGCCCCGGAGGTCCAGCGACCACGCGCTGCCGCCCTCCGTCTCGTCGGGCATGACGACATCACCCTTCCCGGGCTCCCGTCCTCCCTGCTGAAGACGTCCGCCTCCGAGCGTTACCCGGCCGATCCCGAAGCCAAACCGCCGCCGCGGTTTTCGTGCGGTTCGGGATCGGCGAGTTCGAGGATCCACGCGCTCCACGCCGTGTCGGCGCGCCGGCCGGGCAGCTCGAGCGCCCCCGAGATCGTCTGGACGAGTCCCGTCGCGAAGAACGTGCGCACCTGCAGCGCGTCGGCACCCGTCAGGCGGGCGACCGCCTCCATGAGGCCGAGGTGACGCTGCCGCACCGCCTCCCGGACGGTCTCGTCGGCCGCCGCCGCGTAGCCCTGCAGCACGACCTGCCCGACGGTCCGGTCACGCCGCAGGAGCCGCACGTAAGCGGTGCCGAGGGCCACCAGCGTCGGCTCGGCGCCGTCGAACGCGGCTTCGATCCGGTCGTAGGCCGCGTGGACGACTTCGAGGAACAGCTTCTGCTTGGTGCCGAACATCTGCACGATGCGCGGGTGCGAGATCCCGGCCCGGCCGGCGATGGCCTCCAGGCGCGTGCCCGCCAGCCCGTTCGCCGCGAACTCCGCGTCGGCCGCTTCGATGATCCCCGCCCGGCGGGCCGCGGCGGGCAGCCGAGCGCGGCCACCGGTCATCCTTCGCGGCCCAGCTGGCTCAGGACGAACTTGTTGTCGTACAGGCAGCGGTAGGCGTGGATCAGGCCGTCCTCCCCCAGTTCCAGCCGGTCGTCACCGTGGAACTCGACGCGGGCGCCCGTCTTGGCGAACGTGCCGGTGAAGCGCCAGGCGACCAGCACGGCCCGCCGCGTCACCTCGGCGTAGCGCCCCACTCCCGTGAACGAATAGTCCGGATAAGCGCGTGCCATGCGGGTCACGAACTCCCGGATGGAGTCCGGGCCGTGCGCCGTGTGCCCGAGGGCGGGCTCGTCGTAGACGAGGTCTTCCGCGCACAGCGCGGCGACCGCGTCGGCGTCGTGGGCGTTCCATGCCTGTTCCCACCGGTCGCAGAACGCTTCGACCGCGCCCAGGTCGGCCGCGGCCACGTCAGTCTCGAACGTCGTCATGATGCTAACTTACAAGTAAGTAAGCTCCAGGGCAACGCCGCTCAGTGGTCCGGCCGCCGGTTCACCACCCGCAGGATGAGCCATTGGTCGAACCAGGCGCCCGCGGTCGTCACGACGAGCATCACCAGGCCGATGACCAGGTGGGTGTAGCTGTGCAGCGGCGCGGCTTCGTCGGTCAGCTTCGCGAGCCCCCACTGCAGCCCGAGCCGCAGCGTGAAGAGCACGGCGACCAGCACGAGCGCCTGCTTGCTGCGCCACACCGCGCGCAGGTACCGCCGCCGCCGGGACAGCAGCGTGAACCACAGCGTCAGGTGCACTGCCAGGAGCACGAGCGGCAGCAGCGCGACCCAGCCGTAGCGGTCGCTGAACTGCCGGCTGAGGTCGTTGCTCGCCACCAGCAGCCCGACGAGCACGAAGTACCAGCCCGGCAGGCCCTCGATCCTGCCTCCGGCGGGCCGCGTGCCCGCCGTGAAGTCGGTCTCCCCCATCAGCACCCCTCACTCCGGTCGTCCATCGGTCAGAGTCTTCCGGGGACGACCGCGCCCGCGATCGGCCGGTGGGACGAGATTCCCGCCGCGGCCTCCTACCCGGGTAGGAGTTTCGCGCCAGGTGCGGGGCGCGAAGGGGCGCGGTGCGGCACGATCGGCGGGTGACCTTCGCCGGCCAGTCGCGGATCCCGTGGACCGGCCGCCGTGGCCCGCTCGTGGCCGAGGCGGTCGTCCTCGGCGCGCTCGTGGTGCTCGACATGGTGCTCGCCGCCCGCGCCGGTCCGGGCCGGGGCGAGCTCACGTCCGTCGCCGTCGAGTTCGCGCCGGGCGTCGGCCCGGTCGTGGCGGTGCTGGCCGTGCTGCGCCGGCGGTTCCCCGGCCACATCGCCGGGCTGGCCACCGCCGTGTCCGGGTTGTCGCTGCTGGGCACGGCGGTCACCGCGGCACTCGCCACGACGGGCGCGCGGCTCCCACCGCAGCCTGGCGCGGCCGAAACCGTCGCGCTCGCGCTGATGGTCGGCGCCTGCTGTCACCGGCTCTCGCCGAAAGCGGCCACCGCGCAGGCGGTCCTCGGCGGCTGCGCCGCCACGCTCGCCCCGATCCTGCGGTACGGCACCGGCTCCCCCGCCGCGCTCTTCGCCGCCGGGGCCGCGGTGGCCTGGGGTGGCGCGCTGGCCGGCGGCCTGGTCCTGCGCGACGCCGAAGTCCGCCACCGCGTGGAGGTCCTCGAGCTCCGCAACGCCGAGCGGCTGCGGCTGGCCCGCGAGCTGCACGACCTCGTCGCCCACCAGATCACCGGCATCGTCGTGCGCGTCCAGGCCGCGCACCGCGTCGCCGAGCGCACCGGCGGCGACACCACGACGTTCGCCGAGCTCGAAACCGCCGGCGCGGCCGCGCTTTCCGCGATGCGCCGGCTGGTCGGCGCGCTGCGGACCGGCGAGGAAGACCTCTTCGTCCCGCCCGCCGACCTCGCCGCCGCCGTGGACCGCGCGGTGCCGGACGACGAGCGCATCCACCTCGACGTCAGCCCCGGCCTCGCCGGTCTCCCGGTCGCGCCGGAGGTCGTCACCACCGCGCACCGGCTGCTCACCGAGTCCCTCACCAACATCCGCCGGCACGCGCCCGACGCCGCCGAAGTGCGGGTCCTCGTCCACCACGAACCGCCCGGCGAGCTGCGCGTCGAAGTGGTCAACGACGGCGCCGCCCGGCCCGCCCGCCGAGGCGGCTACGGGCTGCTGGGGATGGCGGAACGGGTGGCGGCGGTGGGCGGTACGGTGCAGGCGGGTCCGGCGGAAGGCCGTCGCTGGCGCGTCGCCGCGCGGCTGCCGCTCGAACCCGGCTGAGGCGAGGGGAGACCGGGTTGCCGACGCGCGTGCTGATCGCCGACGACCAGGCGATGGTCCGCGCCGGGTTCCGGCTGATCCTCGAAGGCGAGCCGGACATCGAAGTCGTCGGCGAGGCCGCCGACGGGGACCAGGCGGTGCGCCTGGCGCGGGAGCTGCGCCCGGACGTCACGCTGATGGACATCCGAATGCCCGGCGTGGACGGGCTGCGGGCGACGGAGCTGCTGGCGGGCCCGGACGTTCCGGAACCGCTGCGCGTGGTGATGGTGACGACGTTCGGGCTCGACGAGAACGTGCACGCGGCGCTGCGGGCCGGCGCGTGCGGTTTCCTGCTCAAGGACGCCGGGCCGAACCTGCTCGTCGAGGCCGTGCACGCGGCCGCCCACGGCGAAGCGCTGGTCTCCCCCGCGATCACGACGCGGCTGCTGGCGCACTTCGCGCGGCGCGACCCCCGCCGGGCCACCGCACCGGAGAACCCGCTCACCCCGCGCGAACTCGACGTCGTGAAGGCCGTCGCCCGCGGGGAGACCAACGACGAGATCTGCCGCTCACTCGTGGTGTCGATGCCCACGGTCAAGACCCACATCGGCGCGGCCAAGCGCAAGCTGGGCGTCCGCAACCGCACCGAGATCGCCATCTGGGCCTGGGAAAGCGGCCTGGTGCGCTGAGCCGCCGGGGCCGGTCCGGCGCCCCGGGACGCGGACGACGACCGTGCGCGCCACGACGTCGCCGAAGCGCTGCCGGCGGGGAGTCGCCAGCATCACCGCGATCCCGGCCAGCCCCCAGGCGAAGCCGTCGACCAGCATCAGCAGCTGGCGGACGACGAACGCGCCGAGTGTCGGGTGCGTGCCGTCCAGGGTCACGACCCGCAGGCGCAGCCAGCGCATCGCCGGCGTCTGCCCGCCGTGCCGGTACGGCCACCACGCGTAGACGAACCACTGGCCGGCGAAGTCGAGCGCCAGCATGGTGTAGACGACGACCTCGAGGAACGTCAGGAGCGCCAC
Organism: Amycolatopsis sp. NPDC021455; assembly: GCF_040640995.1. Classification (NCBI taxonomy): domain Bacteria; kingdom Bacillati; phylum Actinomycetota; class Actinomycetes; order Pseudonocardiales; family Pseudonocardiaceae; genus Amycolatopsis; species Amycolatopsis sp. NPDC021455. Next base: position 20,921 of record NZ_JBFACT010000081.1, on the reverse strand, counting down.
GCCGTGCGGGTGGAACAGCCAGACCACCGCGATCGCGAGCAGCAGCATCGGCACGAAGACGAGCATCTCGTCCAGCATGAACTGCGCGAGGCGGCGCCCGACGACGCCCAGCCCCGGCCGGGTACCGGTCATCGCCCCATGATCTCGGGCCTGGGCGCCGGATGCACGCCGGCGGAAGGGGGTGGCCGCACCGGGCCGGGTCGGGGCAGGATGGTTCTTGACCGATTCACCTGGCTTGAGGAGCGAGATGACCGCGATTGTGCGCGTCGTGGGACGGCAGGTCCTGGACAGCCGCGGCAACCCGACCGTCGAGGTCGACGTCGAACTGGCGGACGGCTCGACCGGCCGCGCCGCCGTGCCCTCGGGCGCGTCGACCGGCACCAACGAGGCGGTCGAGCTGCGCGACGGCGACGAGACCCGCTACCACGGCAAAGGCGTGCGCAAGGCCGTCGCCGCGGTCAACGGCGAGATCGCCGACGCGGTCCGGGGCCTGGCCGCGGAGGAGCAGGACGTCGTCGACCGGACGATGATCGAGCTGGACGGCACGCCCAACAAGGCGCGGCTGGGCGCCAACGCCACCCTCGGCGTCTCGCTCGCGGTGGCCAAGGCGGCCGCCGCGGCCCACCGCCAGCCGCTGTACCGCTACGTCGGCGGGGTGTTCGCGCACGTGCTGCCGATGCCGATGATGAACATCATCAACGGCGGCGCGCACGCCGACAACGCCATCGACTTCCAGGAGTTCATGATCGCGCCGGTGGGGGCGGAGAGCTTCGAGGAGGCCGTGCGGGTGGGCTCGGAGGTGTTCCACACCCTGCGCAAGAGCCTGCACGAAGCGGGCCACAACACCAACGTCGGCGACGAGGGCGGGTTCGCGCCGAACCTGAACTCCGCCGACGAGGCGCTCGAGTTCGTGGTCGGCGCGATCGAGAAGTCCGGCTACACCCCCGGCGAGGACGTCGCGCTGCTGCTGGACCCGGCGGCTTCGGAGTTCTACGCCGACGGCGTGTACGACTACCGGGGCGAGGGCCGCAAGCGGTCGGTCGAGGAGCACGTGGAGTACCTGAGCGAGCTGGTCGGCAAGTTCCCGATCGTCTCGATCGAGGACGCGATGGCGCAGGACGACTTCGACGGCTGGAAGCAGATCACCGACGCGATCGGCGACCGCTGCCAGCTGGTCGGCGACGACGTGTTCTGCACCAACGTCGAACTGCTGCGCAAGGGCATCGACCTCGGCATCGCCAACTCGATCCTGGTCAAGGTGAACCAGATCGGCACGCTCAGCGAGACGCTGCTGACGGTGAACACGGCGCTGCGCGCGGGGTATTCGGTGGTCATGTCGCACCGCTCCGGCGAGACCGAGGACGCCACCATCGCGGATCTCGCGGTGGCGCTGAACTGCGGGCAGATCAAGACCGGTTCGCTGTCCCGTTCGGACCGCACCGCCAAGTACAACCAGCTGATCCGCATCGAGCAGGAACTGGGCGCCCAGGCGGAGTACGCCGGCGGCCGCGCGCTCAGCGGCCGCCGCTGAGCACCGGGTGCGGGGATCCGTCGGGCGACGGGTCCCCGCACCCGGTCGTTCGCTACGGTTCCGCGGCGGCTTCCGCATCGCCGGACCTGCTGGACTCCTTCCGGGCCATGGTCGCCGCGCCAGTTCACGCAGGCCTCGCTGCGGGCGGCGGCGGCCGGCTGGGCGGTGCAGCGCGAAGGCCTGGCCGCGCGGCGCTTCGACCGCGTCTTCACCACGCGGTTCCGGACCCCCTGACCCGCCGCGGTTTCAGACGGGGGCGGTCAGCCGGCGGGCGACGTCGGTGAACTCGTCGAACGCCCGCCGGCCGCTTTCCACGACTTCGAGCATCTCGGCGGAGTTCGGCCGCCGAGCCGCCGGTTCCCGGTCGAACCACAGCGTGCGCAAGGCCCGGTCGGCCTCGGCGACGGCCTCGGCGGCCGTGATCAGCTGCTCCGGACCGACCAGCCGGAGCAGCAGCAGCGCCTTCTTGACGTCGCTGCGGGCACTCCAGTAGCGCTGCTCGGCTTCCACGACCAGCGCGGGGTCGGCGGCCACCGGCGGCGCGACCGTGCGGACGGTCCGGAAAAGCCACAGGATCGCGTCGCGGGCGGTCGTCGCGGCCTCCACCAGTTCGGCGCAACGCACCGCCCGCTCTTCCCGCAACCGGGCCCGGGCGGCGACGCGCGCCTTGACCGGCTCGAGGAACACCCCGAGCGTCACCCCGGCAAGGGCGAACAACCCGGCGACGAGTGGAGTCATCATGACGGAACAGTCTCACGGGAAGCGCGGCCGCACCGCGGCTCCCTGACGACCGGAGGGCCGAACTCCAGCCGGGCGGCGGGGCGTGTCCCGCTCACCGGCGGATGCGAGCGTCCGGCACGGTTCACGACGCTGAAGACCATGGCGGTCACCGAAAACGCGGCGAAACCGGGAGTCGCACGCCTCGCCGGCATCGACCTGGCGCGCGGCTCGCCGTCTTCGGCATGTTCGGCGCGCACGTCGGCCCGGATCCGGCCGTCGGTGGTGTCACCGGCGTGCTGATGGAGTTCGTGCAGGGCCGCTCGTCCGTCCTGTTCGCCACCCTGGCCGGCCTTTCGCTGGCGATCATCTCCGGCGGGCCGCAGCCGCTGACCGGCGGGCCGTGGCGGCGGGCGGCGCGCCGGATCGCCGTCCGCGGCGGGATCCTCCTGCTGTTCGGGACCGCCCTGACCATGACCGGCACCACGGTCGCGGTGATCCTCGCCTACTACGGCGTCTTCTTCCTGCTGGCCCTGCCGTTCAGCCGGCTGCGGGCACCCGCGCTGGCGCTGATCGCCGCCACCACCGCGATCGCCGGTCCATTGCTGTCCTTCGTGGTGCGTCGCGCGCTCGACCGGAGCGGCTGGGGGCAGCTGATCACCTCCCTCGACCCCGTCGAAGCGATCGGCGGCGAGGGCATTTTGCGGCTGCTGTTCACCGGCAGCTACCCCGCCGCCACCTGGCTGCCGGTCGTGTTCGCGGGCATGGCCGCCGGCCGCCTCGACCTCGCCGCCCCGGCGGCCAGGATCCGGCTCGCGATCGTCGGCCCGGCGCTGACCGTCGTGGGGTACGGCGGCTCCTGGTCGGCCATGTGGCTCTTCGGTGTCACGGAACCCGGCGGCGGCAAGGAACCGAAGGACTCGGGCGTGGTGCCCACCGGTGACCCCGCGGAGCTGCTGGGTTCGTCGGCGCACAGCGGCACGCCGTTCGAGATCGCCGGCTCCGCGGGGGTGGCGATCACCGTGCTGGTCTGCGCGTTGGTCCTCACCGACAAGCTGTCCTGGCCCCGGCTGTGGCGTCCGGTGACGGCGGTCGGCGCGATGTCCCTGACCGCCTACACCGGGCACGTCGTCGCGATCGCGGTGCTCGGGCTCAGCGGGACGCAGGGCGAGCCGCCTGCCGTGCTCCTCGGGTTCATCGCGGGTGCGGTCGTGTTCGCACTGGCGTGGTCGCGGTTCTTCCGGCGCGGCCCGCTGGAGTTCCTCCTGCACAAGGCGACGAACCCACGGTCCTCTTAGGACATGTCGGGGCGCGACGGCCCGCGCCACGCACTCCCGCAGCAGTGCCCTGCGCCGTTCGTGCGCCTCGGTGGGTTCGTCGACCGCGGCGGCGTAGCCGTTGCCGACCGGCGACCACGCTGCCGAAGTACGCGTACAGCCGGGCCCGGTTGGTCCGCGCCGCCTCTGTTTCGTGGCGCCCCCACGAGACGTCAGCTTGTCCGCCATGCGTCGCAGCTCTGCGCCCGCGACGACGTCCGCTACCGCTTCGTCCTCGGCCTGGCCGACCTCGACGAGCGCGCCTAAACCGTCGGGTCGGGCCCCAGCACGATGTCCAGCAGTTCGCCCAGCTGGTCGAGCTGCTGGGAAGACAGCCCGCTGAACGACTCCTGGATGACGGCTTCGACCGCCTCCTGGCCGGCGGCCCGCAACCGGTCGCCTTCCTCGGTGAGCCGGTGCTTCACCGCTCGTCCCGGCCCCGGCACGCGCTCGATCAGCCCGCGGTCGGCCATCCGGACGGCCAGCGAGCCGAACGACTGGTCGGTCTGGAACGTCAGCACCGCGAGCTCGTGCAGCGAGGCGTCCGGCCGGCGGTGCAGGTGACGCAGGGTGTCCCACTGGACGAGCGAGAGCCCCAGCGGCGCCAGCGCGCGGCTCAGCGCGCGGTGGTGGCGGTACTGCAGCCGCTTCACGGCCAGGGAGACGTCGGAGGGGCGGTAGGGCATGGCGGAGAGCTTAACGCACCGGAGTCAGGTTGCTTATATCAAGAACCTTAGATAAGGTTCCTGATATAACGCTTCGTGCAGAGAGAAGGACCGATGAGCACTCCGATCCCCGCGGGCACCCTCCGGCCCACCCGGACCCGCACCCTCCAGACCGGCGCTGTCGAGATCACCCTCCAGGACCGCGACCGCACCCGGCCGTTCCTGCTGCTGCACGGCGGTGGCGGCGTGCAGACCATGACCGGCTTCGCCGACCTGCTGGCCGAACGCACCCATTCGCGGGTGCTGCTGCCCACGCATCCCGGCTTCGCCGGCACCCCCAAGTCCGACGCGCTGACCGGCGTCTCCGAGCTGGCCGCGGCCTACGTCTCGATGCTCGAGCAGCTCGACCTCACGGACGTGACCGTCGTCGGCAACTCCTTCGGCGGCTGGCTGGCCGCCGAAATCGCGCTGTGCCACAGCCCGCGCGTCAGCGGCGCGGTGATCGTCGACGGCATCGGCATCGAGGTGGCGGGGCACCCCCTCACCGACGTCAGCGGGCTGTCGCGGGCCGAGCTGCTGGCGCACTCCTTCCACGACCCGCGCAAGGCCCCCGTCCCGCCGGGCGGCGGCACCGGGCCCAGCCCGGACGTCGCGGCGCTGATCGGCTACACCGGCCCGGCCATGGCCGACCCGGCACTCGCGGAGCGGCTGGCCGGGGTGGACATCCCGGTCCACGTGGTGTGGGGCGAGAGCGACCGCATCGTCACGCCGGAATACGGCAAGGCGTACGCCGCCGCCTTCCCGCTGTCGACGTTCACCCTGCTCCCCCGCACCGGTCACCTCCCGCAGGTCGAAACGCCCGAAGAACTGCTCGGCGCGCTGCTCGACCTCGGCAACCGGTGACTTCCCCTACGCGACAAGGAAAAACGGCATGAGCACCCCTCTGACGGTGACCCGGATCGGCCACGCCTGCCAGCTGCTCGAGTTCGGCGGCACCCGCGTCCTGACCGACCCGTGGTTCACCCAGACCGCGACGTACTACCAGGGCGAGCCCGTCACCGCGACCGTCGGATCCCTGGGCCGGCTCGACGCCGTCGTGGTCAGCCACGAACACTACGACCACTGCGACCTCGACGCCCTCGTCGGCGCGGGCTTCGACCTCGGCACCCCGCTCATCGGCCCCGGCACCGTCGCCACCATCGCGCGGGACAAGGGCTTCCGCGACGTCCGGGCGGTCGAGGCGTGGGAGGCGACCACGGCCGGCGACCTCACGGTGACCGCGACCCCGGGGCAGCACGGCGTCCACGAAGTCACCTTCGTCCTCCAAGCCGGCGGCCGCACGGTCTTCTTCGGCGGCGACTCCCTGCGCGTGCCGGAGCTGGACACCATCCCGCGGCGGTTCGGCCCGGTCGACCTGGCGATCCTGCCCACGAACGGGCTGTGCGTCCGGTCGATGGACATGCGCCAGGTGGTGATGGACGCCGAAGAAGCCGCCGGGCTGACGGCCGCGCTCAGGCCCACCCTGGCGATCCCCCACCACTACGCCTTCCACAGCGGCCGCCTCGGCGACCGGATGATCACGCGCGGGGATCAGGACCCCCGCCACTACGCGGACGCGGTCGCGCGGCTGGCGCCCGGCGTCGACGTCCGCCTGGTCCTGCCCGGCACGCCGGTGACGGTCCCGTGACCGACCGCCGGTTCAGGCCGGAGATCGGCGACGACCTCCCACCCGGCGAGCGGCCGATGGTGGCCGTCGTCCGGGCGGTCCCCGGCCACGAGGAGCGGCTCGCGGCCGCGATCGTGACGCTCACCGCCGCCGTCCGGCGTGAGCCGGGCTGCCGGGAGTTCCGGTCGTTCACCGACGTCGCGAACCCGGGAGTCTTCTACCTCTACGAGATCTACGCGAGCACCGACGCGTTCCGGGCCCACCTGGAGACCGCCCACGTGGCGCACTTCTTCACCGAACTAGCCCGGCACAGCACCACCGACGCCACCGCGCTGGTCCAGCTCGCCGAACTGCCGGTGCCGTAGCCCGGCCCGGATGCGCCCCAATGTGGCGTTGGTTGCGTCCAACGCACCGAACGCCACATTGGGTGCGTCCAACGCACCCAATGTGGCATTGGGGCGCTTGGCCCGGACGTCGAGCAGCCGGCGACGCGCGGCTAGCCGAGTGTCCACTGCTGGTTGCTGCCGCCGTTGCAGGTCCACAGTTCCACCGGTGCGCCGTCGGCGGTGGAGGCGCCGGTGACGTCGAGGCACAGCCCGGACTGGCCGCCGGTGACCGTGCCGTTGGAATTGACCGTCCACTGCTGGTTGCCGCCGCCGTTGCAGGACCAGGTGATGACCTTCGTGCCGGCGCTGGTGCCCTGGCCGGACGCGTCCAGGCAGAGGGTCGAGCCGCCGACGGTGACCCTCAGCTCGCCCGCCGACGTCCGTGTCCACGTCTGGTTGGGCTGGCCGGTGCAGCCCGCGATCTGCGACTGCGTGCCCTGCGTCGAATTCGGCGCGGCCAGGCACTTGCCCGCGCCCACCGCGTGCAGCGGGCCGGTGCCCGTGTTGGACCCGCCGGTGCCGTAGCCGGCCGCGGTGATGTTGGCCTGCACCGCGTCCTCCGTGGCGTTCGACGGGTAGCCCGACGTCATCACGCCTTCGTAGAACGTGCCCGCCGACCCGATGCTGTTGTCGCCGCCGGTGCCGAGGATGATCGCGCCTTCCTTGCGCATCGGGTTGTAGCCGGACACGTTCGGCCGCTTGCCGTCGTAGAACGTCGACAGGCCGCCGGACTGCGCGTTGCCGCCGCGGATCGCCCAGTGGTTGGGCTCGCCCTTGATGATCGCGGTCAGGTAGCGGTGGTTGATGGTCGGGTCGTTGGCGTTGTACCCGGCGTTCACCCCCGAATAGAGACCGTTCTCCAGGTCGGCCATGATCCACGGCCCGTTTCCGGTGCCGTAGCCCCAGACCTTGATGTTGCCGAAGTAGATGGCCTCCATCGTGCCGTTGCCGTTGTCCCGGCTGTTGCGCTCGGCGTTGCCGTAGTCTAAACAGCAGCCGCCGTTGTAGTGCGTGCCGTCGAAGATCGCGTACATGCCCTCCGGCTGGTCGCCGGTCGCGGTGCCGGTCGCGTTGTTGTTGCGGTAGCCGGTACCGGGAGCCACGAACACGCCGTACGCCTTCTGCCCGCCGATCGTGATCGGGGCGGCGGCCGCGTTGGCGAGGTTGTCGTACCCGCCGGGAGCCGGGCCGGAGAAGCCGCCCGGCGGTGCCTGGGTCAGGTGGTTGTTCCGGCCGGACTGGTCGTAGATGACGGTGATCAGGCACGTCGTCCCGGCGCAGAACGAATCCTGCGCCGCGGCGTTCGCGACGCCGCCCGCGCTCAGGACGCCGATGTCCCGCGTCGTGTTGTCCGAAGCCCGCCGCACTTGGTAGAGCGAGCCGTTGTACGCGCCGTACAGCGCTCGGGTGGTGGAATGCGCGGCCACGCACGGCGTGCCGCCCGCGGCATAGATGTCGCACGGCCCCTGGGTGGCTGCCTGCGACGCCGTGGCCGTGCCGGCCACCGCTCCCGCGGCGAGCACCGCCGCCGGCCACAACGTTCTCCAGCGTGCGTTCATCGGCGAACTCCTTTGTCCGGACGGATCGCGGCTAGCTGCGCGCCCACTTCTGGGCGCTGCCGCCGGTACAGGTCTGCAGGGTCACCGGCGTGCTGTTCGCGGTGCCGTTCCCGGTGGGGGTCAAGCACAGTCCGGACTGGACACCGGTGATCGTCCCGTCGGCGCCGGCGTTCCACTGCTGGTTGGCGCCGCCCGTGCAGTCCCAGATGATCGCCCGGGTGCCGGCGGCGGTGCCGGAGCCCTCGGCGTCGAGGCACTTGCTGCCGTACACCTGGAGCTGCTTCGCGGAGTTGAGGGTCCACTGCTGGTTGGTGCCACCGTTGCAGTCCCACAACGTCACCTGCGTGCCGTTGGTCTGGGACACGTTCGGGACGTCGAGGCAGCGCCCGGACGCCGTGTTGCGCAGCACGGACGTCGAGCCGCCGCCCGAGCCGGCGACCGTGAGGTTGTCGAACTGCGCGGTCTCCCCCACGCTCGTGCCGATCCCGACCTGGCCGGCCGGGAAGGTGCTGTCGGTGACCGTGCCGAGCACCGTGCCGTCGACGGAGGCGGTGATGGTGCTGCCGGAGAAGCCCAGTGACAGCTTGTGCCAGCTGCCGGTGCCGAGCGCGGTCGTCGTCCCGGTGCGCAGCGTCGTGTTCTGCTGGCTGGTGTTGTTGCGCCGGAGCGACCACGCACCGGTGTCACTGACCCGCAGGTAGTACGCGTTCAGCGCGCCCTGGTTGCCGGTGTCCTGCGAACCGGCGTGGCCGAGCAGCTCGACGTACCCGGACTTCTCCAGCAGCACGTCCGTGCTGAGTGTGTAGTTGTTCCAGGCGACGTTGCCCAGCAGCGCGTAGGGGTCGACGAACTTCTTCCAGGGGATCGTCTTCTGCGTCGCGGCCTGGCGCACGCAGGTGCCCGCACGGCCGGCGCCGCACGCGGCGGTCTCGAAGGCGCCCTCCATGTCCATCAGGTACTTGGCTTCCTTGCCCTTCGCGTACCCGTCGAAGTCGTCGCTGTAGGGCAGGTTCAGCGAGCCCTGCGGCGGGCTCGTCGCCGTGCCCTTGCCCTGCCCGGTGGTGGTCGTGATCGAGTAGAGGTAGCCGGGCTGGACGGTCAGGGAGTAGGCACCGCCGGACGGCGTGATGTCCGCGCTGTGGACGAAGTGGTCGTTCCCGTTGTTCGAGTTGAGGTTGGTCGCCCACACGTGCACCTGGCCGGCGGACAGCCCGCCGGTGACGTTCAGGTTCAGCGTCTGGGCCGACGTGGCGTCCATCGTCTCGATGATCGTGCTGTAGTCGGTGTTGTTCGGCGACTTCAGCGACACGTAACTGCCGTTGTTGCGGTTGCCGCCGAGGTAGCCGCTGGACGAGTCGAGGTACTTCCAACCGGGCGCGGTGAACTGCGTCGTGTGCGCCAGCGCCCACGAGTCCTTGCCGACCGAGTAGTAACCGGACCACGGCTGGTTGGCGAGGATCAGTCCCACGGTCGGCCACGGGATGTTCGGCGTGACGGCGGCGATCAGGTCCCAGTTCAGGTAGGCGGTCATCTTGCCGTCGAGGTAGACCCGGTTGATCCCGCGGGCCAGCGGCTTGGCGCCGTCGTTGTAGTCCTGTGAGCCGTTTTCGCTGGACCACAAGGTCTTCCCGGTGTTCGTGACGTTGGCCGGGACACTGCACGACGTCTGCGCGCTGAGGTAGCCGCAGGTGTAGTGGGCGCTGAGCACGTCGGTCGCGTTGCGGTAGGCCGTGTTCGTCGAGATCGCGCTCGCCGGGCCCCAGTCCCCCGGCCACGAGTCACCGGAGATGATCTTGACGGCGTTGTACCCGTTGGCGTTGAGCGCATTGCGGAGGGTGACGGTCCAGTCGGCGCTCCACTGCTTCTCGTTCTGGACGCTCGTCAGGTAGTCGATGGTCAGCCCGTGCTGCTTGGCGCACCCCAGCCACGACAGGTAGTAGTCCGTGAGGTCGTTGGAGAAGAAAGTGCCGTTGCCGATCCAGCCCGGCGCGCCCCACGGCAGGCCCACGAGCTTGATGCCCGGGTTGCGCGCCTTGGCCTGTTCCATGATCCACCACTCGTACCCGCGGTTGCAGTCGAGGTCGCCGCGGAAGTGCGCGTGGCTGGGCTCCGCGCCGCTGGTGGAGTTGGTGTCCCCGCCCATTTCCACCTTGAGGATCTGCAGGGCGGCACCGTAGCCGGGCTTGAAGAGGTAGTCGAGGATCTGGCCGCGCTGCGGTTCGGGGTAGTCGATCAGCAGGCGGCTGTTGCCACCGCCGCCGCTGACCGCGCCGACGCCGTCGAACGTGCGACCGGCGGAACCGCCGTTGATCGTGATCGCGGTGGCCGCCTGGGCGGCGGGCGCCGCGGCGACGGCAGTGCCGGCCACGGCCAGGACGACCGCGGTGACCGTCGCCGCCGCTCTCCTCGCGCTCCGGAGCAGGGTCGCGGGCATGGGTGTCCTCACTTTCGGCGAAGGGCGGCGACGGCGAAACTTTCGCGCACGCCGGCGAAACAATCGAAACGTTCAGCGAAGGAGGAAACGCACTGACCCGGCCGGGGAGGCACGCGGGAAACCGCACATGGGAACCCCATCTTCGTCGATGGCGAGCAGTCCGGGCGTTAACGCTAACAGCCGCTCCGTCGCCGAACAACCGCAGATTCCGCGCGAATGTAATTTTCGCGCCGCCGGGCGAGAACAGCACCGCGCCCCCTTTCCCATCCCGCCTTGCCCGGCTACAGTCCCGAATCACTGGGAGCGCTCCCAGGCACTCCGGCGCCACCCAGCCGTTCGAAGGAGAATGCGCATGCGAAGCAGGACAGTGGCAGCCGGTGGGCTCGCCGCGGTGGCCGTGACCGGCGTCGTCACCGCGACCACGTGGACCGGCGCGCAGGCCGCCGAATCGGCGTACTACGTCGACCCGGGCACCAACGCGGCCAAGTGGGTCGCGGCGAACCCCGGCGACTCGCGTGCCGCGGTCATCCGCGACCGCATCGCCGCGGTACCGCAGGCGAGGTGGTTCGCCACCACGAACACGTCCACCGTGCGCGGCGAGGTCGACGCGTACGTCGGCGCGGCGGCGGCCGCCGGGAAGATCCCGATCATGGTGGTCTACGACATCCCCAACCGCGACTGCGGCGGCGCGAGCAGCGGCGGCGCGCCGTCACAGGAGGCCTACCGGGCCTGGGTCGACCAGGTGGCGGCGGGCCTGGCCGGGCGGCCCGCGGCCATCGTGCTCGAACCCGACGTGCTCGCGCAGATGACGAACTGCCAGAGCAGCGACCAGCAGCGGCAGACCTCGGCGTCCATCGCCTACGCGGGCAAGAAGCTGAAGGCGGCCTCGGCCCAGGCCAAGGTCTACTTCGACATCGGGCATTCCGCGTGGCTTTCCGCCGGCGACGCCGCGGCGCGGCTGCGGGCGGCCGACATCTCCAACAGCGGCGACGGCATCTCGACCAACGTGTCCAACTACCGCGCCACCTCCGACGAAGTCAACTACGCCAAGGCGATCCTCGGCCAGCTCGGCGACTCGCGGCTGAAGGCCGTGATCGACACGAGCCGCAACGGCAACGGGCCGCAGGGCAGCGAGTGGTGCGACCCCGCCGGGCGCGCGATCGGCAAGCCGAGCACCAACCAGACCGGGGACGGCCAGATCGACGCGTTCCTGTGGGTCAAGCCGCCGGGCGAGGCGGACGGCTGCATCGCCACGGCCGGCCAGTTCGTGCCGCAGCGGGCTTACGACCTCGCCATCGCGGCCGGGCCGATCCAGACCACCACCCCGACGACACCGACGACGCCCACCACGCCGAGCACTCCCTTCCCGACCACCACGACCCCGCAGCCGACCGGGGGCTGCAAGGTGACCCACCGGGTGGTCAGCGCCTGGTCGAACGGGTACACCGGCGAGATCGTCATCGAGAACCGCGGGGCATCCGTCGACCACTGGACGCTGACGTTCTCCGCCCCCGGCGTCACGGTCAGCCAGGGCTGGAACGGAACCTGGACCGACACGGGCGACGTCGTCAAGGTCGACAACGCGTCCTGGAACGGCAACCTCGCCGCGGGCGCGACCGTCACCATCGGGTACAACGCGAACTACACCGGCGGCACACCGCCCTTCCAGTCACCGACGCTGAACGGGGCTTCCTGCTCCTGACCGGCACCTCCGCCCGAGGGCCTCTCCGGAAGGAGAGGCCCTCGGCCTACTTGCCGAAGCCGGCCGTGAGCCCGGTGACCAGATACCGGCGGCCCAGGACGTACAGCGCGAGCACCGGCAGCGTCGAAAGGATCACCGCGGCGAGCACCGCCGGGATGTTGACGCGGAACTGGCCCTGGAACGCCCACAACGCCATCGGCAGCACGCGCTGGTCGGCGCTCTGGGTGAGGATGAGCGGGAACAGGAACCCGTTCCACACGTTCAGGCCGTCGTACACGGCGACCGTGACCACTGCGGGTTTGACCAGCGGCAGGACCAGGCTCCCGAGCATCCGCCAGTGCCCGGCGCCGTCGACGCGCATCGACTCGAACAGCTCGTTCGGCACGTCCCGGAGGAAGTTCGCCAGGATCACCACCGACAGCGGGATCGCGAAGGCCACCGACGGCAGGATGATCGCGAGCAGCGAGTCGTAGAGGTGCGCCCGGGTGATCAGGTAGTAGATCGGGATGATCGTCGCCTGCAGCGGGATCGCCAGGCCCAGCAGGAAGGTGCTGTAGGTGAGCCCGGCGAACCGCGTCCGGCTCCGCACGACGTAGTAGGCGGCCATCAGCGACACGGCCACGGTGACAACCACTGTCCCGGCGGTGACGACCACGCTGTTGAGCAGGTAGCGCGGGAAGTCGTTTTCCAGCACCAGCTTGTAGTTGTCGAAGGTCGGGTCGGTCGGCGGGGACAGCGGGTTGGCGTCGAAGAAGCCGCGCTGGCGGCGCAGGCTCGTGACGACGATGTAGTACACCGGCACGAGCACGACGAGCAGCCAGGCGAACCCGCCGAGGCCGCCGAGGACGTTCGGACGGGACCGCATCACACACCCTCCAGCTGGCTGCCGCGGGAGAAGCGGGCGAGCCGGGCCAGGCCGAGCGACAGCGCCAGGCCGGCGACGACCAGCAGCACGGCCAGGGTGCTCGCGCGGCCCATGTCGTTGTTGGAGAAACCGTTGAGGTACATGTCCAGGGGCAGGAACCGGGTCGCGTCGCCGGGACCGCCGCCGGTGAGGACGAAGACGAGGTCGAAGTAGGTCAGCGAGCCGACCAGCATGAGCGTCGACGACGTCAGGATCGTGTAGCGCAGCTGCGGCAGCGTGATGTGTAAGAACTGCCGCAGGGGACCCGCGCCGTCGATCTGCGCGGCTTCGTAGAGCTGGGCCGGGATCTGCCGGACCCCGGCCTGGTAGAGCAGCGTGTGGAAGGGCATGAACTGCCAGCCGATCACGAAGATCACCACGTACAGCGCCAGCGTCGGGTCGCCGAGCCAATCCTGGGCCAGCGCGGCGACGCCGAAGGCGCGGCTCATCCCGAAGTTCGGATCGAGCAGGGCCTTGAACGCGATGGCGATCGCGGCCGAGGACAGCAGCAGCGGCAGGAAGTACAGCACGCCCAGCACCGCGCGGTAGCGGCCGCGGCCGGCAGTGAGCACACCGAGCAGCAGCGAGACCGGTGTCTGGAAGAGCCAGCTGAACACCATGACCTTCAGGCTGAGCCAGAGCGCGTGGTAGGTGGCCGGGTCGCTCAGCGCCGCGGTCCAGTTGGCGAAGCCGGCCCAGGCCGGGTCGGCGATGCCGTCCCACTTCATCAGGCTGAGCACGACCACCCCGCCGAGCGGGAGCAGCGCGAAGACGGTGAAGAACAGCAACGCGGGCGCGGCCATCAGCGGGTGGGGCCCGGCGCGGTGGCTCACCGCGCCGGACCGCACCTGCGGCCGCTCGAGGGTGGCGACGTGCGTCGTCATTTCCCGGCCGTCGCGTTCATGTTCGCCGAGAACTGCTCGGGCGTGAGCTGCTTGAGGAACAGCTGGTCGAGGTTGTTCAGCAGCGCGTCGGCCTGGCTCGGCGAGATGGCCTGGTCCCACGAGAGCTGGAAGCTCGGCGCGTTGCGCGCCAATCCGTACACATAGGACAGATACTGCGGGTCCTGCGCCTTCGCCAGCTTGGCTTCGATGCCGGCGACGGGCGGGACCGAGCCGCCGGCCAGCAGCGCGTCGACGTAGGTGTCGTTCATGACGCCCTCGCGCAGGTACTTGACCGCGGCCTGCTTCTGCGCGTCGGTCGCGCGCGCCGAGACGGACCAGAAGTTCGCCGGGTTGCCGGCGATGTCCGCCGGGTCGCCCTTGCCGCCGGGCACGGCGGGGAAGGCGGTGTAGCCGAGCTTGCTCGCGGCGAACTCCGGGTTGGCCTCCTTGATCGTCGGGAAGGCCCACGAGCCCATCAGGTACATCGCGGCCTTGCCGGTGTAGAGCAGGGCGATGTCGGCGTTGCTGTCGGTGCTGATCGAGTTGAAGCCCTTGACGAACCCGCCGGCGTCGACCAGCTGCTGGATCTTGCGGTTCGCCTCGAGCACGGCCGGGTCGGACCACGCGCCGGGCTTGTTCGCGGCGATCGCGTCGAACACCCCGGGACCGCCGATGCGGTCGACGAGGTACTCCTCCCACATCAGCTGCGGCCACTTGCTCTGCCCGCCGAGGGAGAACGGGGCGATGCCGGCGGCGGTGAACTTCGGCACCAGCGCCATCAGGTCGTCCCACGTCTTCGGCGGCTGTGCGCCGACCTGGGCGAAGAGATCCTTGTTGTAGAACAGGAACACCGGCTGCATGCTGTTGTTCGGCACGGCGTAGGTCTTGCCGTCGATGACGCCGGTCTTCGCGACCGAAGGCAGGAACCGGCCGGTCAGCGCGGGGTCCTTCTGCACCTCCGGGGTCAGGTCCGCGATCTTGCCCGCGGCGACCCACGACTTCAGCATGCCGCCGTTGCCCCAGCTGTAGACCAGCGTCGGGGCCTGGTCCGCGCCGACCGCGGACCGGATCTTCTGCTTGTAGGCGTCGTTGCCGAAGAACTGCCCGTCGATCCCGTCGGCGGCGAACGAGGTCCGGAAGACCTGCTCGTCGCCGCCGGTCAGCGCCCAAGCGGTCGGCTTGCCGCCGCCCGCGCCGGAGGGACCGCTGGTGCCGCAGGCCGCGGTGCAGGTCAGGAGTGCCGCCAGTCCGGCGATCAGCGTCGTCCGGCGTGTGCCCAGTGCCATGGTGCACCTTCCTCGTCGAAGGTTTCGAAAAGTTTCGAAAACTTTCTGGGGTGGCCGGAAATCTAAGGTAGAGTTCTCGGGTCGTCAAGTGCTACGTTGCTCGTCAGAGCCCGAAGATCAGCTCGAAAGTTTTCGATAGGAGAACTCCGATGCCGGGGAGAAAGCGCGCCACGCTCGCCACGGTCGCCGAGACGGCCGGGGTCTCCCTGCCGACCGTGTCCAAGGTCCTCAACGGGCGGACCGACGTCGCCGCGGAGACGCGGACCCGGGTGGAATCGGCCCTGCGGGAGCTGGGTTACGTGCCGCAGAACGGGCGCCGGACGCTCGCGCCGTCCCGGGTGGTCGACGCGGTCTTCGACGACCTGGTCAGCCCGTACACGCTCGAGGTGCTGCGCGGTGTGACCGACGCCGGCGCCGAGCTCGGCATCGACGTGGTCGTGGGCCGGATGCCCACACCGGACCCCGGCGGCCCGTTGAACCCGGAAGACCACTGGGCGCAGCGGCTGAAGAGCAACGACCGGTCCGGGCTGATCGTCGTCACGTCCGAGCTGTCGCTCGCGCAGGTCGAGAGCTTCGAAAACGCCGGCCTGCCGCTGGTCGTCATCGACCCGCTGAACCCGCCCCGGGCCGAGGTGACCAGCGTCGGCGCGACGAACTGGTCCGGCGGCGTCACCGCCACCGAGCACCTGCTGAGCCTGGGCCACCGGCGGATCGCGTTCGCCGGCGGCCCGCTCGAAGCCTCCTGCAGCCAGGCGCGGCTGCACGGCTACCGGGCGGCACTGGAGAACGCCGGCGTCCCGTTCGACCCGGACCTGGTGCGGCACGGCGAGTTCGACCACCCGGACGGCCTCGCCATGGGCGAGCGGCTGCTGGCCCTGGCCGAGCCGCCGACCGCGGTGTTCGCCGCGAACGACGCCACCGCGCTCGGCGTCCTGGAGGCCGCGCGCCGCCGCGGGCTGCGCGTGCCGCAGGACCTGAGCGTCGTCGGGTTCGACGACACCATGCTCGCCCGCCTCGCCACTCCCCCGCTCACCGTGATCCGCCAGCCCCTGAACGACATGGGCCGCGTCGCGGTCCGCACCCTGCTCAAGCTGATCACCGGGGACACCCTCGACTCCCACCACGTCGAGCTCGCCACGCAGCTCGTCGTGCGCGAGTCGACCGGCCCCGCACCCGACGAAGGAGCACGATGACCCGCTGGCTCGACACGGCCCTGTCCCCCGGCGAGCGCGCGGACGCGCTGCTCGCGGCGATGACCCTCGAGGAGAAGATCGCGCAGCTGGGCAGCGCGTGGCCCGGCAACCAGGAGGTCAGCGGGAACGTCGCCCCGATGCAGGACGTCTTCGCCCGCGGCGGGGTCCCGTTCGAGCAGGTCCGCGCGGACGGCATCGGGCACCTCACCCGCGTCTTCGGCACCGCGCCGGTGACCGCCGCCGACGGCGTCGAGCGGCTCGTCGCCCTGCAGCGGGAGATCGTCGCCGAAACCCGGCTCGGCGTCCCGGCCATCGTGCACGAGGAATGCCTGACCGGGTTCACCACGCTCGGCGCCACCGTCTACCCGACGGCGCTGGCCTGGGCCGCGACCTTCGACCCGGGGCTCGTCGAGCGGATGGCCACCGCCATCGCCGGGGACATGCGCGCGGTCGGCGTCCACCAGGGACTTTCGCCGGTCCTCGACGTCGTGCGCGACTACCGCTGGGGCCGCGTCGAAGAGACGCTCGGCGAAGACCCCTACCTCGTCGGCACGCTCGGCACGGCCTACGTCCGCGGCCTGGAGAAGACCGGCGTCATCGCGACGCTCAAGCACTTCGCCGGCTACTCGGCGTCCCGCGGCGCCCGCAACCACGCGCCGGTGTCGATCGGCCCGCGCGAGCTGCGCGACGTCATCCTGCCGCCGTTCGAGCGGGCGATCCGGGACGGCGGGGCGCGCTCGGTGATGAATGCCTACGTCGACCTCGACGGCGTCCCCGCGGCCGCCAACGCGGCCTTGCTGACCGGCATCCTCCGCGACGAATGGGACTTCGACGGCGTCGTCGTCTCCGACTACTGGGCGATCGCGTTCCTCAAGAGCATGCACCGCGTCGCCGACGGCGTCGGCACGGCCGGCGCGCTGGCCCTGGCCGCCGGAATCGACGTCGAACTGCCCGACAGCCTTTGCTACGGCAAGGAACTCGCCGAGCTGGTCCGCTGCGGCGACGTGCCCGAGGACCTGGTGGATCGGGCGGCGCGCCGGCTGCTGCGGCAGAAGGCCGAACTCGGCCTGCTCGACCCGGGGTGGGTACCGAAAGCCGAGCCGATCGACCTCGACTCGCCGCGCAACCGCGCCATCGCCCGGGAGATCGCCGAAAAGTCGGTGGTCCTGCTCGCGAACGACGGCGTGCTCCCGTTGTCCGCGGGCAAGGTCGCGGTGGTCGGCCCGTGCGCCGACGACCCGCTGGCCTTCATGGGCTGCTACTCCTACCCCAACCACGTCCTGCCCCGGTACCCGGAGCTCGGCATCGGCGTCGCCGCACCGTCTCTTGTGGACAGCCTGCGCCGGGAGCTCCCGGATGTTTCGGTGCACGAAGGCTGCCCGGTCCGGGACGAGGACCGCTCCGGGTTCGCCGACGCCGTGGCCGCGGCCGCCGCCGCCGACGTGTGCGTCGCGGTCGTGGGCGACCGCGCGGGCCTGTTCGGCCGCGGCACCTCGGGCGAGGGCTGCGACGCCCCCGACCTGAGCCTCCCCGGTGTCCAGGACGAGCTCCTCGACGCGTTGCTGGCCACCGGAACGCCCGTCGTGATCGTGGTCGTCTCCGGCCGGCCGTACGCCCTCGGCCGCCACGCCGGCCGCGCCGCGGCCCTCGTCCAGGCGTTCATGCCCGGCGAGGAGGGCGGCAGCGCCCTGGCCGGCGTCCTCACCGGCCGGATCACGCCGTCCGGCCGCCTCCCGGTGCAGATCCCCCGCCACCCCGGCGGCTCACCGGGGACCTACCTGAACCCGCCGCTCGGCCGCAACAGCGAGGGCATCAGCAACCTCGACCCGACGCCGTTGTTCCCGTTCGGGCACGGAATCTCGTACACGACCTACGGCTACTCGGACCTCCGCGTCGAGGCCGCCGAAGTGCCGACCGACGGGCAACTGTCCATCGCGGTCACCGTGCACAACACCGGCGACCGGGCCGGCGAGGAAACGGTGCAGCTCTACCTGCACGACGTCCAGGCCCCGGTCACCCGGCCCGTTCTGGAGCTGGCCGGCTTCGCCCGGGTCGCCCTGGAACCCGGGCGCGCGGCCCGGGTCACGTTCACCGTGCACGCCGACCGCACCGCCTTCACCGGGCCGGACCTGCGCCGCGTCGTCGAACCCGGCACCGTCGAGGTGTTCGTCGGGCATTCCGCCGCCGACCTGCCGTGCCGCGGATCGTTCGACCTCACCGGCCCGGTCCGCGAAGCCGGCCACGACCGCGTCCTGCACACGCCGGTCGAGGTCCGTCCCCTGGGCGAGTGAGGCGGGCATACTGTCGGCCCGGGACCGAGGAGGAGCGCCGGTGCGCAAGGTGACCTATTCGATGGGCGTCTCGCTCGACGGCTACATCGTCGACCCGGACGGCGGCTTCGCGTGGACGGAACCCGAAGAGGAGGTCTTCCGCTTCTCCGTCGACGAGATCCGGGAAGTCGGCGTCCACCTGCTGGGCCGTCGGCTGTACGAGACGATGCTGTACTGGGAGGACGTCGAAGAGGAGTCACTCGACGACTCGAAGCGCGAGTGGGCCGGGCTCTGGAACCCGCTGCCGAAGGTGGTGTTCTCCAGGACCCTGACGGCGGTGCGGGGCCACGCCCGCCTGGCGTCCGGTGGCCTGGTCGAAGAGATCGAGCGGCTGCGCGCCGAGCCGGCGGAAGGCACCATCGCGATCGGCGGCGCGGCGCTCGCCGCCCAGGCGGCCGCGGCGGGCCTCATCGACGAATACCGGGCCCGGGTCTACCCGGTGCTGGTCGGCGGGGGCATTCCGTTCTTCCCGCACGACGAGCGCCGGGTGGATCTCGACCTCGTCGAAACCCGCCCGGTCGGCACGAAAGTCGTCTTCCTCCGCTACAGCGTGAGGCGTTAGCCTCGCGCGCCGCGACTTGTCCCGCGGCACGGCAATGCGCCCCGATGTGGCGTTGGTTGCGTCTGACGCACCGAACGCCACATTGGGTGCGCTGGACGCACCGAACGCCACATTGGGGCGCATCCCCGGTCCCCGTCGACGCACCTCGGACGCGCCACCAGACGGCCCGGGAAAGCGCATTACCGAAATCCCCCACTCCGGCGTGAAACGTACATGGACGCGCATTCCCGGCATGTGCTAAAACGCAATGGCGTTTCGCGAATCGCCGGGAATTTCCCACGGGCCAAAGGGGTTTCGGATGTCGGGACACCGATCGCTGTTCAGGACCCTCGTGACCGCCGCGCTGCTCGTCCTGGCCATCGGCGGCACGCCGCCGAGCGCCGGCGCGGCCAGCGCGGCGGCGGGGACGCCCAGCGCCGGCTGCGGCAAGAACCCCACGCTGACCAGTGGCAAACGCACCATCCAGAGCAACGGCAAGAGCCGTGACTTCATCCTGAAGATCCCCGACACCTACGACAACAGCACTCCACACCGGCTGGCTTTCGGCTACCACTGGCTGGGCGGCACCGCCGAGCAGGTCGCCTCCGGCGGGAGCGACGGCTACGCCTGGGCCTACTACGGCATGCAGTCGCAGTCGGGCAACAGCACGATCTTCGTGGCGCCCCAAGGAATCGGCAACGGCTGGGGCAACTCCGGCGGCGAGGACGTCACCTTCACCGACGACATGATCCGGCTGATCGAAAACGACCTCTGCGTCGACACGACGCAACTGTTCTCCATCGGGTTCAGCTACGGCGGCGCGATGAGCTACGCGCTGGCGTGCGCGCGGGCGACCGTCTTCCGCGCGGTCGTGGCCATCGCCGCCCCCGGCGCGATCAGCGGCTGCAGCGGCGGCACCCAGCCCATCGCGTACATGGGCATCCACGGGGTGTCGGACAACATCGGGGCCGGCCGCGGGCTGCGCGACACGTTCGTCCGGAACAACGGCTGCACCCCGCAGAACGCGCCCGAACCCGCTCCGGGCAGCAAAACCCACTACCTGACCGTCTATTCGGGATGCCGGGCCGGGTACCCGGTGGTCTGGGCGCCGTTCGACGGCGGCCACCAGCAGGGCCCGGTGGACGGCTGCACCGGCTGCGAGAGCGGCGCGAGGAGCTGGGACAAGGCCGAGATCTGGAAGTTCTTCAGCCAGTTCGGCGGTAGCGACCCGAACCCGCCCACCTCACCGGTTCAGGTCGGCGTGAACTACTCCCTGGTCGCGGCGCACAGCGGCAAGTCGGCGGACATCAGCGGCGCGTCCACCGCGGCGGGCGCCGCCTTGATCCAGTGGTCCTCGCACAACGCGGCCAACCAGCAGTTCGACTTCCTCGCCTCCGCCGACGGCTACTACCGCGTCCGCGCCCGCCACAGCGGCCTCGTCCTGCAGGTCGCGAGTTCCGCCTCCGGCGCGGACATCACCCAGCAGCCCGACACCGACGCGGCGGCACAGCAGTGGAAGGTCACCGACCAGGGCGGCGGCGCGATCAGCCTCGTCAACCGGGCCAGCGGCCTCGCCATGGACGTCTGGGGCGCCTCGACCGCCGACGGCGCGCGGATTTCGCAATACGCCCCCTCGGGGGGCGCCAACCAGCGGTTCCAGCTCCAGCGCGCCTGAGAACGGACCGCTCCCTTCTTGACCACCGGCCAGCGCCCCAATGTGGCGTTGGGGGGGGGGGGGGGGCCCCCCCCCCCCCCGGGGGGGGTTGTGGGAAAAATAGGGAGAGGGGGGGGTGGGGGGAAGGTTTGG
>NZ_JBFACT010000080.1:0-33598 GCF_040640995.1 Amycolatopsis sp. NPDC021455 | reverse complement strand
TCAACCTCCCCGTGGGTGGGCGCGCGGGGTTGGAGTCACCCGCGGGCGTTGTCCCATTACCGATAGGTTCTGCAAATCTCCTGACTTGAACGAGTCGTTCAGGACGTCCGCCTCGGCGCCGAATGTCCACAAGGGACAGGTGGAGCCGTCCCGGGGGTTCCCGTTGCCCCCGGGACGGCCGTGCACCGGTGCAGCAGACCGTGAAGCCCTTCCGGCGGCATACCCTTCCACCGCAAGGCCGCCACGGCCCGTTCGACCCCGGGCCCCCGCCCGGTGCGCCGGAAGAAGGCCACCCCGGGGGCGTCGGGTTCCCTCGGGATGGCCCTCTCCTGGCCCGCCGGGCGCTCGGTCCGTTCCAGACGCGAGGCGGGCAGGGGGACGTTGGGGGCCGGCCACCACACCACCCAGCCGCGGAGGGGGTGTGGTGGCCGGCAAGGGACGGTGGCCGCCGCGCGCAGCCCCGTCCCGGCTTCTCTACCTCCCCATCGGGATGGCCATCGTCGGCAGCGCGCCCGCGGGCTGCGCGGCGAACGCCGTGGTCGGCGGGGCCGGCAGGGACTGAGCGGGGAACGCCGTCGTGGGGATGTCGTTGGCGAACTCGCTCTCGAACTCGCGCTCGAAGGCCTGGTGGTCGAAGCCGCTGTCGAACTCCGTCGGCACGTCGGCCGCCAGCGCGGCGATGGCCGGGTCGACCGTCGGGACCTCGGGGACCTCCGCGACGGGCGCGGGCTCCGGCTCGGGCACGTAGTCCGGCGCGGGCAGCCTGCGGTCCAGTTCGAGCATCCAGTCGAGCATCGCCCGCGGCTTGTCCCACGCGGAGATGCCGACGAGCCTGCCGTCGCGGATGAAGCCGGTGATGCCGT
The DNA here is from genome assembly GCF_040640995.1 of Amycolatopsis sp. NPDC021455. Lineage (NCBI taxonomy): Bacteria > Bacillati > Actinomycetota > Actinomycetes > Pseudonocardiales > Pseudonocardiaceae > Amycolatopsis > Amycolatopsis sp. NPDC021455. The sequence goes on along the minus strand of NZ_JBFACT010000080.1, from coordinate 32,735 downwards.
CGGCCAGCGACACCGTGTCCTCGGCCAGCGACGGCATCCCGCACATCTGCAGCCGCGTGTCGTACAGCGTCGACCAGGCGCGGGGGAGCGGGGTGAACGGGATGGCGCTGGAGTGGCCCATCAGCAGGTTGTCCGCCGCGTGCCGGGCCGACTCGACGGCGTTGATCCAGTGCTCGACCCGCCGCGGGGTCTCGTCGAAGCGCAGGTTCGGCCAGCGCGCGATGTCACCGGCGATGACGACGTCGGAAGCGCCCTCGGCGAACAGCTTGGAGTCGCACAGGACGCCGTCGCTGATGTCGAGGCCGGAGCCGCGCATCCAGTCCACCGACGGGACGCTGCCGATGGCGAGCACGACGACGGCGGCGACCAGCAGCTGGTTGTTCGTCAGGTGCAGCCCGACGGTGTCCTTCGTGCTGATCCAGTGCCGGACTTCGCTCCGCATCGCCAGGTTCGCGCGGTGCTCGTGGTGCGCCTCGACGATGCCGCTCGAAACGCGGTCGCCGAAGCGGTGCAGCGGCGCCTTCGCGTGCCCGATCAGGGTGACGTCCCGGCCGATGTGCCGCATGCTCGCGGCGAACTCGTTGCCGATCAGGCCCGCGCCGATCACGACGGCCGGCTTCTTGCTGGCGTTGAGGCAGCGCCGCACCGCCATCGAATCCTCGACCGTGCGCAGGATCCGCACCCGCGGGTCGTGCCGCGGCGCCCCGGGCAGGTGCCGCGGGTAGACGCCGGTCGCGGCGATCAGGCCGTCGTACCAGAGGGATTCGCCGCCGGGCAGGTGCACGACCCGCTCGGTGGTGTCGAGGTGCGTGACCCGCGCACCGAGGCGCCAGTGGACGTCGAGATCCGGCAGGTAGTGCGAAAGGCCCACGTCGCTGGGCCGTTCGGTCCCCATCACCAGCGCCTTGGAGACCATCGGCCGGTGGTAGGGCCGCCGGGCCTCGTCGCCGATGAGCACGATCTCGCCGTCGAACTTCTGTTCCCGCAAGCGTTCCGCGGCACGCAGCCCGGCGACGCCCGCACCGACGATGACGATCCGGTCGCCGTCAGCCATCGAGGTCCCCTCTCATCACGACCGCCTGCATCGGGCAGCAGCGGGCGGCCATCTTCGCCTGTTCCATGGTGGTTTCGTCCAGCAGCCGCGTGTGGAAGCGCAGGCGGCCGTCCTGGCCGAGGTCGAACACGTCCGGCGCCTCCATGGCGCAGATGCCGTAGAGCTCGCAGCGGTCGTTGTCGACGCTGATCCGGGGCCCGCTACCGGGCAAACGGAAGGGCATGTCAGGCCACCTGCTCTTCCACGAGACCGATGCGTTCCAGGGTCCGGGCCGGCATGAACCGCAGCATCGACACCGTCACGGCCGGGACGAGCAGCGTGATGCCGCCCAGCCAGGTGACCGAGAGGTGGCCGTTGGCGATGGCGCCGAACCAGGAGTGGATCGCGATGAGCCCGACCGCCGGGTACGCGCAGCGGTGCAGCCACAGCCAGCGCCGGTAGGACGTGAAGCGCTGCAGGCCCGCGGTCAGGAAGATGGCGAACATGACCTCGAAGCCGACGATGCCCGCGATGTGGCGCGCTTCCTGGCCGGAGCCGAACGGGATGAACATGTAGGCGAAGCTGTACGGCTGGACCGTCAGGTAGGTGAAGCCCAGCGCGTGGACGGCACCGAAGATGATGGTCGCGGTGGCCAGCACCATGTGCGTGCTGCGCAGGCCCTTCCGGCCGGTGACCGAGCGGATCCAGCCGGTCGCGGTGAGCACGCCCCAGGTGAGCGTCAGCATCGCCGCCCCGTAGGACGTCCGGGCCGCGAAAGCCGCGAGGCCACGGGCCGCCGGGTCGGTCTTCGGCTGGAACTGCTGGGTGAGGAAGATCGTCGCGTCGTGCCAGGCCTCAACCACGGCCGCCCCCTGCTCTCGCGGTGGCCGGCCGGCTGGTCGCCCTGGCGCGGCCACGGTTGCTCTTGATCTGGCGCAGTGCGTAGAACAGACCGCCGCCGACCAGCAGGAACAGCGCCCCGACGACGACGATCTGGGACGTGTCGAGACCGAGCTGGATGCCGGTGGGCGCCGCGGTGGTCGAGACGACCGGGGCCGGCAGTGCGGTGTAGTCGACCATCCCGGTGCTCTCGAGCATCGTCATGTGCCGCATGACGGCCTGGTTGCCGACGGTCGCGAAGGCCCGCACGTCGTCGTTGCGGGTGCCGGCGCGCAGCTGCGCGAGGACGGCGAACACCTGGCCGTGCGCCGCGCGCAGCCGGTTGGCGAAGACGCGGTCGAACTCCGGGCCGGGGGAGGCGGCCATCTCTTCGGCGAGCCAGCCGCGCTGTTCGTCGGAGGGCTGATCGGGCACCGGCGAGTTGAGCTTCTGCGACAGCGCGCGGGTCGCGACGTCGAGGCGGCCGTGGTCCATCATGATCGCGAAGCCGACCTTCTGGACGATCGGGCTGCCCTTCTCCATCGCCATCATGCCGGAGGGCATCTCCCACAGACCGGCCTGGCGGACCTTGGTCAGCAGCACGGCGTCGGTGTCCGACACCGCGTTGGTCTGCGCGATCGAGGTCGAACCCGGCGCGAGCAGGGCCAGTACCGCGGCCAGCACGAACAGGATCCGGACCAGCGGCCGGGAGCGCTCGAGCACCGACGGCGGATCGAAGTCCAGCGCGGCGAACTCAGAGGCCGAACGCATTTTGCCTCCACTCGTCCTGAGTCAACGTGATCTTCTTGCCGTCCGGCGCGATCGGGTACCAGGCCTGGTCGGCGCCCTGGCCGGACGTGTCGGCCGGTTCCTGGTCACCGGTGAAGTGGTACAGCGGCCAGCCGGCGAGGGTGAGCTGCTGGGTGCCGTCGTCGCGCGTGATCTGCCCGATCAGCGACTGGTCGACGTCGATCGGCGCGAGGTTGCCGCCGGCCTTGACCGGGATCCACTTGGTCGCGCACGCATCGTTGCAGTTCGACCGGGAGGGTTTGGGCGTGTCGCGGTCGTAGCGGTAGATCGTGTACCCGGTCCCGTCGACGAGCAGGAGGCCGAGGTCGAAGGTCTTGGCGGCCCTGAGCTGGCTCTTCGCCGGGTTGTTCGGGTCGGCGGTGATGCCCTGCGGCATCGGCAGGACGATCTGGCCTTGTTGCTGTTGCATACCGGGCATCTGCATGCCGGCGTAGCCGCCGCCCGGGGTGGTGGCGGCGCTGGCGGTACAGGCGGTGAGCGAGGCGAGTGCGGTGAGGCACACGGCGGCGGCGACCACCGGTCGGGGAATGCGGATCACTGCTCCTCCGTCGGGCATGACTACGCGCTGTTGCCGGGAGTGCAACGGAAAAGCGCGCGCAAGATCCACTGTGGACATTCGGTCCGGAGTGGATGCGGAGCGTTGCGGGGGACAACGCCTGGTCGGGGTCTTCGGTAGGGGATACGGACACGGTCCGGAAACGGTTCAAAAAAGTTTTGCCCCCGGTTTGCGGGCCCGAAGGACTGGACTCCGGGCCTCCGGCACACCAGGATGTCCGGCGTGGGACGGCACACTCGAGCGCTGAGATCCGTCGAAGATCAAGAAGTCGTCGTCGAGACCAGCGACGGCCACGACGATCTGGCGAAGGCGCTGTACCAGGAGTTCGGCGGGTCCCTCATGGCGTTCGCGCTGCGGCTGACCGGCCACGACCGGCAGTGGGCCGAAGACGTCGTGCAGGAGACCTTGATCAAGGCGTGGCGGAACGCCGACAAGCTCGACCGCCAGCCCGAGATGCTGCGTGCCTGGTTGTTCACGGTCGCCCGGCGTATCGTGATCGACGGCTGGCGCAGCCGCAGTGCCCGGCCCCAGGAGATCGAGGAGATCGAATCCGACGCGATCGCGGTGTCCGACGAATCGGACCGGACGCTCGCCGCGATGATCGTTTACGAGGCGTTGCAGGGCCTTTCGCCCGAGCAACGGGAGGCCATCCAGCAGACCTACCTGCGCGATCGGACCGTGAACGAGGTCGCGGCGACCCTCGGCGTGCCTCCGGGCACCGTGAAATCCCGTATCCACCACGCCGTCCGCGCCCTGCGCCGGGCCCTGCGCGAGCGGGGGTGAACTGAGCGTGGCCGGATCAGCACACACCGACGTCGCCGCCTACGTGCTGGGCGTGCTCAGCGAGGCCGAGAACACCCAGTTCGAAGCCCACCTGATGAACTGCCCGCACTGCCAGCTCGACCTGATCGAGCTCTACCAGCTGCCGGACGTCCTCGACCTGGTGAAACGCAGCTGGCCGGAGCCCCCGATGCCCGCGCCCAGCCCGCGCACCCTCTCGCCGGGGCCCCGGGTGCTGCGCGGTCTCATGGAAGAGGCCGCCGTGAAGCGGCGCCGCCGCAAGCGGATCGGCATCCTCGCCGGCGCCGCGGCGGCTGCCGCCGTGATCGCCGGCCCGCTGGTGACCCTCGCGGTCCGGCCGGCCGACGCCGTCCCGCCCAGCGCCCTCGCCTCGCCGAGCGGCAAGCAGCCGCCGCCGCTGACGAGCGTCCCGGCGACGTCCACCGCGCCGCCCGCCGGCGCCCCGGGCCAGCCCGGTGGCGGCCAGACCTACGGCCGCGGCAGCGGCGGGTCGGCCGTCAGTGCCGTGGTCACCGTGTCCCCTGTGGAGTGGGGCAGCCGCGTCGACCTCGAGCTGCGCGGGATCGTCGGTCCGGTGAAGTGCCAGCTGGTCGCCGTTTCGACGGCGGGCGACGAACGCGTCGTCTCCAGCTGGTCGGTGCCGCCCAAGGGGTTCGGCATCCCCGGCTCGCCGGAGCCGTTGCGGCTGCAGGGTTCCATCTCCCTGGCGATGGACCAGATCGGCCGGTTCGAGGTCCGCGGTGACGACGGCTCCGTGCTCGTCTCCGTGCAGCGCTGAAACTCTTTCTTCCGCGAAAACGCCGTGACCTGGGTTAATGCTGTCCGGTTGCGTCCCGGAAGATAACGAACAGATAACGGGCCGGTCGCTTTTGAACCTCTGGGCACCGGCGTCCGTATCCCCCAATGCATCCCCCGATGCATCCCGACGCGCCGGAACCGGCGCACCGGGCAGCACCGCCGGAACACCCGGCGGGAGGCCCCGGTGCGGACATCCCCGCAGGTTCCGCGCAATTGAGATCTCCATTGTCGGTAGTTCTTGCCCGGGCTGCCGCGCTTTACGGCGCGCGCCCGGAAAAACGAACGAGGTGAACTAGTCTATGGCCCGGAATTCTCGGCCCCCCGTGACGGGCAAACACCGCGTTGCCCGCCGAACCAAGATCGCGATGGGTGCGATCGGCCTGGCGATCGCCGTCGGCGCACTCGCCGTCGCCGTGACCGCGGGCCGCACGGGCGAGGCCAGCGCGGACCCCGCCGACCCGTCGTTCTTCATCGACATCAACAAGGTTCCCGCCGGCAACAACGTCAACGCGGCCTTGAAGAAGAAGGGCGCGCAGGGTTCCTTCACCGTCAACTGCGGAACGAACGCCGACGGCGGGCACCAGAACCCCGACAACTTCATCGCCCAGCCGGGGATCAAGAACGGTGCGCAGCACCTGCACGACTACGTCGGCAACCTGACCACGAACGCCGACTCGAGCCTCAAGAGCCTGCTCGCCGGCGGCACCACCTGCAAGAACGGTGACAAGTCCGCCTACTTCTGGCCGGTCATCCGCATCGACCGCGAGGACAAGGCCCAGAACGAGCAGAAGAACCAGAAGGCCCAGCAGCAGCAGAAGGGCAAGACGGGCGACGTCCAGGAGGACAAGAGCGCCCAGGACGCCAAGGACGCGCAGGACCAGCGCAACAGCCAGGGGCAGGGTGGCGGTGGCCGCTCGGGCAAGGCGCGGCAGCAGCAGGGTGACCAGAACCAGAACCAGGACGGTCAGCAGCAGCGTCGCCAGGACAACCAGCAGCAGAACAACCAGCAGCAGGACCAGAACAACAACCAGGACCAAAACAAGCAGGGCCAGAACCAGCAGGGCCAGAACAAGAACCAGCAGCAGAACCAGAACGACCAGAACAAGAACAACCAGAACAACCAGAACAACAACCAGGACAAGGCCAACCAGAACCAGGGCCAGCAGCAGGAAGAGCTCGGCGGCATCCAGGGTGCGAACAAGGAGGTCGGCGACAACGACGGCACGATCATCGAGCCGGAGTCGGCGACGCTGAAGTTCATCGGCGGCGGCGCGCAGGACGTCGTCGCGATGCCGCTCGGCCTGAAGATCCTCTACGGTGACGCCAAGCAGAGCACCAACGGGCCGAAGAACGCCCGGCCCAGCTGGACGTGCACCGGGTTCGAGGACCGGCTGACCGACCTCTACCCGATCTGCCCGAAGGGCAGCAAGGTCGAGCGGATCCACGCGTTCCCGAACTGCTGGGACGGCAAGAACACCGACAGCAAGGACCACCGCAGCCACATCGTGTTCGCGAACCAGCAGGGCAAGTGCCCGCAGGGCTTCAAGAACGTCCCGCAGCTGCAGGTCACACTGGTGTACAACGTCCCGCTGGACGTCCAGCAGAACGGCGAGTACAAAGTGGATGCGTTCGCCCAGGAAAAGCACAACCCGCGTTCCGACCACGACGACTTCGCGAACGTGATGAGCAAGCAGATCATGGGCCGCCTGGTCAACTGCATCAACTCCGGCAAGGCCTGCAAGGAATGACCGCGGTGCTCGAACCGCACCCGGCCACCTGACACCCAGGAAGGAGAACCTCCGATGAACCGCGCTCGCCCGGTCGCTGCCCTGCCGCTCACCGTCGCCGCTCTCGCGCTGCTCGCGGCCTGCGGGACCAACCCGTACGCCACGTCCGGTGCCGTGCTGGCGCTCGGCGCGCAGCCGCAGCAACCGGCGAGCGCGGTTCCGGCGGGTTCCCAGGCCGGCCAAGCCCAGCTGACGGTGTCCACTGTGGAAGGCCTGGGCGCGGTCCTGGCCGACGCCGAGGGACACACGCTCTACCGCTACGCGAAGGACACGGCCAACTCGCCTTCGACCTGCGTGGGCGCCTGCGCGCAGACCTGGCCGCCGCTGCTCTCCGACGTCCCGGTGACGGCGGCCGGGGTGGACAGCCAGCTCGTCGGCCTGGTCGCCCGGGCGGACGGCCGCAAGCAGGTGACCGTCGGCGGGCAGCCCGTCTACACCTACGCCAAGGACACCGGCCCCGGTGTCGCGCTCGGCCGGAACGTCAGCGCGGACTGGGCACCGGTCACGCCGGCGGGGGAGAAAGCGGCCGGGGACCCGGCCACGCAACCGGCCGCAGCCCCCACCGTGGGCACCACGGACATCGGCGGGCTCGGGCCGGTGCTGACGGACGGGGCCGGCCGTACGCTCTACCTGTTCACCAAGGACGGCCGGAACTCCGGGAAGTCCACTTGCGACGGAGCCTGCGCGCGGAAGTGGCCACCGGTGCCGGCCGACGGCCGGATCACCGCCGCCGGCGGCATCGACGCCGGCCTGCTCGGGCGCATCCGCCGGGCGGACGGCAGCAGCCAGCTGACCGTCGGCGGCTGGCCCGTCTACACCTACGCCCAGGACGCGGCGCCCGGCGAGGCGAACGGCCACGGCGCGGGGAACACCTGGTACGCCGTGGAACCCAACGGCTGCAAGGTCGACCCGGCGCGCCGGCCCGACACCCGGCAGGCGGTCACGGCGTCTTCGGCCACCAGCGGGTACTGACCCGCTCCACGAACCCCGGCCCGGCGGACACTTCCCTCCACCTCACCCCCCCCAGTCCGCCGGGCCGGTTGCACCACCCCGAGAAACGCGGGACGTGCCGTCCCGCTCCCGATCCCCGGTCCGGTGGACGCTTTCCCTCCACCTCACCCCCCAGTCCACCGGGCCGGGATACCCACCCCCCGATCCGGCCACGGCCGGGTCAGCGAAGGAGGAAACCGGCGGGAGCCACTTCCCGCCCGCGAGTTCCGGCCCGGTGGACACTTCCCTCCACCTCACCCCCCCCAGTCCACCGCGCCGGAACTCCTCCCCACCCAGCCCCCAAGTCCCGCCCCACTCACGCAACTTCCGCCCCCACTCACGCAAGTCCCGCCCCCACCCACGCGAGTCCCGCCCCCACCCACGCGAGTTCCGCCCCCACCCACGCGAGTTCCGTCCCGAATCACGCGAGTTCCGCCCCAGATCACGCGAACCGACCCCCCAGATCCGCGAGCCGACTCTCCAGGTACGCGTCGACTCTCCAGTCACGTGAGTCGACTCTCCAGTCACGTGAGTCGACTCTCCAGTCACGTGAGTCGACTCTCCAGTCACGTGAGTCGACTCTCCAGTCACGCGAGTCGACTCTCCAATCACGCGAGATGCCTCTCCAATCACGCGAGATGCCCCGCTAGTCATGCGAGATGCCTCCCCGATCACGCGAGATGCCCCTCCAAACACGCGAGTTCCGCCTCTGATCCCGCGAGATCGGTCTTCACACACGCGAGTTCCGCCTCTGATCACGCGAGATCGGTCTTCACACACGCGAGTCTCGTCCCCAGTCACGCGAGTCACGTCCCGGATCACGCGAGATCCGCCCTGAAGCCCGGCCCGAAGCCCCGCACTCAAGCCTCGCACTGGAGCCCCGCCCCGAAGCCCCGCGCAGGGCCCCGACCCAAGACCCGCCCGGCGGCCGCCCCTCGGTCACCGGGTCGGCCGCAACGCCGCACCATCCCGGAACCCCGGCCTGGGGGATGCTTCCCTCCACCTCACCCCCCTCATCCCCCGGACCGGTCAACGCTGCGGTCCCCGTGCCCAGGCACGGGGACCGCGGCCCAGAAGTCCAGCGGCACCCGCCCGGCGCTCCGCCCCGCGGAATCGAGCAGACGGCCCATCAGCTTGACGCTCCGCAGCGTCACCGCCCGGCCGGTGATCTCCAGCCACGGCAGCTTCGCCGCCAGTACCGCTTCCAGCGAAAGAGCGTCCTGCTGCGCGGGCAGCCACACCACCAGCATCAGGTTCGCCGCCCCGGACAGCGCCGCGCACATCCGGACCTCCGGCAGCATCGCCAGTGACCGGGCCGTCGTCTCCAGCTTGTCCGGGGGCACCCGCAGCCACAGCGTCACCGTGACCGGCGCCGGTGACACCGACCGCGCGATCTCGCAGCGCACCCGGATCGCGCCCCGGCCGAGCAGCGCGTCCAGCCGGCGACGCACCGTCGTCGCCCCGACGCCGACCTCGACGGCCAACGCCGCCGCCGACGCGCGGGCGTCCGCCCCCAGTGCCAGGACCAGTGCCCGGTCCGCCGCGTCGAACCGCAACGGCGCTCGACGCCGGGCCGGTTTCGCCGCCAGGGCCTCCCGCTGACCCGGCGAAATGGCCCGCACCCGCCACCGGCTGCCCTCGGTGAACATCCGCGGCGACAGCGTCGTCCGTACCCGCGCGACCCCGGGCACCGTCGCCACCCGGTCCGCCACGTGCGCACCCAGCTCCCGCAGCGTCGGCGCGACGACGTGGGCGAGCAGGTCGCACGGTCCGGCGACGTACTCGACGGTCACCACGTGCACCTCGGCCGCCAGCGCGAACGCGACGTCGAGCGCCGCCCCGGGCTCGCAGTCGATCGCGACGAACGCCAGCGCCAGCGGCGCCGTGAGCTCGCCGCCGGCGTAGGCCGTCAGCCACGCGTCGCCGCGTTCGACGAGGGCGTCCCAGCGCCGGGCGGCCGTCACCGCAGTCAGCCCGAGTGCGCGGCCGAGCGTCGACCACGACGCCCGCGGCGCCGCCTGGAGCGCGTCGACCAGTTTGAGGTCTTGCTCGGCCAGCATGGCGGATTCTTCGCTCATCGCACCTCGAAATGGTGGTTTCGCGGGTTTTCCCCGGCCATTGTGCTCGACTCTGCATGATCGGCGCATGACTCTGCGCTCCGACGCCGCCGCCCTGCTCGGCGACCTGGTCGCCCTGCGCCGCGACCTGCACCGCATCCCCGAGGTCAGCCTGCACCTGCCGCGCACCCAGGAACGGGTCCTGGCCGCCCTCGACGGCCTCGGCCTCGAACTCACCCTCGGCAAGAACCTGTCGTCGATCACCGCCGTCCTCCGCGGCGGCAAGCCGGGCGGCACCGTGCTGCTGCGCGGCGACATGGACGCGCTGCCGGTCACCGAAACCAGCGGCGAGGAGTTCAGCTCCACCCTTGACGGCGCGATGCACGCCTGCGGCCACGACCTCCACACCGCGGGTCTCGTCGGTGCGGCCCGGCTGCTCGCGGCCCGCAGACAGGACCTGCCCGGCGACGTCGTCTTCATGTTCCAGCCCGGCGAAGAAGGCTGGGACGGCGCCGGTCACATGATCGAAGAGGGCGTCCTGACGGCGTCCGGCAAGCACGTCGACGCCGCCTACGGACTGCACGTGTCGGCCGCGAGCTACGCGAAGGGCCGGTTCGCCGCCCGGCCGGGTACGCTGATGGCGGCCTCGGGCGCCCTCGAAGTCCGGGTGAAGGGCGAAGGCGGCCACGGCTCGTCCCCGCACGACGCCCGCGATCCGATCCCGGCCGCCTGCGAGATGGTGACCGCGCTCCAGACGATGGTCACGCGCACCTTCGACGTCTTCGACCCGGTCGTGATCACCGTCGGCTCGTTCCACGCCGGCACCCGCCGCAACATCATCCCGGACGACGCGGTGTTCGAGGCGACCCTCCGCTCGTTCTCGCCCGAAGTCGCGGCGCGGGTGGGGGAGCGGGCGGAGCAGGTCTGCCGCGGGATCGCGCAGGCGCACGGCCTCGGCGTCGAAGTCAGCTACGAACCCGAGTACCCCGCGACCGTCAACGACGCCGACGCGTACGCCTTCGTCGCCGACACGATCCGCGACGTCTTCGGCGCGGACCGGTTCACCGAGATGGCCGACCCGATCACCGGTTCGGAGGACTTCTCCCGTGTCCTGGAACGGGTTCCGGGCGCGTACCTGTTCCTCGGCGCGTGCCCGGGCGACCCGGAGACCGCGCCGGACAACCATTCGCCGCGCGCCCGCTTCGACGACAGCGTGCTCGCCGACGGCGCCGCGCTGCTGGCCGAGCTCGCCGTCCGCCGCCTCGCGCTCCTGGCCGGGTGACGCGGGTGCTGGCCGCGCGGGAAGACCGAGTGTCCACAGTGGAGCGATCGGCCTCGGTTGTGCCCGCCGCCGACGGCGATCGGGTTCGCGTCCGGATCGACCGCGGCACGGTTGTGCCCGCGAGTACGCTGGCCCCGGTGATCGGCACCTTCCGGCCGGATCTGGAGGCGGCGTGACGCGCACGGTTTTCACCGGTGGTTCGGTGTTCGACGGCACGGGCGCGGACCCGGCACCGGCCGACGTCGTCGTCGAGCACGGCCGGATCGTCGACGTCGGCACGGACCTCGACGGCGACGAGGGCGTCGACTGCGCCGGCGCGGTGCTGCTGCCCGGGCTCTTCGACTGCCACGTGCACGTCACCGTGTCCGACATCGGGCTGCTGTCCCGGGTGCAGAAGCCGTTCTCCTACCAGTTCTACGAAGCCGCGCGGAACCTGTGGGCGACGCTCGGGCTGGGCATCACGACCGTCCGCGACGCCGCGGGCGCGGATCTCGGCATCAAGCAGGCCGTCGACGACGGGCTGATCCCGGGGCCGCGGCTGCAGATCTCGATCGGGCTGATCACGCCGACCGGCGGCCACGGCGACGCGTGGTTCCCGTCCGGGATGTGCGTCCCGCTGCTGATGCCGCACCCGGGCCGGCCGGACGCCACCGCCGACGGTCCCGACGAGGTGCGCCGTGTGGCGCGGACGATGCTGCGCGCGGGCGCGGACGTGCTGAAGGTGTGCACGACCGGCGGGGTGCTGTCCCCGCGCGACGACCCGCGCCACTCGCAGTTCACGCCGGAGGAGCTGGACGTCCTGGTCGCCGAGGCGTCGATGCAGGGCCGCCCGGTGATGGCGCACGCGCAGGGCGCGGCGGGCATCAAGAACGCCGTCCGCGCCGGGGTCCGGTCGATCGAGCACGGCATCTACCTCGACGACGAGGCGATCGAGCTGATGCTCGGCCACGGCACATGGCTGGTGCCGACGCTGATCGCCCCGGTCAACGTGGTCCGCGCGGCCGACGCGGGCGTCGACCTCCCGGCGGCGGTGGTGGCGAAGGCCCGCGAAGTGGTCGAGGCCCACCGTGACTCGGTCCGCCGGGCGTACGCGGCGGGCGTCCGGATCGCGATGGGCACCGACAGCGGCGTCGGCCCGCACGGGACGAACCTCGAGGAGCTGGCCCTGATGGCGGCGTGCGGCATGACCCCGGGCGACGTCCTGGAGGCGACGACGTCGTCGGCGGCGCGGCTGATGGGCCTCGACGGCGAGCTGGGCCGGATCGAGCCGGGACTGCGGGCGGACCTCGTGGTGGTGCCGGGGGATCCGTACGACTTCCCGGCGCTGGCGTCGAACATCCGGGAGGTCTGGAAGGACGGCACCCGGGTCGTCTAACCGTCCAGCCGGGCGAGGTCGACGACGGCCTTGTCGAAGCGGAAGACGTCCGCGGGAACGCCCTTGCCGCCTTCCCGCAGCAGGGAAACGTAACAGCCGTAGTCGATGGCGAAGCCGTCGTACAGGTTTCCCGGGTGCCGGGGATCGACCAGGCCCCGGCGGAGAACGTGGAGCAGGCGCGCGTCGCACAGCGCGTCGATCGCGGGCGGGCGGTCCGCCGCGGGCAGGAGGAAGGTGCGCGACCGGCGCCGGCCGACCACCTCGTCGATCAGGCGGGCCAGCAGCCGGTCGGCCTCCGCCTGCCGGCTGACCGCGACCTTCTTGTCCCGCAGGTACCAGTCGCGAGCGGCCCGCCGCACGTGGGACCGGTCGATCTTGCCGGTGTGCGCGTGCTGGGCGGCGAGCGCGGCGATGTTGATCGCGTCCCGGGGAACCCCCTCGGCGGCCCGGACGAGTTCGGCGAACGCGCCTTCCTGGAAGGCTTCCTTCGCGAACTCGCCGGCGTCGGGAATCGCCATCCGGGGCATCGTCGCGAGGATCGGCCGGACGTGGTTGTGGAAGAGCTGCAGGAAGAACGCCTGCGCTCGTTCCCGCGACTGGTCGAAGACCAGGGCGTCGTCGAGACTCACCGTGGTGGCGGCGTCCGAGCCCACTTCGATCCCGACGTAGTCGCCGTCGGCGGGGACGAAGAACCGCGCGCGGTGCTCGATGGTGGCGATCTTCACCGTGATGCCCCGGACCGGCAGGACGCTGCGCCGCAGCAGGTCCGCCAGGAACGGTTGCAGGTCAAGGGGAACGCTGCTCCATTCGTCGAGCAGGAGCCAGAGGCGCGCCGGGCGCATCCCGTCCGTGACGGCCTGGATCGCCCGGCTCAGCGGGCCGAACAGGACGCGGTGCTGCTCGACGCCGGTGCGTTTCTGCCGGCTGGACGCGGTCGTGGAAGCACTGCGGCGCAGGGAACCCCTGAGCCCGCTCGTGCGGCCGAGCGACGCCTCGAGCCCGCCCTCGCGCTCGTCGGCGGCGCTGCGGGTCTGCTCCTGCTCGGTCTCGCCGACGACTTCGACCTCGGTCACGGCGGCGACCAGCGCGTCGAGGCCGCGCAGGAAGCTGTCCTGACCCGGCACCTGCCCTTCGACGGCGAGGGCGAGAAGCTGGTCGTGGACCGCTTCCAGGGTGTCCACCAGCAGTTGCGTGCCCCGCTGGGCGGGGCTCAGCGCTTCGTTGGCGTACAGGCCCCCGGTCGATCCGATCGTGCGCAGGTCGAGGTAGAGCGCGACGTCGCCGGTCTGCCCGACGAGGTCGTGGAGGTGCAGCAGCCCGTGGGTCTTGCCGGTGCCGCGGCGGCCGAAGAGGATCTGGTGGTCCGCCGAGTTGATCAGCGCGGAGAACGACCCGGCGGAGACGTAGGTGGCGGCCAGTGTCGAGCGATCGGCGCTTTCGGCCCGCCGCGGGATCCGCATGAGCGCCTGGTTGAGGTGCAGCTGGACGGCCTGCGCCATGCGACTCCCTGGTCCCGGGCGGATCGCGTGAACTTCGCACCATAGCGCGGAGTCCGGGACCGAGTCACGCCTCCGGGCTCAGCAGGTCCTTCAGCGCCGCGGCGAACTTCGCCGGGTTCCGTTGCGGGGCCAGGTGGGCGCCCGGCATCTCGGTGAACGGCAAACCCAGTTCCAGCGCCAGGATCTTCGCCGGCTGGTAGTGGTACCGGCCCCGGCTGCCCTCGCCCGCCACGGGGAAGATCTCCGTGCTCGCCTTGCGCAGCGCGCGCAGGTCCGGCAGGTAGTCGAAGAACTCCGTCAGCTCGCGGTCGAACAGCCGGATCCAGTCGGCTTCGTGCGGCAGGCGGAGGTTCGGCAGGTCGGGCAGGGCGGCGCCGGCGATCGCGTCGGCGAACCGCGTCACGGCGGCCATCAGCTCACCCGAACGGGCCAGCCGCACCTGTTCCGCGGCGGCTTCGAGCCAGCCGCCCGCGTCCGGCATCAGGTGCACCGCCGGGGGTTCGTGCGCGACCAGCGTCGTCACGCTGTCCGGGTACCGGGCCACGAGGTCGAGGCCGATCAGCGCGCCCGCGCTCGAGCCGAACACGAGCGCCGGGCCGCCGGTCGCGTGGCGGAGCACCGCCAGCGCGTCGTCGGCCTGCCGCGAGACCGGGACCGGGCCCGTGGTGGTGTCGGTGCTGCCGAAGTGGCCGCGCCGGTCGTAGGTGATCACGGTGTAGTCCGCGTACAGCAGCTTCGCCAGCGCGCGGTAGGAGTCACCCGCCCCGGTGCCGCCCGCGATCAGCAGCAGCGCCGGGCCCTCGCCGCCGCGGCGGACGAGGAGCTCACCGTCCTCCACCGGGCAACGGCTTTCCGAGATCATGCACCGAAGTGAAGCACAACGGCCGCCCGCTAACGTGCGCGGTATGACCGAACGGCGAGCGATCCTCAGCGGGTCGGCATTCGAGGAACAGATCGGCTACGCCCGCGCCGTGGTGCACGGCGACCGCGTGTACGTCTCGGGCACCACCGGCTTCGACTACGCGGCGATGACGATCTCCGAGGACGTCGTGGAGCAGGCGGAACAGTGCCTGCGCAACATCGAGGCGGCGTTGGCCGAGGCGGGGTGCACGCTCGCCGACGTCGTCCGCGTGCGGTACCTGCTGCCGGCGCGCGAGGACTTCGAGCCGTGCTGGCCGGTGCTGCGCAAGGCGTTCGCGGCGGTCCGCCCGGCCGCGACGATGCTGGAATGCGGCCTGGCGGACCCGCGCATGAAGATCGAGATCGAGGTGGACGCTTGCCTGCCGGACTCGTGTTGCGCGTCCGAGGTTCGTTGACAGCGGCCCCGGCTCAAACGCCCCAATGTGGCGTTGGTTGCGTCGAATCAGCACTGCGGCGCGCAGCGCCTCCGTTGAGGGCGGCGGCGGGGGCATGGATGGAGCACCGAACGCCACATTGGGTGCGTTGGACGCACCGAACGCCACATTGGGGCGCATCGACCCCATCGTCGAACAACTTGCGGCACTAGAGCCGTTCGATGATCGTCGCGGTGGCCAACGCGCCGCCCGCGCACATCGTCACCAGTGCCGTCGACGCGTCCCGGCGTTCCAGCTCGTGCAACGCCGTCGTCAGCAGCCGGGCGCCCGTGCTGCCCACCGGGTGACCGAGGGCGATCGCGCCGCCGTTGACGTTGACCCGCGCGGGATCCGGCTCGACGACCTGCTGCCACGACAGCGCCACCGAGGCGAAGGCTTCGTTGACCTCGAACAGATCCAGGTCGCCCACCGCCATCCCGGCCCGTTCGAGGACGCGTTCCGTCGCGCGGATCGGGCCGTCCAGGTGGTAGTACGGCTCGGCGCCGACCAGTGCCTGCGCGACGATCCGGGCCCGCGGGCGCAGGCCCAGCGCCGTCGCGCGGTCGGCGTCCAGCAGGAGCAGCGCGGCCGCGCCGTCGGAGATCTGGGACGACGTGCCCGCCGTGTGGATGCCGTCCTCGACCACCGGCTTGAGCCGGGCGAGGCCTTCGACCGTCGTCTCGCGCAGGCCCTGGTCACGCGCGACCAGGTGGGTTTCCCCCGTCGGCTCGCCGGAAGCGGACAGGACCGGCGCCTTCACCGGCACCACCTCGCGGTCGAAGTGGCCGGCCGCCCAGGCGGCCGCGGCCTTGTGCTGGGACGCCGCGCCGAACGCGTCGACGTCTTCCCGCGTCAGCCCGCGCCGGACCGCGATGCGCTCGGCCGCGCCGTACTGGTTGGGCAGGTCGATCGACCACGACGACGGCCGCGGGGACGCGCCGGCGCGGTTCGTGCCCAGCGGCACCCGGCTCATCGCCTCGACCCCGCAGGCGACGCCGGCCTCGATGGCCCCCGCCGCGATCAGGCCGGCGATCAGGTGGGTGGCCTGCTGCGCCGAGCCGCACTGGGCGTCGATCGTCGTCGCGCCCGCCGTCTCGGGCAGGCCCGCGTGGAGCCACGCCGTGCGCGTGACGTTGTTGGACTGCTCGCCGGCCTGCGTGACGCAGCCGCCGATCAGCTGCTCGACCAGCGCCGGGTCGATCCCCGCTCGGTCCAGCAGGGCGAGCTGCGCGGCGCCCAGCAGCTCGGCCGCGTGCAGGCCGGCCAGCAGCCCGTTCCGCTTGCCGATGGGGGTCCGCACGGCTTCGACGATGACCGGCACGCCCATGTCGTCCCTTTCGTCGGGAAACACTGTTCACTGCCCCAAAAACTAGAACAAGTTATCGTTTTGTGCAAGTCCGCCCTGGTTTGACGCCTTCTTGATCTCTGCGGGGTGAGCGCTCGCTCACCTGGCCTCATCGGTTAAGTAAACGGGTTTCACTGAAGGGCTTCCGTTGGTTAACACCGTATGCTCTAATCGGACTTAGAACGTGTTCCAAGCCGAACCGTGGGAGGCAACGTGGCCGCTCCGCTCATCCCCGCCGGGTTCGACTTCACCGATCCCGATCTCCTGGCAGAACGGCTTCCCGTCGCCGAGTTCGCCGAGCTGCGACGGACTGCCCCGGTGTGGTGGAATCCCCAGAAGCACAACACCGCGGGCTACCGCGACGACGGCTACTGGGTCGTCTCGCGCCACGCGGACGTCAAGGAAGTCTCCCGTGACAGCGTCACCTACTCGTCACGGGAAAAGACCGCGATCATCCGCTTCGACGAGAACATGACCGAGGACAACCTCGAAGCGAACCGCCTGGTCCTGCTCAACATGGACGCCCCGCAGCACACCAAGCTGCGGCGGATCGTGTCGAAGGGCTTCACGCCGCGTTCCATCGCGAAGCTGGAGGACACGCTGCGGGACCGCGCCGAGCGGATCGTCTCCGAGGCGCGGAAGAAGGGGTCGGGCGACTTCGTCACCGACGTCGCGTGCGAGCTGCCGCTGCAGGCGATCGCCGAGCTGATCGGCATCCCGCAGGACGACCGGCTCAAGATCTTCGACTGGTCCAACCAGATGGTGGCCTACGACGACCCCGAGTACGAGGTCGCGCCGCTGGAGGCGTCCGCCCAGCTCGTCGGCTACGCCTGGAACATGGCCGAGGACCGCCGGAAGTGCCCGATGGACGACATCGCCACCAAGCTCGTCCAGGCCGACGTCGACGGCGAGTCGCTCGGCTCCGACGAGTTCGGGTTCTTCGTCATCCTGCTCGCTGTCGCCGGCAACGAGACGACGCGCAACGCCATCACCCACGGGATGAAGGCGTTCCTGGACCACCCGGAGCAGTGGGAGCTGTTCAAGGAGCAGCGGCCGAAGACCGCCCCCGACGAGATCGTCCGCTGGGCCAGCCCGATCGTCGCCTTCCAGCGCACGGCCACCCGGGACACCGAGCTCGGCGGCGCGCAGATCAAAAAGGGCGACCGCGTCGGCATGTTCTACAGCTCGGCGAACTTCGACCACGAGGTCTTCGAGAACCCGGAGAAGTTCGACATCCTCCGCGAAGACAACCCGCACGTCGGGTTCGGCGGCACGGGTTCGCACTACTGCATCGGCGCGAACCTGGCCCGGCTGGAGATCGACCTGATCTTCAACGCCATCGCCGACGTGATGCCGGACATCGCCGAGGCCGCGCCCCCGGTGCGGCTGCGGTCCAGCTGGCTGAACGGCATCAAGCACTACCCGGTGCGGTACGCCTGAGGAACTCCTCGACGCGTTGCCAGGTGAGGGCGGCCGCCGGCCCGTCGTGGTCGGGGCCGTCTTCGTCGGTGTAGAAGTGGCCGATGCCCGGGTAGGTGTACACCCGGGCATCGGCGCC
The DNA here is from genome assembly GCF_040640995.1 of Amycolatopsis sp. NPDC021455. NCBI lineage: Bacteria > Bacillati > Actinomycetota > Actinomycetes > Pseudonocardiales > Pseudonocardiaceae > Amycolatopsis > Amycolatopsis sp. NPDC021455. The sequence goes on along the minus strand of NZ_JBFACT010000080.1, from coordinate 14,631 downwards.
CGACCGCGCCGCGGCCTCGCGCCACGCCGCGACCTGCGCCGGCGGGGCGATCGGGTCCGGGTCGGCGACGTGGACCCGCACCGGCAGGCCCGCGCGGATCCCGGCGGGCAGCGCCCCCAGCGCGTGCAGCATCAGGACGCCCGCGGTTCCGGGCCGGTGCGGCAGCACTTCCGCCACGACACCGGCCCCCATCGACACGCCCACGAGCACGGTCTCCGCGGGCAGGTCGCGCACGGCGTCGCGGGCTCGTCCGGCGATGGTCTCCCAGCCGATGGCGTCCTTGAGCGCGAAGCCTTCGTCGAGGGTCGACGCCGTCCGGCCGGCGTAGAGGTCCGGGGTGGTGACGCGGTGGCCGGCCGCCCGGAGCCGCTCGGCGAGGCCCAGCTCGACGGGCCGCAGCCCCAGCACCGAGTGGAACACCACGATGTCGCTCGATCGGTCGCTCACCCGGCGATTCTGCCAGGGGATGCCATGATGGGACGATGGCCCCGCGAGCGACCGTGGACGTCGAGTTCGCCCTCCGCGTCACCGGACCCGGGCCCGCGGCGATCTCGGTCGCCGCGGCGCACGCCGACGTCGAAGAGCTCCGCGTGTCCTGGCACGGGGACAGCCGGCCCGTCGAGTTCGAGCACGGCACCCGGGCCGAGGTCTTCGACCTCCCCGCCGGCGAGCACCGCGTCACCTACCACGCCGAACGCGTCCTGGGCGAACCCGAACCCGAGCCCGTCACGCTCGCCGACGTCGCCGTGTTCACCCGGCCGAGCCGGTACTGCCCGTCCGATCGCGTCGCCGGGCTCGTGCCCCCGGAACTCGTCAAGCTCGGGAACCCCCGGAAACAAGTGGAAGCCGTCGTCCGGCACGTCCACGAGCGACTGTCCTATGTGGCTGGTGCGAGCCGTCCCACCGACGACGCGATCGACACCCTGCTCGCGGGCGAGGGTGTCTGCCGTGACTTCGCGCACGTCTGCATCACCCTGTGCCGGTTCCTCGACATCCCCGCGCGCTACGCCGGCGTCTACGCGCCGGGGCTCGCGCCGATGGACTTCCACGCCGTCTTCGAGGCCGCGGTCGACGGCCACTGGTACGTCTTCGACGCCACCCGGCTCGCGCCACGCCAGACCATGCTGCGCATCTCCACCGGCCGCGACGCCGCCGACACCGCCTTCCTCGCCACCCTCGGCAGCGAGCTCGACTTCCTGGGCAGCACCGTCTTCGCGACGACCGACGCCGCGCTGCCCGCCGACGACGGGACGGGCCTGGTCGTGCTCGGCTGAGCCCGGCCCGCGTGTTGCCTGCGCAAAGACGGCCCCGGCTGGGTAGACAGTCTTCGTGAAGAGTTCCCCGAAGGCGCCGAGCCCCTGGGCCCGGGCACGCGCCCGGTACCGGTGGCTGGACCACATCGCCCGCGCGACCAACCGCTACATCGAGCGCGGCGGCTACCACTACGTCGCCTCGATCACCTACTTCAGCCTGCTGTCGCTGGTGCCGCTGCTGATGGTCGCCTCGTCGGTCGCCGGGTTCGTGCTGGCCAGCCAGCCGCACCTGCTCGACACGCTCGTGCACGCGATCGTCAGCACGCTGCCCGGCGGCCTCGGCGACAAGGCCACCGAGCTGCTCACCGGCTTCGTCGAGCAGCGGACCAGCGTCGGGGTGGTCGGCCTGGCCATCGGCCTCTACTCGGGCTGGAACTGGATGAACGCGCTGCGGGACTCGCTGACGGCGCTCTGGGGGCAGAACCGGTCGGACCAGCCGCTGCTGCGGCTGATCCTCGTCGACCTGCTCGCCCTGCTCGGCCTGAGCGCGGCGCTGCTGGTGTCGTTCACGCTGACGATCTCCGGCACCGCGCTGGGCGGCTACCTGCTCCGGCTGGCCGGCCTCGACGACACGAGCTGGGGACACCAGCTCGTCTCGGCGTCTTCGGTGCCGCTGTCGCTGGCTGCCGACTGGCTGGTGTTCCTGTGGGTGCTGACCCGGCTGCCGCGGCAGAAGGTCGGGGTGCGCAGCGCGGTGCGCGGCGCGATCGCGATGGCCGTCGGGTTCGAGGTGCTGAAGCTGGCCGGCGGGTTCTACCTCCGGCTGATCGGCGACTCGCCGACCGGGATCGCCTTCGGCTCGATCATCGGCCTGATCTTCTTCATCTCGCTCGTCGCCCGGCTGCTCGTCTTCGTCACGGCGTGGACGGCGACCGGCTCCGACGCACCCCCGAAGGCGGTCCAGCCGCCTGCACCGGTGGTGCTGAAGCCGGTCGTCGTGGTGGACCCGCCGATGGCCGTCCCGGCCACGGTCGGCGTGGTCACCGGCGTCCTCGGCACCCTGCTCGCCCTGCTGTGGCGCCGCCGCTCCCGCCGCTAGCGCCCCAATGTGGCGTTCGGTGCGTCTGACGCACCCAATGTGGCGTTCGGTGCGTTGAGCGCAACCAACGCCACATTGGGGCGCTTGTCAGGCGGGCTTCTCCGAGCCGACCAGCCACATCGAGAAGTACTGCGATCCGCCGCCGTAGGCGTGGCCGAGCGCGCGGCGCGCGCCGTCGACCTGGTAGTCCCCGGCCCGGCCCATGACCTGCTTCGCCGCTTCGGAGAACCGCAGCATGCCGGACGCGCCGATCGGGTTGGACGAGAGCACCCCGCCGGACGGGTTGCACGGCAGCCGTCCGCCGATGGCCGTCTCGCCCTTCTCAGTGACCTTCCAGCCTTCGCCTTCGGGCGCGAAACCCAGGTTCTCCAGCCACATCGGCTCGAACCACGAGAACGGCACGTAGATCTCCGCGACGTCCACTTCGGACATCGGGTCGGTGATGCCCGCCTCGGCCCACAGCGCGGCCGCGGCCTCGCGGCCCGCTCGCGGGTTCACCTGGTCACGGCCGGCGAACGTGGTCGGCTCGGTGCGCATCGCCGTCGCGTGGATCCAGGCCGCGCCACCCTCGACGGCGTCCCCGGCGGCCTCGTCGCCGAGCACCATCGCGCACGCGCCGTCGGACGACGGGCACGTCTCGTCGTAGCGGATCGGGTCCCACAGCATCTGCGACGCCCGCACCGACTCGACGGTGATGTCGGGCTGCTGCAGGTGCGCGTACGGGTTGAGGGCGCCATTGCGCCGGTCCTTCGCCGCGACGATCGCCCCGACGTGCTCCGGCGCGCCCGAACGGCGGATGTAGGACCGCACGTGTGGCGCGAAGTAGCCGCCCGCGCCGGCGCCGACCGGCATCTGGAACGGCGGCAGGATCGACAGCCCCCACATCGCGTTCGATTCGGACTGCTTCTCGTAGGCGACCGTGAGCACCCGCCGGTGCACGCCGGCCTGGATGAGCGACGCCGCGACCAGCGCCGTCGACCCGCCGACCGAACCGGCGGTGTGCACGCGCAGCAGCGGTTTCCCGGTCGCGCCGAGCGAGTCGGCGAGGAACAGCTCGGGCATCATCACGCCCTCGAACAGGTCCGGGGCCTTGCCGAGCACGACGGCGTCGATGTCGGCCCACTCCACCTGGGCGTCGAGCATCGCGCGGTCGATCGCCTCGCGCAGCAGGCCCGGCATCGAGACGTCCTGCCGCTTGGCGCGGTGGTGCGTCTGGCCGGTGCCGAGCACGGCGGTGAGCTGCTTGGTCATCGGGCCTCCAGCACGGTCACCAGGTTCTGTTGCAGGGCCGGGCCGCTCGTCGCGTGCGCCACGGCCTTGCGGGATTCGCCGCTGTGGATCCGGGCCGCCGCCTCGCCGATGCGGGCGAGCCCGGCGGAGAACATCGGGTTCGCGGCCAGCGCCCCGCCGGACGGGTTGATCTTCACGCCGTCGCCGAGGCCGAGCGCGGTCCGCAGGATGAGCTCCTGGTGCGTGAACGGCGCGTGCAGCTCGGCGAGGTCGACGCCGTCGAGATCGAGGGCCTTGGCCGCCGCTTCGGTGGACGGCGAACGCGTCAGGTCGCGGGCGCCGAGCACGGGGGAGTCGACGCGGTGCTCGATGCCGGTGATCACCGCTGGTCGTTCGACGATGTCCCGCGCACGTTCCACAGTGGACAGGACGATGACGGCGGCGCCGTCGGTGATCGGCGCGATGTCGTGCCTGCGCAACGGATTGGCGTAGTACGGCGTGTCGAGCAGCTCCGCGACGTCCTTGCCGGTCCCGCGCGCGGCGACTTCGGCGAGGTCCTTTTCGGACCAGATCCCGGCCTCCAGGCCCATCCGCGCCTGGATCCCGGCGATCGAAACCGAGTCCGGCCACAGCGGCGTGACGACGTACGGGTCGAGCTGCAGAGCGAGCACCCGGCGCAGCTGCCCGGCGCTGGACTTGCCGAAGCCGTAGACGAGCGCGGTCTCGACCTCGCCCATCTTGATCTTCAGCCATGCTTCGTAGAGCGCCCAGGCGGCGTCCATCTCGACGTGGGACTCGTGGATCGGCGGGAACGCGCCGATCGCGTCGACGGCGGCGATGAACGAGAACGCGCGCCCGGCGAGGTAGTCCGACGAACCGGAGCACCAAAAGCCGATGTCCTGCTTGGACAGTCCGGTTTGCTTGAACACTTCGGCGAAGATCGGGACGAGCATCTCCACGCCGTTGGTGGTACCCGGTGTTTCGCGCACGTTGGGGGCCTGCGCGAAGCCGGCGATCGCGACGTCTGGCATCAGGACCTCACAGGTGGTGGGCGAAGGTTTCGTAAGCCGCGTCCGGCTCACCGGTCGGCTCGAAGTGGCTGATGTTCTCCAGTGACGTCCACCACTCCTCGCGCGGCTTCCACGCGGCGCGCACGCGCATGCCCATCCGGACGTCTTCGGCGGCGCAGCCCAGCACGAGGTGCAGGAACGCGATGTCGGCGCCGTCGAGCAGGATGTACGCGGCGACGTACGGCGGCTTGATCCGCTGGCCGAGGAACGGGACGTTGACGATGCAGAACGTCGTGACGATGCCGGTGTCGGGCAGTTCGACCTCGTCGGTGGTCGGCACGCCGTCGGTCGGGCAGGCGCCACGCGGCGGGATGTAGACCTTGCCGCAGGCGGGACAGCGCTGGCCGATCATCTTGCCCTCGGCGAGCCCGCGCAGGTAGCGGCTTTCCTCCGGTGACGCGGAGTGCATGTACTTGAGGTGCACCGGGGTGATGATCACGCTGACCGGCGCGCCTTCCTCGCGTTCGGCGACCGGGGGAGCGGGTTCGGTGGGCGTGGTGTCTTCGGCGTCGACGGGCAGGAAGTAGGCGATGTCCCGGATGTGCCCGACGGTTTCGTCGGCCCAGCGCACCCGCACCCGCTGTCCACTGTGGATCTTGTCCGGCGATCCGGCGTCGACGGCGTGCAGCATCGCGGTGTCGGCGCCGTCGAGCTTCACGAGCGCCCAGGCGAACGGCCGGTTCAGCGGCTGGCCGTCGAGGGGATCGGGGCACCAGGACCACGAGACGACGGTGCCTTCTTCGGCGACCGGCACGAACTCGCCGAGCTGTTCGGCGGTGACGGGGTCGTATTCGACCGGCGGGACGTGCACGCGCCCGTCGCTGCCGCGGATGCCCTCGATGCGGTGGTCGCGCAGCGCGGTGACGAACCGGCCGAGGACGGGCCCGGTCGACCGGGTGTAGTCGAAGCCGACGTTGAGCGGTGCCGCCAAGGGAGTCTCGGTCACGTCGTTGAGTGAAACATGTTCTTGTTCTACCGACAAGGTTCCTCCGCGGGCCGGTCCGGTTGGAATGTAACGCGTTCTAGCTCAACGGCCGGTGAAGTCCGGCTTCCGCTTCTCCGAGAACGCCCGCGGCCCCTCCTTGGCGTCCTCCGAGGCGAAGACCTCGACCCCGTACTGCGAGTCGAGCTTGAAGGCCTCCTCCTCGTGGAGGCCCTCGGTGTCCCGGATCGTCCGCAGGATCGCGCGCACCGCCAGCGGTCCGTTCGCGTTGATCAGCGCGGCCAGCTCGAGAGCCTTCGACAGAGCCTGGCCGTCGGGCACCACATGGCCGATCAGGCCGATCGCCAGTGCCTCCGAAGCCGTGATGTGGCGTCCGGTGAGCAGGATGTCCGCGGCCACCGTGTACGGGATCTGGCGCACCAGCCGCACGGCCGACCCGCCCATCGGGAACAAGCCCCACCGCGCCTCCGACACCCCGAAGCGAGCCGACTCGCCCGCCACCCGGATGTCCGTGCCCTGGAGGATCTCCGTCCCGCCCGCGATCGCCGGCCCTTCGACCGCCGCGATCAGCGGTTTCGTCAGGCGGCGGCCCTTCAGGAGCCCCGGGATGCGCGAAGGGTCGAACTTGCCCGACGCGAACGACTCCGACGGCGAGTTCCGGGACATCGACTTCAGGTCCGCCCCCGCGCAGAACGCGCCGCCCGCCCCGGTGAGGACGCAGCTGCGGATCGAGTCGTCGGAGTCCACGCGGTCCCAGGCCGAGACCATGATCTCCATCATCTCGCCGGTGATCGCGTTGCGGGCCTCGGGCCGGTTCATCGTGACGACGAGCGTCTGCCCCTCCTGTGAGACCAGCGCGTGCGGTTCAGCCACGTCAAATCCTCCCGAAGCAGCAGTGCCATTGCCCAGAACGATAACATGTTCTACTTTGAGGGCGTGGCACTCAACATCGCGGATCTTCTGGAGCACGCCGTCGACGCCGTGCCGGAGCGCGTCGCGGTCGTGTGCGGCGACCGGCAGGTCACCTTCGCCGAACTGGAGGCGCGGGCCAACCGGCTCGCCCACCACCTCGCCGCGCACGGCGTGGGACGCGGGTCCCACATCGGGGTCTATTCCCGCAACTCGATCGAGGCCTTGGAGGCGATGATCGCGGCGTACAAGCTGCGCGCGATCGCCGTCAACGTCAACTACCGCTACGTGCACGGCGAGCTCGTCTACCTCTTCAACGACGCCGAGCTGGTCGCCCTCGTGCACGAACGCAGCTACGCCGACAAGGTCGCGGCGGTGCTGCCCGAGGCGGCGAAACTGAAACACGTTGTCGTGATCGACGACGGCAGTGACGGCGACTACGAACGCTACGGCGGCGTCGACTACGAGGCCGCCCTCGAGGCTCAAAGCCCCGAGCGCGACTTCGAGGAACGCAGCAACGACGACCTCTACATCCTCTACACCGGCGGCACCACGGGCTACCCGAAGGGCGTGCTCTGGCGGCAGGAGGACGTCTGGCGCGCGCTCGGCGGCGGGATCAACTTCGTCACCGGCGAGTACATCCCGGACGAGTGGACGCTCGCCGAGCAGGGCAAGGCCGGGAGCCTGACCCGGCTGCCGGCCGCGCCGCTGATCCACGGCGCCGCGCAGTGGGCCGCGTTCGGCGCGCTGTTCACCGGCAGCCCGGTCGTGTTCGTACCGCGCTTCGACGCCCACGAGATCTGGAAAGCCGTGCAGGAGCACAAGGTCCAGGTCCTCACGATCGTCGGCGACGCGATGGCCCGGCCGCTCATCGAGGCCTACCGCGAGGGCGATTACGATGCTTCGTCGATCGTCGCCGTCTCGAGCCACGCCGCGCTGTTCTCGCAGTCGGTGAAGCAGGAGTTCGTCGAGCTGGTGCCGAACGCCTTGATCACCGACGCCATCGGCTCGTCGGAGAGCGGCTTCACCGGGATCGGCATGGTGGCCAAGGGCTCCGACCACAGCGCCGGCCCGCGGGTCAACTTCGGCCAGGACGCGATCCTGCTCGACGAGGACGGCAACGTCGTCGAGAAGAAGCCCGGCGCGGTCGGGCTGATCGGCCGCCGCGGGCACGTCCCGCTCGGCTACTACGGCGATCCCGAGAAGAGCAAGAAGATCTTCGTCGAGGTCGACGGCGTCCGGTACGTCGTCCCGGGCGACTGGGCCCGCTACGAGGAGGACGGCACGGTCACCCTGCTCGGCCGCGGCTCCCAGTGCGTCAACACCGGCGGCGAGAAGGTCTACCCGGAAGAGGTCGAAGGGGCGCTCAAGTCGCACCCCGACGTCTTCGACGCGCTCGTCATCGGCGTCCCGGACGAGCGGCTGGGCCAGCGCGTCGCCGCCGTGATCCAGCTCCGGGACGGCGCTTCACCGGACTTGGCCGCGATCGAAGAGCACGCGCGCGGGCAGATCGCCGGCTACAAGGTGCCGCGCACCGTCTGGCTCGCCGACGAGATCGGCCGCTCGCCCAGCGGCAAGCCGGACTACCCGTGGGCCCAGCGTTACGCGGCCGAGCACGAACCGGCCACGGCCCAGCCCGTCTGAGGAGGACACAGAGTGCGGACACCCCTGTGCGACCGGCTCGGCATCGACGTGCCGATCATCGGGTTCACCCCGTCGGAGCACGTCGCCGCGGCGCTCAGCCGCGCCGGCGGGCTCGGCGTGCTCGGCTGCGTGCGGTTCAACGACGCCGCCGAGCTCGACCGGGTGCTCACCTGGATGGACGAGAACACCGGCGGGAAACCGTACGGCGTCGACATCGTGATGCCGGCGAAGATCCCCGCCGAGGGCACCCAGGTGGACCTCGCGAAGATGATTCCCGACGGCCACCGCGCGTTCGTCGACCGCGTGCTGAACGAGTTGTCCGTCCCGCCGCTGCCGGACGACACCGACGAACGCGCGGGGGTGCTCGGCTGGCTGCACTCGGTCGCCCGGTCGCACGTCGAGGTCGCGCTCAACCACCCGATCAAGCTGATCGCCAACGCCCTCGGCTCGCCGCCGGCGGACGTGATCGGCCAGTGCCACGACCGCGGTGTCCCGGTGGCCGCGCTCGCCGGGAAGGCCGAACACGCGGTGCGGCACGTCGAAAACGGCGTCGACTTCGTGGTCGCGCAGGGCTACGAAGCCGGCGGGCACACCGGTGAGATCGCGTCCATGGTGCTGGTGCCGGAGATCGTCGACGCCGTCGACGTGCCGGTGCTCGCCGCGGGCGGAATCGGTTCCGGCCGCCAGGTGGCCGCGGCGCTCGCGCTCGGCGCGTCCGGCGTCTGGATGGGCTCGATGTGGCTCGCCACCGAGGAGTACCTGCAGACGATGGGCGAGTCGGTGGCGATGCAGCAGGCGCTAGTCGCGGCGTCGTCGTCGGACACCGTCCGGACGCGGATCTACACCGGCAAGCCGGCCCGGCTGCTGAAGACCCGCTGGACCGAGGCGTGGGCCGCGCCGGACGCGCCCGAGCCGTTGCCGATGCCGCTGCAGAACCTGCTGGTTTCCCACGCCCACAACCGGATCCACGCGGCGAACGACCCGAGCGTGGTGTCGATGCCGGTGGGGCAGATCGTCGGCCGGATGAACAAGGTCCGTCCGGTCGCCGACGTCGTCGCCGAACTGGTCGCCGGCTACGAAGAAGCGCTTTCCCGCCTGGACAAGACCCGCTGAAAAGCCGTGAAGGCCTCCTTCCCGGCCATAAGAGCCGGGAAGGAGGCCTTCACGGACTTCGGACTACAGCGTGGCGGCCGCCGCGGCGATCTTCGACGCGAACGTGCTCACCTCGGTGTAGACGCCGGGGGCGTGCGGCCGGGCGCAGCCGTCACCCCAGCTGACGATGCCGACCTGGATCCAGGCGTTGTTGTTGTCCCGGCGGAACATCGGGCCGCCCGAGTCGCCCTGGCAGGTGTCGACGCCGCCCGAGGCCAGGTTGCCCGCGCAGATCTCGGCGCTCGGGATCAGGTCGGGGTAGCTGCCGCCCTGCGCGGCGCAGGTGGCGTCGTCGACGAACGGGACGGTGGCCTTGAGCAGGTACCGCTGCTGCGAGCCGCCTTCGGTCGCCGCGCCCCAGCCGGCCACGGTGAAGGTGCCGGAGTTGTAGGCCGACGTCGTAGCGATCGGCATCGTCGCCAGCCCGCTCACCGGGCTCGCGAGCTTGATCAGCGCCCAGTCACCGCCGGTCGAGGTGTCGTACGTCGGGGACCGGTAGACGTAGGTCGAGCGGATCTTCTGCGCGCTGGAGCTGTTCAGGTCGACCACGCCGACGGTCGCCGTGATGGAGGTGTTCGAGCCGGTCCGGCTCACGCAGTGCGCGGCCGTCAGGACGATCTGCTTGGTGTAGAGCGCCCCGCCGCAGCCCATGGAAAGCCGGACCATGAACGGGAATTCGCCCTGGGCCGCCCGGGTGCCGCCGACGACGTCGGTGGACGGCGGCTGGGCGGCGGTGGCGATCGCCGGGGTGGACAGCGACGCGGCCGCGGCGACCGCGGCCAGTGTGGTGGTGGCGTTTCTGAGCAGGGTGAACCAGCGCTTGGGGGCCAAGGGGATCAGTCCTTCCAGTGTCCACAGTGGAAGCCGTTGCCGAAAGCGGCTCCACGACTACACCAGGTGGCCGCAGACCGGGACAACCGACTTTCTTCGGATCTTTCGGGCGGTTGGGTGATTTCTCACCGGCGTAACCGACGAACGCCGTAGGCCAGACCGCCCAGCAAGAGCGCGCCGCAGCCCGCCAGCACCGACGGCAGCGGCAGGCTGAAGGCGAGCACGACGCACCCGGCCAGCCCGAGCACGGCGACCGGCCGGGCCTTCCCGCTCAGCGTGAACGCCGCGGCGTTGGCGATCGCGTAGTACGTCAGGACGGCGAAGGACGAGAAGCCGATCGCCGCGCGCAGGTCGATCGACGCGGCGAGCACCGCGACGACCAGCCCGACGGCGAGCTCGGCCCGGTGCGGCACCTGGTAGCGCGGGTGCACGGCGGCGAGGAACCCGGGGAGGTGGCCGTCGCGGCTCATCGCCAGCGTCGTGCGCGAGACGCCGAGGATGAGCGCGAGCAGCGAGCCGAGCGCCGCCACCGCCGCGCCCACCCGCACGACCGGCGCGAGCCACCCCGGGACGGCCGCGGCGATCGGGTCCGGGCTCGCGGCGAGCGCGGCCGGGCCGAGCCGGACGAGCAGGAGCACCGCGAGTGCGGCGTAGACGACGAGCGTGATGCCGAGGGCGAGCGGGATGGCCCGCGGGATCGTCCGGGCCGGGTCGCGGACCTCCTCGCCGAGCGTCGCGAGCCGCGCGTACCCGGCGAAGGCGAAGAAGAGCAACCCCGCCGCCTCGAGGACGCCCCCGCCGCCGGGCCAGGCGACGAGCGGGCCGCCGGCGTGCGGTCCGGTGGCCATCGTCACCGCCGCGGCGGTCAGCACGAGCAGGGTGCACGACACGATCACCCGGGTCGCCAGCGCGGACCGGTGCACGCCGAAGTAGTTGACTCCGGTGAGCGCGGCGACGACGGCGACCGCGAGCGCGCTCCGCCACGGCTGCCCCAGACCGGGCGCGGCGTAGGCGACGACGGTCAGCGTCATCGCGGCGCAGCTGGCCGTCTTCCCGGTGACGAATCCCCAGCCGGCGAGGTAACCCCAGAATTCACCGAGCCTTTCCCGGCCGTAAACGTAGGTCCCGCCGGATTCGGGATGAATCGCGGCGAGCCGCGCCGAAGACGTCGCATTGCAGTAAGCGACGACGGCCGCGAAGACCAACGCGATGAGCAATCCGGAGCCCGCCGCCCGCGCCGCCGGGGCGAACGCGGCGAACACGCCGGCGCCGATCATCGAGCCGAGGCCCAGGAAAACGGCGTCGCCGAGACCGAGCCGGCGAGCCAGTGGGGTGGAACGCATCCGGGTGATCCTCCGTGTGACGGCCGTGTTACGTGCCACAGCCAACCATGGCGCGCGGGAAACCGAATAGGGTCGATTCCGTGCCCGCCCCTTCACGCCATTCCCGCCTGTCCGCCGACGGCCCCGTGCTCGACGGGATTCCCGAACACGGCCGTGTCCCGCGGTATTACGCGGTCAAGGTCGAGCTGCTGGCGGTGATCGAGGAACTCGGCGAAGGCGCGGTGCTGCCCACGGAACGGGAACTGTGCGAACGGTTCGCGGTGTCGAGGGCGACGGTACGGCAGGCGGTCGGGGAGCTGGTGCTCGAGGGCAGGCTCAGCCGCCGTCAGGGGAGCGGCACCTACGTCGCCGGCCCGAAGCTCGTCCAGCCGCTGGCCCTGGCCGGCTCGCGCCCGGGCGTCCGGCCGGGCCGCACCGTCGTCACGCTGGAGCGGCGCCCGGCGGGCCGCGCGCTGGCCACCGACCTGCGGGTCACCTCGGACGCGGAGGTGTTCCACATCGAGCGGGTGCTGCTGGCCGGCGAGGAGCGTGTCGGCCTGGAGTCGACATATCTCCTCGCCGAGCGGTTCCCGGGCTTCCTGGACACGTTCGACCCGCTCTCGGCGTGCCCGAGCGGCGTGGAGGTCCACGGCGCCGAGGAACGGGTCGAGACCGTGCTGGCCACCCCGCGCGAAGCCCTCCTGATCGGCACCAACCCGGCCCTGCCGATGCTGCTCACGCACCGCGTCGCGTGGGGGCGGGACGGCACGCCGTTCGAGCGCGTGCGCTCGCTCTACCGCGGCGACCGGCTCAGCTTCACGACCCGCCTGGGCCGCGACGGCTGACCGGCGCCCCAAGCGCCCCAATGTGGCATTGGGTGCGTCTGACGCACCGAACGCCACATTGGGTGCGCTGGACGCACCGAACGCCACATTGGGGCGCATGCAACCGGAGCGGGGTCCGTTCCGTCTGGCAGGTATGCGTACCACGGTGAAACTGCTGGGGACCGGCCTGCTGTTGCTCACGGTGACCGCCTGCGCGGCGAATTCCGGCGCCGGCGCCCCGGCGGCGAGCGGTCCCGGCACGTCCGTGACCGGCTCCCCGGCGCCCCCGACGTCACCGACGGTGACCCCGACGCTCGGTCCGCCGCCGTCGCAGACGGTCGGGCGCCCGACGCAGGGGATCGCGCCGGGTGACGACGTCGTCGCGGAGACGCAGATCGACGCCCGCGGGCTGCCCGAGGGCTATCCGCGCAGCCTCTTCCGGAGCATCGACGGCCGGACGCTGACCCTGGAAGCCGAGGAGGGCGGTTGCCGCCGCATCTCGGCGCGCGTCGGCGACCAGACGGCGCAGCAGGTGGTCGTGCTGGTCACCGTCTCCTCCGCGCCGAAGGGCCAGATGTGCCCCGACTACATCAAGGAGATCCGGATCCCGCTGCCGCTGTCGGAGTCGCTCGGCACGCGCACGGTCGTCCTCCGCCAGGGCTGACGCCCCTCGACGCTGGGAGGGCGTCGCCGGGATGCCCGGAGGACGCCCTCCCAGACCACGTCCGGTGCAACCCCGCGACGCCCCCGTTCCGTCCTGGCAGCATGAGGTACTCAGCGAAGCTGGTCGGGACAGGTGCGCTCCTGCTGATGGTGACGGCCTGTGCCGGCCCGGACATGTCCACCGCCCAGCCCGCCGCCGGAGGCGACTCCGCCGCGCCCACCGGGAGCGTGTCGACGTCGCCCTCGCCGAGCGCATCGGTGCTGCCGGCGCCGCCGACGGCCAACCCGCCGGGCAAGCCGCGGCTCACCGTGCCCGAGGGCAGCACCCCGGTCCCGCCGGGCAAGATCGACGCGACCGCGCTGCCCAGCGGGTTCCCGCACGAGGTGTGGACCTCCAACGGCGGCACGGTGCTCGACATCCGCGCCCAGGAAGGCGGCTGCGGCCACGCGCTGGGCGAGGCCGCCGAGCAGACGGCCGACCACGTCGTGGTCAACCTGAGCGAGACCAAGGCGCAGACCGGCCAGATGTGCACGATGGACATCCGGTACCCGGTCATCTCGGTCGCGCTCGCGGCGCCGCTGGACCAGCGCACGGTGGTGCTGAAGACGACGCCGCCGAAGTGACCGCGCTCGACGCCACGGCCCCGGAGACCTTCTCCGGGGCCGTTTTCGTGTGCCGAGTCCGCAGTGGACGGTCGGGCATTGGTCCGGACCAGGTCAGACGCCGGTTGTCGAAGTTGTCGAAAATTGTCGGCGCTTCCGGTGAACCGCCGCGGTGACCGGCCCGTGTCCCAGGGTGAGGTGGTGATCAGAGAGGAGGGGCCCATGCCCCGGATGAGCAGTGGTCGGCACCGCAAGCAGGCGACCGTCGGATTGGCCGCGTTGCTGGGGGTCGCCGGTGTCACCGCGACGGCCATCGCGCTGAGCAGCCCCGCGGGCAACGCCGCCGAAGCGCCCAAGGAAAACTGCGCGGGACTCGACACCGCGCTGCAGAACAACCTGAACTTCATCGCGGGCCAGCAGGCGAACCCGGACGCGCAGTCGGCCGCGCGGATCGCCAACCGGCAGGCCGTGGTGGACCAGATCCAGCAGCGGCGGCAGGTCGCGGGCTGTACGGCGAACGTCGCGGCGAACAACGGCCAGGCCGCCGCCGCGCCCGGCAACTCCGGCAACGCGCCGGGCAAGGCCCAGGCGCCCGGTCAGCAGAAGAAGCAGGACCAGGCGGCCGCCGGTGCGGGCGCGGCGGCGCAGAAGGGCGTCGTGTGCGCCGGCTCGACCGTGACGCTCTCCGGGGAGGGCGGCGCGCCGGCCGCGTCGAGCAACCAGTTCCCGGCGGGGACGAAGCTGAAGGTGACGAACCTGGACAACTCGAAGTCCACGACGGTGACGGTGACGTCGGTGTCGGGCAGCTGTGCGCTGCTCAACAACGCGGCCTTCGAACAGGTTCGGGAACCCGGAAAGTTCCTCATCCGGCGCGCGCGGATCGAGCGCGTCGGCTGAGGGATCGGGAAGGAAGGGGGCACCGGTGGCGGGCCGGTGCTCCCTCCGGGCCAGAAGCGGGGGGGGGGGGGAGGTTGGGGGGTTGGCGGGGGGGGGGGGGGAGGGGGTGGGTTAGATTTAGGTTGTGAGGGGGGTGGGGGTATTGTTTGGGGGCCGGGGTGTTTATAAAGGGGGGGGGGGGGGGAATTAAA
>NZ_JBFACT010000079.1:0-34427 GCF_040640995.1 Amycolatopsis sp. NPDC021455 | reverse complement strand
GGGGGGGGTAACAGAACCCGCGGGCGGCGGGGGGGGGGGCCCCCCCCCCCCCCCGCGGGGGGGGGGGGGGGGCCCCCCCCCCCCCCCGAACGCCACATTGGGGCGATTGAGACGGCGGTCAGGCGTCCACAGCGAGCCGATACCCCCGCTTCACCACGGTCTGCACCACCTTCCCGCCCCCCAGCGAAGTCCGCAGCCGCCCGATGGCGGTCTCCACGGCGTGCTCCTCCCCACCCCCGGGCAACGCCGAAATCAGCTCCCGCCGCGAAACCACCCGTCCCGGCGAAGCCGCCAAAGCCCGCAACAACGCCATCGGCGCCGGCGCCACCTCGCGCCACTCACCGTCCACAATGGCCGCTTGCCCCCGCAGCTCGATCGACCTCCCACCCGCCCGCAACCGGGGCGACCGCGCCACCAGCGTCTCCGACACCGTCCGGGCCAGGGCGCCGATGCGGGCCCGCTGCGGCTGGACCGTGGGCACCCCCAGTGCCGCCAACGGTGCCGCCGTGATGGGGCCGACGCACGCCGCCACCACCGGGCCCGACAACGCCGACACCAACCCCGGCAGCCGCCCTGTCCGGCGGGCCAGGGCCACCAATGAAGCCGCCGCCGGGGCGCTGGTGAACGGCAACGCGTGGATCGATCCGTCCAGTACCCCGTCCAGCAGGCGGTCCACCGGGCCCGGGTCCACCGGGCCGACCCAGCGGTACACCGAGATTTCGATGACCTCCGCCCCGGCCGCGCGCAGCGTGTCCACGAAGTACGGCAACGGCTCGCCGTGCAGCTGTACCGCGATCCGCATCCCCTCGACCCCCGAGGAAAGCAGGTGCTGCAACAGCTCCGCGTTGCTCTCCGAAGCCGGCGAGTACGACTCCGAAAGCCCCGCCGCGCGAATGGCGCCCGTGACCTTCGGACCGCGCGCCAGCAACGCGGACGACGACAAGCGCGAGATCAGCGCGTCCCCCAGCCCCCAGCCCTCGGCCGCCTCCAGCCAGCCGCGGAAGCCGATGCCCGTGGTCGCGACCACGGCGTCGACCGATGAAGAAAGCAGCCTCGTCGTCGCCTCGTGCAGCTCGGTGTCGTCCGTCAGCGGCACGATCCGGATCGCCGGGCCGTAGCGGACGCTCGCCCCCTTGCGCACCAGCAGCGCGCCGAGCTCGTCAGCCCGGCGCGCCGCGGTGATGCCGATCACGAAACCGGCCAGTGGGAGCACATCGCTCACGGGCTCTCCACTTCGACGACGCCTTCCCGCACGCGCACCTCGTACACCGGGACCGAAACGTCCGAAGCGTCCAGGCACTGTCCACTGTCGAGCGCGAACCGTTCCTTGTAGACCGGCGAAGCCACCACCGGAACGCCACCCGCGTCACCGACGATGCCGCGCGAAAGCACCGCCGCGCCGCTGCAGGGGTCCCAGTTGGACAGTGCGTACCACCGGTCGCCCGGCAGCCGGAAGATCGCCACCTGAACGTCGCCGCCGAGCAGCGCCGCGACACCCGAGTATTCGGCGACCGAAGCGGCCGGGCAGATCGCCGTCCAGGTTCGTTCGATCGACGTCGTCATCGCCGCACCTCCGGGACTCCGAGCATGACGGGCACTTTCTGCTGCCGCTCCTCGCGGAACGAGATGGCCGGGTCGGGCGCGCCCGGCGCGTTGACGAACGAGGTGAAGCGGGCCAGCTTCTCCGGGTCCTCCAGGACGCCCTTCCACTCGTCGGCGTAGTTGTCGACGTGCTTGGCCATCGCCGCGTCGAGGTCCTCGCAGATGCCGAGCGAGTCGTCGACGATCACCGCGCGCAGGTGGTCGAGCCCGCCTTCCATCTCCTCGATCCACGGCGCGGTCCGCTGCAGCCGGTCGGCGGTGCGCACGTAGAACATCAGGAACCGGTCGATCGTGCGGATCAGCGTCTCCGTGTCCACGTCGGACACCAGCAGGTCGGCGTGCCGCGGGGTGGTGCCGCCGTTGCCGCCGACGTAGAGGTTCCAGCCCTTCTCCGTGGCGATGATGCCGAAGTCCTTGCTCCGCGCCTCGGCGCACTCACGGGCGCACCCGGACACCGCCGACTTGAGCTTGTGCGGCGAGCGCAGCCCGCGGTAACGCAGCTCAAGCTCGATCGCGAGCCCGACGCTGTCCTGGACGCCGTAGCGGCACCAGGTCGACCCGACGCACGACTTGACCGTCCGCAGTGCCTTGCCGTACGCGTGCCCGGACTCGAACCCGGCGTCGACGAGCCGGCGCCAGATCAGCGGCAGCTGGTCCACCGTCGCCCCGAACAGGTCGATCCGCTGGCCGCCGGTGATCTTCGTGTACAGCCCGAAGTCGCGCGCCACCTCGCCGATCACGATCAGCTTGTCCGGCGTGATCTCGCCGCCGGGGATCCGCGGCACGACCGAGTACGTGCCGTTGCGCTGCAGGTTGGCCAGGTACCGGTCGTTGGTGTCCTGCAGCGTCATCTGCTCGCCGCCGAGCACGTGCCCGTTGCCGAGGGTGGCGAGGATCGACGCCACCGCCGGCTTGCAGATCGCGCAGCCGCTGCCCGTGCCGTAGCGGCCGATCAGCTCGCTGAACGTCGTGATCCGCGTGGCCTGGACGATCTCGAACAGCTCCGCGCGCGACTGCGGGAAGTGCTCGCACACGGCCTTCGACTGCTCGACGCCGGCCGCGGTGAGCAGCCTGCCCAGCAGCGGGACGCACGACCCGCACGCCGTGCCGGCGCGGGTGCACGCCTTCAGCTTCGGGACGGTGTCGCAGCCGTCCTCGTGGATGGCCTGGGTGATCGTGCCCTTGGTCACCGCGTTGCACGAGCAGATCTGCGCCGCGTCGGGCAGCGCGTCGACGCCGACCGCGGCGCCGCCGCCCGCCGGGGCGAGGATCGCGCCCGGCTCGGCCGGCAGCGGACGGCCGACCAGCGCGCGCAGGGTGTTGTACTCGGTGGCGTCGCCGACGAGCACGCCACCGAGCAGCGTCTTGCCGTCGTCGGTGACCACGAGCTTCTTGTACGTCCCGGCGACGGCGTCGTTGACGGCGACTTCCAAAGCGCCTTCGGTCGTCGCGTGCGCGTCACCGAAGGAAGCGACGTCGACGCCCATCAGCTTCAGCTTCGTGGACGTGTCCGGCTCGGGGAACGTCCCACTGCCGCCGGTGAGCTGCGCGGCGACGATCTCCGCCATCGCGTAGCCGGGCGCCACGATGCCGTACACCTTGCCCTCGACCGCCGCGCACTCGCCGATCGCGTAGATCGCCGGGTCGCTGGTGCGGCAGGACGCGTCGGTCAGCACGCCACCGCGCGGCCCGAGGTCCAAACCGGACTGCCGGGCCAGGTCGTCCCGCGGCCGGACACCGGCCGAGAAGACGACCAGGTCGACGTCGAGTTCGGTGCCGTTCCCGAGCCGGGCCAGCAGCCGCGAGCCGTCGGCCTCGATCGCGTCGGTCGACGTTCCCGTGTGGACGGTCACGTCGAGGTCGGTGATCATCCGCCGCAGCATCGCGCCGCCGCCCTCGTCGACCTGCAGCGGCATCAGCCGCGGCGCCATCTCGACGACGTGCGGGGAGAGTCCCATGTCCCGCAACGCCTTCGCGGCTTCCAGGCCGAGCAGGCCACCGCCGATGACGACGGCCGAGCGTCGTCCGCGGCCGGGCTTGTCGACCGCGGCCTCGCGGATCGCGTCGAGGTCCTCGATGGTCCGGTAGACGAAGCAGCCGGCCAGGTCGTGCCCGGGCACCGGCGGCACGAACGGCCGCGAGCCGGTGGCCAGCACGAGCGCGTCGTAGGAAACGACATCGCCGGAGGCCGTGGTGACCGTGCGATCCTCCCGGTCGACCGAAACCGCCAGCTCACCGAGCCGGAGGTCGACGTGCGAATCGCCCGCGTAGTCCGAGCCGGGCAGTGCCAGCGACGCCGGGTCCCAGGTGTCCACATAGGACGTCAGCGCCACCCGGTCGTACGCCGGGCGCGGCTCCTCGGACAGGACGACGATGTGCCAGTTCCCTTGGGGGTCTTCCGCGCGCACCGCCTCCACGAGCCGATGGGCGACCATGCCGTGTCCGGCGACGACCAGGGTGGGCATATCAGACCTCCGCTCCCGCGAGCGCCAGGCCGCGCTCACTCGTGGGCTGTTCGGCGGGCTTGCGCAGGTAGACCGCCCAGGTGACGGCGAAGCACAGCCCGTAGAAGACCAGGAACCCGATGAAGGCGGGGACGCCGCTCTTCGCGTCGGCGAAGGACTGCCGGAACGCGAGGTTGATGAACAGGCCGCCCTCGGCACCGATCGCGCCGGCCAGGCCGATCAGCGCGCCGGAGAGGCGACGGGCCTTGAGCAGCTCGGCCGCTTCCTCGGCGCCGTTCGCGATGGCGATCTTGGCCTTGGCGCGGAAGATGGCCGGGATCATCTTGTACGTCGAGCCGTTGCCGATGCCGGCCAGCACGAACAGCACCACGAACGCGACCGTGAACAGCCCCAGCGACTTCGACGTCGAAGCGAGGACGAGCACGACCGTCGCCGCCGCCATCCCGATGAAGGTGGCGAAGGTGATCTTGCCGCCACCGATCCGGTCGGACAGCCAGCCGCCGACGGGCCGCGACAGCGAGCCGAGCAGCGGGCCGAGGAACGTCACCGCGGCCGCCTGCAGCGGGGTGCGGCCGAACTGGTTCTGCAGCACCAGGCCGAAGGCGAAGCTGTAGCCGATGAAGGAGCCGAACGTCCCGATGTAGAGGAACGACATCACCCAGGTGTGCGGCTCCTTGACGACCTCGCGCATCGCCTTGGTGTCGCCCTTCACGGTGGCGAGGTTGTCCATGAAGAAGTACGCGCACACCGCGGCGATGACGATCAGCGGGAGGTAGATGAACAGCACCAGCCGCGGCGCGGTCGCGCCCGCCGTGCCGATCACCAGCAGGCCGATCAGCTGGATCGCCGCGACGCCGAGGTTGCCGCCGCCGGCGTTGAGGCCCAGGGCCCAGCCCTTGTGCTTCTCCGGGTAGAACGTGTTGATGTTCGTCATCGAGGAGGCGAAGTTGCCGCCGCCCACCCCGCCGAGGGCGGCGACGAGCAGGAAGGTGCCGAGCGACGTGCCGGGGTGCAGCACGACCGCGGCGAGGATGGTCGGGACCAGCAGCAGCACCGCGGACACGACCGTCCAGTTGCGGCCGCCGAACTTCGCCACGGCGAAGGTGTAGGGCAGCCGCATGAGCCCGCCGATCAGCGTCGGCGTCGAGACCAGCAGGAACTTGTCGGCGGGGGAGAAGCCGTAGTCCTTGCCCATGAACAGGACGATGACCGACCACAGGGTCCAGATCGAGAAGCCGATGTGCTCGGCGAAGACCGAGAACCAGAGGTTGCGGCGGGCGATCTTCTTGCCCGTGGACTCCCAGAACTCCTCGTTCTCGGGTTCCCAGTGTTCGATCCAGTGCTTTCCTTGGTGGGCCACGGCGTTCTCCTTCGTGCGGCGGTTCGTGGTGGTCATTGCGCGGCGAGCCAGTTCGCGATGCCGCCGACGGTGTCGGAGCACCCGCCGCATCCCGTCGTGGCTCGCGTGGCCCGCGCCAGTGCGGGAGTGTCGGTGGCCCCGGCCTTCCAGGCCTCGATCAGCCGGCCTTTGGTGACGTTGTTGCAGCGGCAGATCACCGCCGTGGCCGGCAGGTCGGCCGGGCTGGCCGCCGGGGTGCTGCCGCTGGGCAGCGCCCGGCCCAGCAGGACGGCGAGCCGGTCTTCGGGCAACGGCGTCCCGCGGTCGTGGAACTGGGTGATCGTGGCGGCCGCGTCGGGCAGGCCGAGCAGGATCGCTCCGGTGACGCGGTTTTCGCGGACGACGAGCTTGCCGTACCGCCCGCCGCTGGGGTCGTTGAAGGTGAGCACCTCGGCGCCGTTGTCGGATGCTTCCAGCTGGGTCTCGCCGAGGGCGGCGAGGTCGATGCCGCGGGCCTTGAGCCGGGTGACGGCCGTGGTGCCGCGGTACCGGGCGGCCGCGTTCGTCCCGGTCAGGACGTCGGCCAGCACGGATGCCTGCTCCCAGGCGGGCTGGATCAGCCCGGCCGGGGCACCGGGGTGACGGGCGCAGTCGCCGAGGGCGTGGATGCGGCCGTCGCTGGTGCGCAGCGTGTCGTCGACGAGGATGCCCATGTCGACGTCCAGGCCCGCTTCGGCGGCCAGGCGCGTCTCGGCGCGGACGCCGGCGGCGACGACGACCAGGTCGGCCGGGACCAGGCTGCCGTCGTCGAGCTTGAGCCCGTCGCCCGGCAGGTAGCGGGCGGCGGTGGCGCCGAACTTGAACGTCACGCCCATGTCGGTGAGCTGCCGGGCCAGGACGTGCCCGGCGGCCGGGTCGAGCTGGCGTTCCATGACGTGCCCGAGCGGGTGCACGACGGTCACCTGGTTGCCCCGCCCGGCCAGGCCGCGGGCGGCTTCGAGGCCGAGCAGGCCGCCGCCGAGCACCGCGACCGGCGCGCCGTAGCGGGCGGCGTCGAGGATCTTGGCGCAGTCGTCGAGGCTGCGGAACGCGACCACGCCGGGGCCGGCTTCGAGGCCTTCGACCGGCGGGATCCACGGGTTGGCGCCGGTGGCGAGCACGAGCGCGTCGTAGTCCACAGTGGATCCGTCGGCGAGTTCGACGCAGCGCTTCTCGCGGTCGATCCGGGCGACGTCGACGCCGAGCCGCAGGTCGATGTTGTGCCGCTGAGCCCACTCGTCGTCGTGCAGGCGGACGCTTTCGGCGCTCATCCCGCCCGCGACGACGGCGGACAGCAGCACCCGGTTGTAGGCGGCGTGCTTCTCCGCGCCGAGCACGGTCAGCCGGACGCGCTCGGCGATCGGGTCCCGGCGGCGGATCTCGTCGGCCAGGCGGGCGCCGGCCATGCCGTACCCGACGACGACGACTTCACGGGGGGTCATGCGGCACCATCCACGGTAGACAAGGACACGGCACACACCTTGAACTCCGGCATCCGGGAAACCGGGTCGAGCGCCGGGTTGGTGAACAGGTTGGCGCGCTGCTCACCCGGGAAGTGGAACGGGAGAAAGACCAAGTCGGGCTTGAGACTCTGGGCGAACCGCACCTTCGCGACGGTCTCGCCGCGCCGCGAACGGACCAGTGCCCGGTCGCCCTCTTCGAGCCCGGCGCGCTTGGCGGTGTCCGGGTGGACCTCGACGAACGCCTCCGGGACGACCTCGTTGAGCTCTTGGACGAGCCGGGTCTGGGCGCCCGACTGGTAGTGCTGCAGCACGCGGCCGGTGGTGGCCTGCAAGGGGAACTCGTCGTCGGGCAGTTCGGCCGGGCCGGTGTGGTCGACCGGCACGAACCGCGCGCGGCCGTCCGGGTGGGCGAAGGCGTCGAGGAACATCCGCGGCGTGCCGGGGTGGTCGTTCTCCGGCACCGGCCAGTGCAGGGCCTCGCCGTTGCGCAGCCGGTCGTAGCTGACGCCGGAGTAGTCGGCGACCCCGCCCTTGGACGCGATCCGCAGCTCTTCGAACACCGTCTCGGCGTCGGTCGGGAACCGATCTTCGGGCTGCCCCAGCCGGAGCGCGAGCCCGTTGAGGACGTCGAGGTCGGACCGGACGCCCGGCGGCGGAGTCAAAGCCTTGCGCCGCAGCAGGATCCGGCCTTCGAGGTTCGTGAGCGTGCCGTCCTCTTCGGCCCACTGGGTGACCGGCAGGACGACGTCGGCCAGCGCCGCGGTCTCCGACAGCACGAAGTCGGCGACGACCAGGAAGTCCAGTTCGGACAAGCGATCTTGGACTCGCTGCGAGCGCGGCGCCGAGACGACCACGTTGCTGCCGAACACCATCATCGCCTTCGGGCCGTTCTCCTGGCCGAGCGCTTCGAGCAGTTCGGTGGCCGAGCGGCCCGGTCCGGGCAGGCTTTCGGCGTCGACTCCCCACACGCCGGCGACGTACTCGCGGGCGGCCGGGTCGTCGAGCTTGCGGTAACCGGGCAGCTGGTCGGCCTTCTGGCCGTGCTCGCGGCCGCCCTGGCCGTTGCCCTGCCCGGTGAGGCAGCCGTAACCGGAACCCGGGCGGCCCGGCAGGCCGAGGGAAAGGGCGAGGTTGATCCAGGCACCGACGGTCGCGGTGCCGGTGGCGTGCTGCTCGGTGCCGCGGGCGGTGAGGACGTAGGCGTTGCGCGCGCCGGCGAGCTTCGCCGCGGCGAGGCGCATGTCGGCGGCCGACACTCCGGTGACGCGCTCGGCGCGTTCCGGCCACCAGCTCGCGGCGATCCGCCACATGTCGGCGAACCCGCTCGTCCGCTCGTCCACATAGGACTGATCGAGGTGCCCCTCGGCGACGACGGCGTGCAGGATGCCCAGCGCCAGCGCGAGGTCCGTGCCCGGCGCGGGCGCGAGGTGCAGGCTCGCCAGCTCGGCGGTCGGGGTGCGCCGCGGGTCGACGACGATCAGGTCGGTCCCGCGCAGGTGCTGCGTGAACGGCGGCATCGTCTCGGCCGGGTTCGCCCCGGCGAGCAGCACGACGTCGGCTTGTTTCAGATCCGTGACGGGGAACGGCATCCCGCGGTCGGCCCCGAAGGCCTTGATCCCCGCGGCGGCGGCCGAGGACATGCAGAACCGGCCGTTGTAGTCGATCTGCGAGGTCCCGAGGGCGACGCGGGCGAACTTGCCGAGCAGGTAGGCCTTTTCGTTGGTCAGCCCGCCGCCGCCGAAGATCGCGACGCCGTCCGGGCCGTGCGTTTCCTGCGTTTCACGGAGTTTCCGCGCGACGTGGTCGAGGGCGAAGTCCCAGCTGACCGGCTCGAGCGCGCCGTTCACGCGCAGCATCGGCGTGGTCAGCCGCTTCGGGCTGGTGAGGAGGGAGCCGGAGGTCCAGCCCTTCTGGCACAGGCCACCGGCGTTCACCGGGAAGTCCCGCGGCGTGACGCGGGCGCCGTCGAGGCTCATCCCGCACTGCAGCGCGCAGTACGGGCAGTGGGTGTCGACCTGCGGCATCGGGCACCTCCTCGGCGTTTCGGGCTTGCCCTGACGCTAAGGAGGCCGTGTTAACCGGATTCGACCGAATGTTTCAGGCAGTTGACATTGCGGCGGTGTTTCCGCCGCCCGGCCGGTGAGATCGCCGTCCACGGACCGGGACTCCGGAGGTCAGCGGGCCCGAACCGGACATGACGCCCGATCTTGCGACGTCGGTCACAAACGACCTCAGAACACCCTGCCGCCGGTCACAGGACCCCGGACACCTCGCGGGCCGCCGCGCGCAGGCCGTCCAAAGACGCCTGCGTCGACCTCGGGTTCAGCGCGTTGGACGCGAGCCGGAACAGGACCGCGCGCAGCAGGAGCTGCGGCCACTCCGGCAGGTGGGCCCAGCGTTCGAGCAGGTCACGCCCCGCACCACCCCAAGCGAGCGCGTCCACCGCCACGATCGCCGCGCCGTACTCGCCCGGTCGGTAGTACGGCACGAAGTCGACCACGCCGGGGACGTCGTCACCGTCGAAGAGCAGCCCGGCCAGCAGCTCGCCGTGCGCCACCTGGGACGGGAGCCGGATCGGGCGGCGGGCGCCGGCGAGGACCTCGAACCAGCGGCCGCCCTTCGTCTCCTCCAGGGGGACCTCGAGTTCCTCCCAGGCCACGCGGTCGGCGACCGCGTCGACGTCGGTTCGGGCGTCGAGGAAGTCCGGCCGCGGCAGGCCGGTGGTGGCCCGGTGCAGCTTCACCGCCGCCAGCACCGACGCGTCGCCGCGGTGCTCCGGCGTGCCGGGGACGAACCGCGACGCCGTCCAGCCGCCGACGATCCAGCGGCCGTCGGTGGACCGGACCGGCTTCGCGACCCGCAGCCCCGGCTCGTTGACGTAGTCGAGCGCGTGGGCGGTCCACAGCGTCCTGACCTTGTCCGTGACCGGCTTGAGCACGAGGTCGCCGCAGCGCCACGCCGTCGAGTCGGGCAGCCGTCCGGCGCCGTCGGCGGGGCCACCGAAGGCCGCGCAGACGTGCGCCGGAGGACTTTCGAGGGTTGACCGCACGGGCGTGACGTTACCCGGCCGGGTGTTCCACGAATGAGAAGACGCGCTGCTCACACACGGTTTCCCGACCTGGGCCAAAAGCCGTGAAGGCCTCCTTACCGGCGCAAGAAGCCGGTAAGGAGGCCTTCACGGACCACCACTGTCAGTAGGTCGGCAGGCTCGGGTCGATCTGCTTCGCCCAGGCGAGCACGCCGCCGCCGAGGTGCGTCGCGTCCTTGAAGCCGGCCGCGTGCAGGGCGGCGAGGGCTTCGGCGGACCGGGCACCCGACTTGCAGTGCAGCACGATCGGCTTGTCCTGCGGCAGCTCGGCCAGCGCCTCGCCCGAGAGAATGCGGTCCTTCGGGATCAGCGTCGCGCCCTTGATGTTGACGATCTCGTACTCGTGCGGTTCACGGACGTCGATCAACGCGAAGTTCTCGCCGCTGTCGAACTTGGCCTTGAGCTCGGCCGGGGTGATCGTGTGACCGGAAGCCGCCGAAGCCGCCTCGTCGGACACGACACCGCAGAACGCCTCGTAGTCGATCAGCTCGGTGATCTTCGGGGTGTCCGGGTCCTTGCGGATCTTGACCTCGCGGTACTTCATCTCCAGCGCGTCGTAGCTGATCAGGCGGCCGAGCAGCGGCTCGCCGATGCCGGTGATGAGCTTGATCGCCTCGGTCACCATGATCGAGCCGATGGACGCGCACAGCACGCCCAGCACGCCGCCCTCGGCGCAGGAGGGGACCATGCCCGGGGGCGGCGGCTCCGGGTAGAGGTCGCGGTAGTTGAGGCCCTTGCCGTTCGGCGCGTCCTCCCAGAACACGCTGACCTGGCCTTCGAACCGGAAGATCGAGCCCCAGACGTACGGCTTGCCGAGGATCACCGCGGCGTCGTTGACCAGGTAGCGCGTGGCGAAGTTGTCGGTGCCGTCGACGATCAGGTCGTACTGCTCGAAGATCTCCAGCGCGTTCGACGAGTCCAGCCGGTCGGTGTGCAGGTGCACCTTGACCAGCGGGTTGATCTCCGCGATCGACTCCTGCGCGGACGCGGCCTTGAGCTTGCCGACGTCGGACTGGCCGTGGATGACCTGGCGCTGCAGGTTCGACTCGTCCACGACGTCGAAGTCGACGATGCCGAGCGTGCCGACCCCGGCGGCGGCCAGGTACAGCAGCGCGGGGCTGCCGAGGCCGCCGGCCCCGATCACCAGGACCTTCGCGTTCTTCAGCCGCTTCTGCCCGTTCACCCCGACGTCGGGGATGATCAGGTGACGGCTGTACCGGGCCACCTCTTCCTTGGTGAGCTCGGCAGCCGGCTCGACGAGCGGCGGCAGTGCTGACATGGGTCCTCCATCTCGCGCGCGTATCGCGTCCATCCCACTATGCACAACGCGCGCAGGCAAATATGCCTTCCCACGTCCGGATGGTGGGAATACTCAGCCCTGCGGCTTCGGGTTCGGCCACGCGTTGGGCACGCAGGTGCGGCCGTCCTTGGCGACCTTGCCCTTGTCGCCGCCGGGGATGTCGTTGAGCATCGAGACGTAGTCGTCGGAGACCCCGAAGGACTGCTGCATCATCACCGGCGCGGGCAGGCCTTCCCCACCGCAGCCGACGTGCTGGTTGCCCAGGGCGTGCCCGACCTCGTGATTGATGGCGTACTGCCGGTACCCGGTCATGTCGGCGTTGAACGCCTTGGCGCCGCGCACCCAGCGCGCCAGGTTGATCAGCACGCGGCCGAGGCTCTTGCGGTAGCAGGAGGCCTCGAACTTGATCTGGAACCCGCAGGCGTCCGGCCGGTGGGTGGTCTCCGGCGTGGTGAGGCTCACCTTGAACGACGGGTTCGGGAAGTTGCCGTCCACCCGCTGGAACGCGATCTTGCCGTCCCAGGTCCAGCCCTGGGTCGGGTTCGACAGCGTGCCCTGGACGGCGGCCGCGAAGGCGTCGTCCCCCGCGTAGCTCGACGGGTCGATGCCGTCCTCGACCTCGATGGTGTACGTGTACAGCTTGCCGGTGCCGATCTTCGGCCCGGTGCCCGGGACGACGTGCCACTTGCCGGCGCCGGCCTGGGTGAACGGGATGCCTTCGGGCAGGTCCGCGGTCGGCACCTTGAGGTCGACCGGGGTCGCCGGGTTCTCGGGGATGGCCTGCTCGCCGTTGCCGTCGATGGCGCCGCCGGAGCCGTCGCCACCCGCCGACTCGACGCCGGACGCGGCGGCGCCGCCGGTGCTCTGCTCGGCGATCGGCTGGGCCGGGCTGTTGGCGGTGTTGACCACGACGAGCACGGTCAGCACCACCAGGATCGGCAGCGCGTAGACGCGCCAGCCGTAGGCCTTGGTGAGTTTCGTGAGGCCGGACTTCGGCGGCGGGTCCTGCGACTCCGGCTTGGCCGGGACCTGCGGTTTCCACGACGCGCTCAGCGGCTCGGCGGTGGTCCGCCTGCTGCCCGGGCGGTAACGGTCCTCGTCGACACGCTGGGCCGGCTTCTTCGACGGGCGGTACTGCCCGGTGCGGGGGTGCTCCTCGGCGTCGGGCGTCCGGCGGGCCGACGCGCGGTGGGGCGCCCGGCGATCTTCGCCTCGCGCGTCCTGCTTCACCCGGTCCACCGCACCAGGGTGCCACAGCGCCACCGAACCGTTATCGGCGACTGGCGGATCATCGAGTGAACTCGCCGTCACCCGATCGGGCTACCAGGTATCCGCTTCGACGTGCTCCCACATGCCCAGCACGGCCTTCGCGACGACGACCGGGCGTTCCATCTGGGCCACGTGCCCCGTGCGCGGGAGCACGAGCAGCCGGGCCCGCGGGATCGCCCGGGCGGTCCGCACGGCGCGTTTCACGGAGATGACGCGGTCCTCGCGGCCCCACACGACCAGCGTCGGCGCCTTGACGAGCGGCGCGACCGACCAGAGCGACGCCTTCCCGAGCGTCGACCACGCCCGGAAGATGGCGAACGTGCTGCGCGCCATCGCGGGCGCGGCCCAGGCGAACCCGGCGCGGGCGCCGTGTTCCTCGGTCAGCTCGTCGAGCCTGCTCTCGGGGAACCGCGACGGGTCCGCGAAGCACAGCTTGATGACCTGCGCGGCGCGTTCGCGTGGGCCGAGCGCGGCCAGCTGGGCCCGCACCCGGGCGCCGACCAGCGGCAGGTAGGCGAAGGCCATCCGCGGGTCCGACAGCCGCCGCGGGTCGAGCCGCAGGTCGGGCACCGCCGGCGAAATGAGCGTCAGCGTCTTCACCAGCTCCGGCTTTCGCGCGGCGACGAGCAAGGCGATCGCGCCACCCATGGAGTTGCCGAACAGGTGCACCGGCGCACCGACCGCCTCGATGTGCTTCACGACGACGTCGGCGTGGGCCTGGAGCGTGAAGTCGAAGCCGTCTTCCGGCTCGGAGTAACCGAACCCGGGCAGGTCGATCGCCGTGCCGCCGGCCACGGGCGCGAGCAGCGCGGCCAGGTCGGTCCAGTTCGTCGACGAGCCGCCGAGGCCGTGGACGTACACCGCGGGCACGCCGTCCGGGCCGGGTGTGCGGCGGACGTGGAGGCGGGCGGTGCCGACCTCTTCGAAGGCCGCCGGCCAGGGCGGCGGGACCGGGTCGAGCGACGGCAGGGCCCTGTTCGAAAGCGGCACGTGGGTCAGCGGCGGCCGGGCCCGCACGGTGGTCTTCACGAGTCCAGAATGCCCGACCCTTGGCGCGGCACACGTACCGGCGAGTAATCTTCAGGGCGACTTCACGCGGTGGCGACCCCGCCCGTCGAAGAAGCGATGACGGGAGGACGAGCATGACGGAGATGACGCGGCTGCAGCAACGTGGGGTGCGGCTGCCCCGGACCGAGCGCCGGGCTCAGCTCCTCGCCGCGGCGCAGCGGGTCTTCGCCGAGAACGGTTACCACGCCGCCGCGATGGACGAGATCGCCGAGGTCGCGGGCGTCTCGAAGCCCGTGCTGTACCAGCACTTCCCCGGCAAGCTCGACCTTTACATCGCGCTGCTGGAGAGCCACGTCGACGAACTCGTGAAGCGCGTGCAGACGGCGCTGGACTCCACCACGGAGAACCGGCAGCGCGTCCCGGCGACGGTCGGCGCGTTCTTCGACTTCGTCAGCAACGACGCGGGCGCGTTCCGGATGGTCTTCGAGTCCGACCTGCGCGGAGAGCCGTCGGTGCAGGAAGCGGTCGACCGGGCGACGTCGGCGAGCGTGGACGCGATCACCGAGACGATCACCGCCGACGCGGGCCTCGACGAGGACAAGGCGCGGCTGCTGGCGGTGGGGCTGGTCGGGATGAGCCAGGTCAGTGCCCGCTTCTGGCTGGCCCACCACCAGTCGATGAGCCGCGAGGAAGCCGTCGCCCTGACGGCGAACCTGGCCTGGCGCGGCATCGGCGGCGGCTTCCCCCTCAAGGACGCCTGACAAGTGCCGTGAAGGCCTCCTTCCCGGCTCTTATGGCCGGGAAGGAGGCCTTCACGGCTTTTGAGCCGCGCGGGTCAGGACCGAGAGGCGGCGGGCCACTTCGTGCGGGCGTTCCTGCGGGAGCATGTGGCCCGCGCCGGGGAAGCGGACGAATTCGGCGTGTGGCAGCTCGTCCGCGATCACCTTCGCGTGCGGCAATGGGCAGAGCCGGTCCTTCTCCCCCGCCAGCACCACCGACGGCACGTCGCAGAGCGCGCCCAGCCCGCCGACGCCCCGGTGGGCCGCGATCGCGTCCAGGAACATCCCCGCACTCGCCGGGTGCGCGGCCAGCAGCTGCTCGACGACGCTGTCGACCTGCTCGCGCCCCGGGCGATCGCCGAAGACCAACCGACGGGCGACCGAGCGGACCAGCCCCGGCCGCAGCCGGAGCGTGTCGCTCCGCAGGCGAGCCAGCAGCCGGGCCAGGCGCGGTTCGAACCGCGTCACGCCCCTTCCCACGACGCCCGGGAAACCGAGCGTCAGCTGGTCCATGTCCCCGGACGAGGTCGCGACGAACGCCGCGCCCGCCAGCCGTTCCTTGACGAGGGAAGGGTGCCGTTCGGCGAGGACCATCAGCGTCATGCCGCCCATCGAGTGCCCGGCCAGGACCAGCGGCCCGTCCGGGACGCGGGCGGCGATCAGCTCGGCGAGGTCGTCGGCCAGCCGGGCGATCGTGGCGCCGCCGGGCCGAGCGGCCGTCGAGCCGCCGTGGCCGCGCAGGTCGTAGCGCAGCACGCGCAGGCCGGGGTCGAGGTGCGGCAGCACGAAGTCCCACGTCCGGTGGTCCTGCGTCCAGCCGTGCACGAGCACCAGCGTCACGGCCGAATCGGCCGGCCCTCTCAGGGAAACGTGGAGTGTGGCGCCGTCGCTCGCGACGAACCGGCGCCCGGGCGCGAGGACGGTCGTCATCGGCCCGCCGGGAGCAGGAACGACTTGCGCCAGAAGTACTTCCCGGGCAATCCGACCAGGCCCGATTCCTGCAGGAACGGCATGATCTTCTCCCCCGCCCACGCGATGGTGCCCTGCCAGTGCGGGTTGTTCAGCGCCGCCTCGACGCCGTCGCGCGGCCGGATGCCGACCGCCTTGTAGACGTCCGGGTTGATGAACGCCCGCGTCACGAAGTACGAGATGAGCGCGATGACGAACTGCTGGTAGGCGATCTCGGCCTTCGACAGCTTCGCCATGCCGCGCGTGACCTCTTCGCGGGCGAAGGTGACGTGGCGGGCCTCTTCCAGGACGTGGATCCGGTTGACCATCCGGACCAGCGGCTGGACGCCTTCGTCGTTCATCTGCTCGCGCTGCAGGCGGTCGAGGACCTCCTCGGCGACCAGGATCGCGCCGTAGCGCGCCGGGCCGTAGGAGATCGTCGGCATCAGCTTCGCCAGGCGCCGCAGCCACGGCACCGGGCCGTACGCCGGGCAGCCGATCCGCGACGCCATCCGCGCGAACATCGTCGAGTGGCGGCATTCATCGGCGATTTCGGTGAGCGCGAACTGGGCGTGCGCGGACGTCGGATCCTCTTCGTAGACCTCCTTGAGCAGCATCTGCATGAGGAGGATTTCGAACCAAAGCCCGGTCGTGGCGACGCTCGCGACCTCGTGTTTGCCCAGCTCGATGCGCTGTTCGGGGGTCAGCCTGTCCCACAGTTCGGTGCCGTACAGCGAGGACCGCTTCTCGAGGATGAACCGCTTGCCCTCGACCAGCGGCGCGGTCCAGTCGATGTCGACGTCGGGGTCGTAGAACTTGTTCGCCGAAGACTTCAGCAGGCGGTCCGCGGTCTTCTCACGATCCGGTTCCTTCAGCGTCCGCGTCATTGCCGACACCCCTTCCGCGATGTGTAACTTGAGGTAACAGTTACCTCTGCGTAGCATGACCCTGGTGATCGAACGTGTCAAGCGCACCAAGCAGCCCGGCAAGCCCTCCCGCGGCGAGGAGGCGACCGGCGACGCCCGGCGCGACCGGTGGCGCAAGCACCGGATCGCCCGGCGCAAGGAGTTCGTCGAGGCGGCGCTGCGGGCGCTCGACACGCACGGCCCGGACCTCGGCATGGAGGACGTCGCCGCGGAGGCCGGCGTCACGAAGCCGGTGCTGTACCGGCACTTCGACGACAAGGCCGACCTCTACGTGGCCCTCGGCCAGCGCGGCACGGAGATCCTGTTCGAGCGCCTGATCCCGGCGATCAACGCCGAGCTGGCGCCGGTGCCGCGGATCCGGATGGCGCTGGACGCGTTCTTCACCGTGATCGAGGAGCACCCGAACCTCTACCGGCTCCTGGCGCACGGCCGGCCGGAGAAGCCGGTCTCGTCGGACGTCGTGGCCGAGGACAAGGAGCTGATC
The DNA here is from genome assembly GCF_040640995.1 of Amycolatopsis sp. NPDC021455. Lineage (NCBI taxonomy): Bacteria > Bacillati > Actinomycetota > Actinomycetes > Pseudonocardiales > Pseudonocardiaceae > Amycolatopsis > Amycolatopsis sp. NPDC021455. The sequence goes on along the minus strand of NZ_JBFACT010000079.1, from coordinate 17,717 downwards.
GCGACGGCGCTGACCGCGCTGCTCGGCGACTACATGCGGATGTTCAACATGGACTCCGGCGCGGCCGAGCCGTGGGCGCACGGCATCGTCGGCATGGTCCAGAACACCGGCGAGTGGTGGCTGGACCGCCGGTCGATGAGCCGCGACTCGGTCGTCGAGTACCTGACGCAGATCATCTGGGCCGCCATCGACGGCCTGACCAGGCAGCACGGCGTGGTCATCGACCCGAACCTGCCCCTGGAAGCCAACAAGGTGGTCCAGCTGGGCCGCGCGGATTCGCTGGAGGAGACGTCATGAGCGAAGACGGCTACACCGGTCCGGTCACCCTGGTGGTCGACGGGGTGACCGTGGCGGCGACGGTCGAGCTGCGCGGCTACTTCCAGCCGATCGACGGCTATTACCGCTGGTACGGCCGGGTGGCGGTGAACGAGGAGCTGACCCGCCTGGCGGGCGGCAAGAAGAAGCCGGTCTCCATCCAGGCGGGCTCGCACACGGCCACCGGAGAACTTTCCGACCCGGACCCGTGGGGCCGGTACCGCATCACGGGCACGAGCACGCCACCGTTCCACGTGCCCACGACGCTGGAAGAACTGAACGCCTAGGGCAACCGCGGACCCGGCAGCTCCACGCCGGGCAGCAGGCCGTTCGCGATGTCGGTGGCCCGCCACTTCCGCACGGTCAGCCGGACCGCCGTGACCGGCGCGGCCAGGAAGGGCGCGGCCTCCGGGACCTTCGTGACGAGCAGCTCGCGCACCTGAGCGTCCTCGTCGCCGGCGACGATCTCGGCGAACGCCTGGGCCTGCAGGAACGGCTGCATCGGCGAGCCCGTCGAGACGACGACCGAGACCGCCGGGTTCTCCCGGACGGCGGCCAGCGTCCGGCCGCGGTCCTCGAGCACGAGGTTCAGGGTGAACTCGCCGCTTTCGGCGAAGTACACCCCGCCGACCCATGGCCCGGCGCTGCCCGAAGTGGCGAGGAACAACGACTTGTGCGCGGAGAGAGTGCTCCGCACGAGATCCGCGACGGCGGCCGGCTCGAGAGTGGTCACCGGCCGAAGCTAGGCGGCGGAAAAGCGACACTCCAAGGAAAACACCACAATCCGGTGAAACCGGGAAGGCCGCCCCGCGGGGTGGCCTTCCCGCCGGAACGAGTCAGTCGCCGACGCCGAAGCCGACCTTGCGGACGTCGGACGGGGCGATCTCGACGTACGCGATGCGGTCGGACGGGACGATGTACTTGCGTCCCTTCTCGTCGTTGATGCGGAAGAGCCCGTCACCGGCCGTCAGGGCCTCGGCGACCAGCTTCTCCACCTCTTCGGGAGACTGGCCACTGGACACCACCAGCTCGCGCGGCGTGTCCTTGATGCCGATCTTGACCTCCACGTGGGACCTCCGCTGGAAATTCGTAAGGGATGTGCCGGCCAAGGCTAACCGAACCGGCTCGTTCCGGTGGCGCATGTCCGCGCCTGACCGCGTCGTCACTTCCGGGTACTCCATCGGGTTCAGCCCAGGCCGAGCGCCTGCATGCGCTTCGTGTGCCCCTGTTGCAACCGCCGGAACAGCGCCGCGATTCCGGAGAGGTCGCCCGAGCCGCTGACGATGAGCTCGGCCAGCCCGTCGCGCTCGGCGACGACGTACTGGGCCTGGGTCAGGGCCTCGCCCAGCAGGCGGCGGCCCCACAGGGCGAGCTTGTCACGGGACTTGGGGTCGGCCTCGATGCCGGCGGCGACTTCGCGTTCGGCGAACGCGGAGTGGCCGGTGTCGGCGAGCACGGTGAGCACGAGGTCCTTGGTCTCCGGGTCGAGCCAGCTGGCGATCTCACGGTAGAGGTCGGCGGCGAGCCCGTCACCGACGTAGGCTTTGACCAGCGACTCCAGGTACGACTTCGGCGCGGTCGAAGCGTGCCAGGCATCGATGTGGTGCACGAACGGCGCCATGGCGTCCTCGATCTTGATGCCGTTCGCGGCCACGTGCTTGGCGAGCTGGGCGTAGTGACCGATCTCGGCGGCCGCCATCGCCGCGAGCGCGGCCCGCCCGGCCAAGGTGGGAGCATTGCGCGCGTCCTCGGCCAGCCGGTCGAACGCGGACAGTTCGCCATAGGCGATCACACCCAGAAGGTCGACTACGCCTTCTGAGATCTCTTTCGGCTCGGTCACGGGGGCAGGGTATCGCCGAAGCGCCCGGGCGTGCCGCGACGAGACCGATCACACTGGTTCCGGCGCGCCGGGTACTGTCGAAAAACTGCTGACCAGGTACACTGGCGTCCGATATCAAGCTTCCGTACGCCATACCGGCGTCGGGAAACAGGCAGGCCACGAGGCCTGCCGACGTACTGCAATGTGCGTGCACGCCTCTTCCGGCATTCCCGGGACGGACCGGTTCCGCGCTCCAGATCAGCGCCAGGGACCAGGGTTTACTCCCGGTCGAGTGTCGAGCGGACCAACGGCGGTGCGCGCTGGTCACGAGAGAGGCGATCACCCTGACCGCAGAAATTCCCACAACCGAACAGCCCCCCGCCGTCGCGCTGGAACACAGCGAGACCGGCCCGGCCGCGCTCGACACCTCGCACCCGCTGCAGGCGGGCGCCCCGGTCGAGCCCGAGGCCCCGACCTTCGCGTCCTTCGGCGTCAAACCCGAGATCGTCAAGGCCCTCGGCGAGGCGGGCATCGAGCGCACCTTCGCCATCCAGGCGCTGACGCTGCCGCTGGCCATGGCCGGCGACGACCTCATCGGCCAGGCCCGCACCGGCATGGGCAAGACGCTGGGCTTCGGCGTCCCGCTGCTGCACCGCGTGCAGGTCCCCGGCGACGGCACCCCGCAGGTGCTCGTCGTGGTCCCGACGCGCGAGCTGTGCATCCAGGTCGCCAACGACCTCAAGGGCGCCGGCAAGCACCTCGGCATCCGGACGCTGGCCATCTACGGCGGCCGCCCGTACGAGCCGCAGATCGAGGCGCTGCGCAAGGGCGTCGACGTCGTGATCGGCACCCCGGGCCGCCTGCTCGACCTGGCCGAGCAGCAGCACCTGGTGCTCGGCAAGGTCCGCGGGCTGGTGCTCGACGAGGCCGACGAGATGCTCGACCTGGGCTTCCTGCCCGACATCGAGCGCATCCTGCGGATGGTGCCCGACGAGCGGCAGACCATGCTGTTCTCGGCCACCATGCCCGGCCCGATCATCACGCTGGCCCGCACGTTCCTGCGGCAGCCGACGCACATCCGCGCCGAGGAGAACGACGCCGGCGCGGTCCACGAGCGCACCGCCCAGTTCGTCTACCGGGCGCACTCGATGGACAAGCCCGAGGTCGTCGCCCGGATCCTGCAGGCGGCCGATCGCGGCCTGACGATGATCTTCAGCCGCACCAAGCGCACCGCGCAGAAGGTGGCCGACGACCTGGTCGAGCGCGGTTTCGCGGCCGCCGCCGTGCACGGTGACCTGGGCCAGGGCGCCCGCGAGCAGGCGCTGCGCGCGTTCCGCTCGGGCAAGGTCGACGTCCTGGTCGCCACCGACGTCGCCGCCCGCGGCATCGACATCGACGACGTCACGCACGTGATCAACTACCAGTGCCCGGAGGACGAGAAGACCTACGTCCACCGGATCGGCCGCACCGGCCGCGCCGGGCGCACCGGCGTCGCGGTCACCCTCGTCGACTGGGACGAGGAGCCGCGCTGGAAGCTGATCTCGGACACCCTCGGCCTGGACATGCCGGAGCCGGTGGAGACGTACTCGTCGTCGAAGCACCTGTTCGAGGACCTGGGCATCCCGGAGGGCACCACCGGGCGGCTGCCGCTGGCCAAGCGGACCCGCGCGGGCCTGGCCGCCGAGGAGGAAGAGGACTTGGGCGGCAAGAAGCGCGGCCGTGGCCGCCGCTCGGCGGAGTCTTCGGAAGACGCGCCGCGCAAGCGCACCCGGGCCCCGCGCAAGCGGACCCGCGGTGGCGCGCGGGCGGCCGAGGCGATCGAGGCGGCGGACAACGCCGCTGCCGCCGCTCCTTCGGAAGACGCTCCGGCTTCGGAGGGCCGTACCCGGACCCGCCGTCGCACCCGCAGCGGCAACGCCCCGGAGACGACCGGCCCGGCCGTCGAAAAGGAGGCCGGCGAGAACGCCGAGCGTCCGGCTCGGCGGCGCCGCCGTCGCCGCCCGGCCGCGACGTCTGATACACCTGCGTCGGCAGACTGACGATTCTCCATCGGGGGTTCGGGTACGTGAGCGACGTCGACCAGGCGGACTACGGGTCCGAGGACGTACTCGAGGACGCTCCCGAGAGCACCACTCCGCCCGCCCCGCGGGTCAAGGCACGCAGGTCGCCTTGGAACCGCGGGCGGGACCGGGTGGCCGCCGCGCTGATCGCGGTGGGCGTGGTGGCCGCCGCGCTGGTCATCGGCGTGACGAGCGACAGCGCGGCCACCGACCGGACCGAGGCGGCGCCGCCACCGCCGTTGCCCGCGGCGCCGGACAAGGTGCCGGGCTCGATGGCCGAGGTGTGGAGCGCCCCCAGCGGTGCGACGCCGGTCCCGGTCGTGGCCGGCGACTCGGTGGCCACCGCGGACGGCGGCGAGGTCGCCGTCCGCGACCCGCTGACCGGGCGGATCCGCTGGCACTACACGCGTGACCTGCCGTTGTGCACGGTGAACGAGACGTGGGGCCGGATCAACGCCGTCTACCACAAGACCCTCAACTGCAGCGAAGTCACGCAGCTCGACCCGGCGACCGGGCGGATCACGGCCCAGCGCAACGGCAACGCGGAGCTGGGCACGCAGCTGGTCAGCGACGGCTCGCACGTGACGGCGACGGGCAAGAAGCTCCTCGACACCTGGCGCGACGACCTGGTGAAGAGCGCCGAGTACGGCCAGGTCCCGGCGCTGGTCAACGCGGGCAAGCAGCCGCGGACGGGCTGCACGTACGGCACGGTCGCGGCGGCGTCGGGCAAGGTCGGCGTGATCGAGCGGTGCCCGGGCGACCCGGCCGACCGCCTGACGGTCTACAAGGCGACGCCCGAGAAGGACGACGAGCCCCAGGTCAGCTTCAGTTCGGTGCTGGCGGGCAAACGCGCCCGCGTGATCGCGATGTCCGGCGACGTGACGGCGGTGGTCCTCCCGGACCAGAAGCTCCTGGTGACGTACAACGGCGACGGCACCCAGCGCGCGGCGTACCCCCTGGACGTGCCGGCGGCCGACCTGGCGGCCGATCCCCCGGCGGGCGTCGAGGCGACCACGCAGGCGGGCCAGAACATGTACTGGTTCAGCGGCTCGAAGGTGGTGGCGTTGTCGCGTGACGACCTTTCGCCGCGCTGGACGTTGAGCAGCGCGCAGGGCCCGGGAATCACGTTCGCGCAGCAGCTGGTGGTCCCGATCAAGGGCGGCCTGGCGGTCCTGAACGAGAACGACGGCTCGACGATCCGCACGGTCGGCGTCGACCGCCGCGGCTACACGGGAGTGGTCCGCCTGGCCGCGGCCGGCCCGGTCCTGCTGGAGGAACGCGGCACCACCCTGACGGCCCTCAAGTAACCGCAATGCCCCACCAATCACACGTGATGCCCCTCCAATCACGAGTGATGCCCCTCCAATCACGCGAGATACCCGCCTGATCACGAGTTCCGGCCTCAATCACGTGAGTTCCGGCCCGGATCACGCGAGTTCCGGCTCCGATCACGCGAGTTCCGGCTCCGATCACGCGAGTTCCGGCTCCGATCACGCAGGCCCCGGCTCGGACCCGCGAGTTTCGAGTTTCGGCCGCCGAGGTGCCGCGCGGGCCTGGGCTCCGGTGCGCGGAGAGGCATTTCGCGTGATTGGGCAGGCATCACCCGTGATTGGCGGGGCATCACACGTGATTGAGCGGGCATCTCATGTGCTGGAACGCGGAGCTCGCGTGATTGGAGCCCGAACTCGTGTGGTCGGGGCGGGAGTTGCTGGTCAGCTTAGCCAGAAGAGGGTCAGGGCCGAGATTGTGAACAGGACCACCGCTATGGCCGCCCCGACGGCCGGGAGGCCGTTGCGGCGGTCGGCGACTCGCTGGGCCAGGATGGCCAGCACCGCGGCGATCGGGTGACCGATCAGCAGGGTCGCGCCGGGGCCGGGTGCGTCCGTGTACAGGCAGATTCCCGCCACGACGAGTACCCCGACCGCGAGGACCGTGAGCCCCGCCGCGAGTGAGCCGGTGAAACCTCGCCACCAGCGGCCGCCGTCCTTCGCCGGAGCCCCAGCCCCAGCCGGAGCCCCAGCCGTAGTCGGGGATTCCGGCTCGGCGGGCTCCGGTTCGATCCGTTCCGGCTCGGCCCGCTCCCGCGGCGCATCAGGCGAGTCCGCCGGCTCGACTCGCTGCCGCGGGGCCGTTTCCGGCTCTTGGGCGCCGGCGGCGAAGGGCACCGTGGCCAGTTCGTCGGTGTCCGGTGAAGCCACGTTCCCTCCCGTTCAGGGCGCGAGCAGGTCCCAGGGCTGCGCCGCCGGGGCGGCTTCCTGGCCCGCCGCGCAACTCGGCCTGAAGTCGCACCAGGCGCAACGCCGGTCCGGGCGGGGCGGGAACAGCACGTCCCCGTCGCCGCCCGCGTCCAGGGTATCCGTGGCCAGCCTGAGGTCTGCGGCGGTCTCGTCCGCGCGTTGCAGGTGCCGCTGCAAGCTCTCCGTCGTGTGCTCCGCCGCCGCGATCGTGCCGCTCGGCAGGTGGTGCAGTTCGACCGTCGTGCACGGCATCCGCAACGTCCGCGCCGCCGCCACCGCGTACAACGCAAGCGCTTGCGACGCCCGAGCTTCGTACTCGTCCGGCGGACGCCGGCCCGTCTTGTAGTCCACGATGACCAGCGAACCCTCGCGGGCGTCGATCCGGTCGGCGCGGCCTTCGACGATCATCGACGGCCGCTCCCCCGGTGCCGGGCTGACCGGCGCCGACACCCACCGCTCCAGCCCGACCGGGTCGTGGCTGACGTCGTTGTCCTCGACGTACTCCGCCACCCAGCCCTTGGCCCGCGCCCGGTACCGCGCCGCCTGCTCTTCGCTCTCGAAGCCCGCGTCCTTCCAGAACTCGGCCACCAGCGCCATCGCCCGCTGCGGCACCCGCTTGAGCACCGGCAGGTCGAACAGCGCCCGCAGCGCGTTGTGCACCACCGCGCCGAGCGTGCTGTGCGCCCACGGCCCGGTGCGCTGCGGTGTCGGCCGTTCGAGGTACGCGAGCCGGTACCGGCGCGGACAGTCGTCGAAGGTCGCCAGCCGCGCCGGGGAGACCTTCGTGAGCCGCACCGGTTGCGCGACGCCGAAATCGAAGCCCATCTGCTCCTTCACGCCGTCCACGCTACGCACCACCACCGACACTTTCCGCACGGCACCCGGAAAGCCGTGAAGGCCTCCTTCCCGGCTTTAAGAGCCGGGAAGGAGGCCTTCACGGACTTCGGCTACCGCAGCACGAGGACCGTGTGGGTGCCGCCGGACACGGTGAGCGGTCCGGCGGAACGCACCGCACGGCCGTCCAGCAGCACCAGGCGACCACCCGGCACCACCAACGACCCGGATGTCCCGTGCGGAGCCGTGACCGTCAGCGAGAACACCGGACCCTGCTGAGACCACGAAGCGGACAACGCGCCCTTCGGCGTCGGCACCGCTCCGCGCGCCCAAGAAACGCCGCCCGGGTTGGGGGCGACTTTCCAGGTGGCGAAGCCGGGTGACGTCGGCGAAACGCCCAGCAGCTCGTTCGTCAAAGCCGGCACGACACCCGTCGACCAGCCGTGCGCGGCCGACGTGTAACCCTGCTCGTAGTGCGAGCCACCCTCGCCGATGCCTTCCCACGCCGTGATTCCGGGGTCGTGCGTGGCCATCCAGCCGTACATCCGCTTGATCTGGTCGATCGCGGACGCCGCCTGCCCGCTCCGGAACCGCGCCTGCAGCTCGGGGAACGACGTGAACGCGTACACGCGTTTCGTGCCGTCACCGACCAAGGTGTCGTTGTCCATGAACGGGTTCCCGTACGGCAACGCGCCCGCCGCCAGCCGCGCCAGCGCCGAAGTCGCCTGCGACGGCGAAGCGATCCCGGCCAGGATCGCGTGGCTGTTGCCGTCCTGGCCGTGGCGCACCGCGCCCGTCGCCGAGTCGAGGTACGCGGCCGCCGCCGGATCCCACAGGTACTGGTTCACCGCCGCCGCGACGCCCGAAGCGCGCGAAAGCCACCGGTCCGCGTCCGCCGCGTGTCCCGTCGCCCGCGCCAGGCCCGCCGCGCCCTGAAGCGCCCGGACGTACAACGCGTTGTAGTACGTCACTTCGCCGGTACGCGGCAGAAACGCGTAGTCGCCGTAGCCGCCGGTGCCGTTAAGGCCCTTCGCGAGCAACCCGCGCGAATCGGTGACCGACGGATACCACGTGTCGAGCGTCTTCACGAGGTGCGGGTAGTACGAAGCCGCGTACGCGGTGTCGCCCGTGTAGAGGACGTAGTCCCAGCTCGACGTCACCCACCAGAGCGGATAGTCGAACAGCGGCAACGTGTAGTTGTTGATCGACGCCGGCGGGATCCAGCCGTCCGCGCGCTGGTGGTCGGCCAGGTCGGCGAGGACGTTCTTCGCCGCCGTGCCGTCCTGGTGGGTCAGGTACTGCGTCAAGCCGGACACCGCGACGTCGCCGACGTACGGGTCCCGGTCGCGCTTCGCGCCGTCGTGCAGCACCAGCTTCCCGTCCAGCGTCGGCGAGAACGCGCCGCGCGGGTCCACATCGGACTCCCGGAAGGTGTCCATGCCGAGCTCGTTCGTGTAGGACGCCGCATACCAGTACTTGTTCAGGTCTTCGTCGGACGACTCGAACCAGCCGCGGTAGGTCGACGGCGTGCCGAGGAACGGCGTGAAGTCGAGCGAGACGCCGCTGATCCGCACCTCACCGGACGCCTGCGCGAGCGGCGCGTCCGACGCCAGTGCGTCGAGGCTGATCCGCAGGTAGCGGAAGCCGTGCAGGCCGTCCGCGCACACCTGGTTCCCCGAGAGACAACCCTTCGTGTCACGCCAGACAGTCGGTGTCGCGGGCACCGCGTACTGGTCGCTGCCCGGCCCGCCGGAGAAGTCCGAACGCGTGAAGTCGGAGCGTTCGCTCAGGTACTGCTGGGTTTCGGAGAACGACAGCCGGATGCCCGGCCGGTTCGCCGACGCGCCCGCGAAGGCGATCTTCGGGTAGCCGGCGACGACCTTGCCGAAGTCGAGCACCGCGACCGGCACCGGCGGATCGGCGACCACGCCCGGCCAGACCTCGGCGACGCGGCTGAACTCGCCGGACGGGGTGTTCTGGTCCTTGGTCACGGTGATCCGGACCTGCGTGGTGGTCACCGGCCGGTCGAAGGTCACCGCACGCTGCACGGCGGTGTTCCCGGTCACGGAAGCCGCGACCCGCCACACCCCCGCGTCCAGCACCTCGACGGTGAAGTCCTGCGGTACTCCGTCCACATTGGACAACAGGGTGACACCGGGGAGCGCGACCGGCGCCGCTGCGGTGATCGTCAGGACGTCCGGGTAGGCGCCGATCGTGTCGTCGTTCCAGAACGTCTCGGTGTTCCCGTCGACGGCGTTGCCGGGGTCGTAGGTCCGCGGCTGGCCGTTCCCGCCGTTGTTCGGCGCGTGGAACGACGACGCGGCGGCCGTGCTCCCGGCCGGCCACACCGGCTTCGGCGGCGGCGCCTGCCGCTTGAACGTCGCCACCCCGCGCCCGAGCAGGCCGTTCGGGTTGGCGACGTCGCCGCTGGTGGACAGCACCTTCACCGGCCGGACGTCCCGGCTCGCCGGGGCGACGACGTACTTCTGCCAGCCGGGCGCGGCCGTGGCGGGCGCGGCGGCCACGCCGCTCGCCACCAGGACCGCCACCGGCAGGAACGCTCTGAGCCACTTCATCGAGGCCTCCGCACGACGTTGAATCGTTTCAATCGCTGAGCTGAGCTTCAGGCTGCGCGAGAGGTGCCAACGATGTCAACGAACCGGGCGCATCCTGTCCGATAGGACAACCCGGGTGGCGGCGTTCAGCCGGCGCCGGCGATGAAGCCGCGGACGGAGTTCGCGACGAGCTCGACGGCGATGGCGGCGAGCAGCAGGCCGGCCACCTTGGCCAGCAGCGTGATGCCGCTTTCCTTGATCAGCCGGATGACGAAGCCGGAGTAGCGCATGCAGAGGTAGATGACGAAGTGGGTCGTGACGATCGCCAGCGCCAGGGCGATGTACGCGCCGAGGTGACCGTCCGCCTGCCGGACGAACACGATGGTCGCGGCGATCGCGCCGGGCCCGGCCAGCAGCGGCGTGCCCAGCGGCACGAGTGCGATGTTGACGTCTTCGGCCGCCGTCTCCGGCTCGTGGCCGTTGCCGGTGAGCAGCTGCAGCGAGATGAGCAGGAGCAGCAGCCCGCCCGCGCCCTGCAGTGCCGGGATGCCGATGCCGAGGTAGGCCAGGATCGCCTGGCCCGCCACCGCGAACAGGCTGATGACCAGCAACGACACCAGCACGGCCTGCCGGGCGGCGCGCGCCCGCGTCGCCATCGGCTTGCGGCCGACCAGGCTGAGGAACACCGGCACGGTGCCGGGCGGGTCCATGATGACGATCAGCGTGATCGTCGCGCTCATGAAGAGCTTCACGTCGAAGAAGTCGGCGATCGCCATGTCAGCCCTTCACGACCTGGCTGCCGGTCGCACGCGCGACGAGCTCCTCGAACTGGCCGGGGTCGGTGGTGCACTCCCCGAGCACGATCGTCTTGTTCGTGCCGTGGTAGTCGCTGGACCCGGTGACCAGCAGGCCGAGCTCGCCGGCGAGCTCGCGGGTGCGGGCCCGCGTCGGCACGTCGTGGTTCGGGTGGTCGGCCTCGACCCCGGTGAGCCCGCGCGCGGCCAGCTCGGCGAGGGTGTCCTCGCTGATGGTGGCGCCGCGGCTGAAGGCGAAGGGGTGCGCGATGACCGTGACACCGCCGGCGGCGGCGATCATGTCGATCGCTTCCCCGACCGGTGTGTCGCGCCGGGCGACGTAGTAGCCACGCCGGGGGCTCAGGTAGTCGGCGAACGCCTCGTCGACGGACTTGACGAGCCCGGCCCGGACCAGCGCCTGGGCCAGGTGCGGGCGGCCGGGCGGCGAGTCCTCGGGCAGCAGGCCGAAGATCTCGTCGGCGTCGACGGGCAGGCCGTCGGCGGCCATCCGCTCGGCCATCCGGCGCAGCCGCGTGCGGCGCTCGAGCCGCAGCCGGGTCTGCTCGGTGACGATCGCCTCGGCCGTCGGGTCGAAGAGGTAGGCGAGCAGGTGGACGCTGATCTGGCGGCCGGTTTCGGGGTCGACCGACACCGTGGAGAGCTCGGCGCCGGGGACCAGGGTGAGGCCCGGCGGCACCGCCTCGGAGGCGGGCGCCCAGCCCGCGGTGGTGTCGTGGTCGGTGATCGCGACGACGTCGAGCCCGGCGGTCACGGCCGCGGCGACGAGCCCGGCCGGCGAGTCGGTGCCGTCGGAAGCGGTGGAGTGGGCGTGCAGGTCGATGCGCATCGTGTCCATTCTCGACGATGCGCTAGGTCACATCCGCACTGGGACGCCTCAGCCGACGGGCTTCTTGCCTCGGGCGGCCCGCTGGGCCTTGATCATCGAGAAGCGTTCGGCCTGCTTCTGCTTGTCGCCGAAGACGAGCTCCGAGATCGTGTCGTAGAACTCTTCGGGGCGCGGGATGTAGTCGATCCGGTTGAGGGCCTGGATCTGACCGGCGGACTCGACCACCATCGTGCCGTAGCCCATCATGCGGCCGTTGGCGGTGCGGACGTAGCTGAGGTCCGTGACCTTGCTGATCGGCATCATCAGCACCTTGGTGGTGAACACGCCGGTGGTCATGACGAACCGCTTGTCCGTGACCACCAGCCGTTCGACCCACCACTCGATCACCACGTAGGCGAACCGCAGGACGACGAGCAGCGCGACGTACCAGAGGATGTTCTGGCCGATGTACAGCGCCGGCGGCAGCAGGTAGGACACCAGGACGCAGACGGCCAGCAGCGCGGCCGCCTCGAAGGTGTCCCACAGCAGCACCGCCCAGTGGCGGCGGATCCGGATGACCCGCCGCTCGGTGTCGAGGAGGTACTCGTCGGGATCGCGTGGCGCGAACATGGTTCGAGGGTAGCCCCCGATCAGCCCTTGAAGACGTTGCTGACGAAGGTGATCACCGATTCGGCCGAGTCGCGCAGGAACTGGATGATGTTGCCGACGAGGCCCGCGGCCTGGCCCGGCTGGGCAATGACGAAGAACAGCACCAGCGCGATACCGGCGAGGCCCGCAATCTTCTTCACGTTCACCGTGATCAATCCCGTCTCTTACGGTGACACCGGACAAGTGGCACTTAACTTGTACCGCACTGGACAGGGACACGGGAGGTAAGTCCCGCGCTCGGGTCAGCACGCGGTCCGAAGTGTACCGTACGGCTACTCTCCGTGTACAGGACATCCGTTTTCAGTTCGGTCACGTCTACCCTTCGGGACATGACACACCCCGCGAGCACCACGATCCGCTGCGTCGGCGGCATCGCGTTCGACTCACGAGGCCGTTTGCTGCTCATCCGGCGCCGGAACGACCCCGGATCGGGGCTGTGGTCCCTGCCCGGCGGGCGCGTGGAACCGGGCGAATCGGACGCGATGGCCGTGGTCCGGGAGCTGCGGGAGGAGACCGGGCTGGACGTGATTCCGGGCACATTGATCGGCACGGTGACCCGGGGGCCGTACGAGATCCACGACTACGCCTGCGAGGTGACCGGCGGGGTTCTCACGGCGGGTGACGACGCGTCGGAGGCCCGTTGGTCCGATGCGGCGGACCTGTCCGCGCTCGAAGCGGGCGGGGCGCTGGTGGATCTGCTTTACGTGACGCTCCGTGACTGGAGCGCCCTGCCGCGGGCTTGAGCACGGCACGGCTGCGATGTCTTGAACGACTCGTTCAGGTCGTCGGACGACGGGAACGAGTCGTTCAAGACGGCTGGCGAGCCGCCGGAGCTAAAGCGGCAGCCAGGTCATCCGCTGCCCGTGCGGAGCAGTTCGCGCCAGGGCGTGCGCCTCCGGCTTGCCGTCCTCCCAGCGGACGACGCCCAGCGTCGCCAGCCCGTCCGCACCCGCCAGATCCGATCGCCCGGGCAGCACGAGATCCAGGCCGGCGCCGTAGAACTCCTCCGACACCCACCACACCGGCCGCGACTCGGCCAGCGACGCCAGCTCCGAGACGAACGCCGCGCGCCGGTCGGCCGGGAAGTACGCCAGCGCGTGGCTCGTCACCAGCACCAGCGGCCCCTCCAGCGACGCCGCCGCCGAGGCCAGGTCGTCCACGCCGTCGCCCGTCACCAACCGCGGCCGGTGCTTGGCCTGCTCGGCCGCCGCCGTGCGCAGGAGCCTGATGCGGTCCGGCTGGTCCGCCCAGACGCACGCCTCCAGCCAGGCCAGCTCGTCCTCGTCCGAGAGGTCCACCGGGGCCCGGTCCAGCCCCGCCCGGTCCAGCACCGCGAGCTTCTTCGGCAGCTTGGGCGCCACCGCGCCCGGGGCCAGGTCCAGCGCGCAGTGCAGGCCGACCGCGGCCTTCGCCGGGCCCGCCGTCAGCTGGTCGCCGCCGTCGCACTGGTAGCGGTAGCCGAACCGGTCCAGGCCCAGCAGCAGCCCGGCGCTGCAGCCCACCTCCAGCAGCGAAACCTTCCCGCCCGCTTCGCGAGCCGCCCGCGCGACGCCCGGGTACAGCAGCGCCGCGCGCCGGACCTCGTTCGTCTGCGTATAACGCGAGGCGATCAGCGCGCGGGCCTTGTCCGCGCGCTCCAGCAGGAACGACCGGAACAACGGCCAGGTGTCGGAGTCGACGCCGTCGAAACCGCCCAGCGACGGGTAGTACCGCGACAGCGGGTGGATCGGGTCCGCCTGCACGAGCCGGTGCGCGGTCGCCATCAGCAGCGTCCCGCGGACCTCGCCGTCGCGGGCCACCGACAGCAGGCCCGCGACGTCGTCGTCCGCCGCCGCCTGCAGCGCCAGGTGCTCGTACAGCGGCGACACCCCGCGCGCCTCGACTTCCGCGAACGTGCGCAGTACGCCCTTGATCCCGTCCAAGTCCATCAGAGCCTCATTCGTGCGGCACCGGCCGGCCCGGCTGCTCCCCGCCGCGAGTCTCCCCGTAGGAGCGCTTCGGCACCATCACCTTCCGCCGGAAGGTGCACACGATCGTGCCGTCCTGCTTGTAGCCGCGGGTCTCGACGTACACGACACCCCGGTCGTCCTTGGACTTCGACGGCGTCTTGTCCAGCACCTCGGTCTCGCCGTAGATCGTGTCGCCGTGGAAGGTCGGCTTCACGTGCTTCAGCGACTCGACCTCGAGGTTCGCGATGGCCTTGCCGGAGACGTCGGGCACGGACATGCCCAGCAGCAGCGAGTAGACGTAGTTCCCGACCACGACGTTCTTGCCGAAGTCGGTGGTCTCCTCGGCGTAGTGCGCGTCCAGGTGCAGCGGGTGGTGGTTCATGGTGATCAGGCAGAACAGGTGGTCGTCGTATTCGGTGACCGTTTTGCCCGGCCAGTGCTTGTAGACCGCCCCGACCTCGAACTCCTCGTAATACCGGCCGAACTGCACTCGTCATCTCCCTGTCGCGTAACACCGCGTGAGGCTGGTACGACACGCATCCGTAGTGAGGAGTACCCTCAACCATCGGTGTTCGCGCGTCAACGCGAGCCCCACCACGTTGCACCCGGCCCGAAGGAGGTGAGGAACTCGATGAGTAGTGGCGATAGTCCGCTCCCTAGTAGTCCCAGCGTTCCCACCTCACGGGTCGTCTCCAGGTAGGCCTTCTCTCCCCGGGAACGCTGGTGTGTCGCCGGGCGGACGCTTTTTCCGCCCCTGGTCAGTCGTCTTCGCACGACCACGCACGACGTCCAGGAGATCCCATGCCTGCCATCCCCTCGCTCGGCGGCCTTCGCGGCCGCGGCAACAAGGGCACCGTTCCCGTCCGCCCGGTCCCGGTGCCGCTGTCGGCGTACGTCGTCGACTGCGCGGTGTACGTCGCCGGTGAGCGCCTGCCCGGCCGCTGGACGCACTCCGAGGCGATCAAGGAGGTCCGGAAGCGGCACGAGGGGTTCGTCTGGATCGGGCTGCACGAGCCGGACGCCCAGCAGATCCAGGGTGTGGCGGACACGTTCGGGCTGCACGAGCTGGCGGTCGAGGACGCGCTCGAAGCGCACCAGCGGCCGAAGCTGGAGCGCTACGACGACACCTTGTTCCTGGTGGTCAAGACCGTCCGGTACGTCGAACACGAGTCACCCACCACGGCGAACGAGATCGTGGAGACGGGCGAGCTGATGGTGTTCCTCGGCCGCGACTTCGTGATCACCGTGCGGCACGGGAACCACTCCGGGCTGGCGCGGCTGCGCCGCGAGCTGGACGAGGACCCGGAGCGGCTGCAGCTGGGCCCGTCCGCGGTCGTGCACGCCATCGCCGACCACGTCGTCGACCACTACCTCGACGTCACGGGCCGGATCGAGAACGACATCGACGAGATGGAGGCGCAGGTCTTCGCGCCCCGCTCGCAGATCAGCGCCGAGCAGATCTACCTGATGAAGCGGGAGGTCCTCGAGCTGCGCCGGGCGGTGATGCCGCTGGCGACGCCGATCCAGCGCCTGGCCGAGGGCTACACGCGGCTGGTGCCGGACGAGGTCCGCTCGTACTTCCGCGACGTCGCCGACCACCTCACGACCGTGTCGGAGCGGGTGGCGGCGTTCGACGAGCTGCTGTCCACACTGGTCGACGCGACGGTCGCGAAGATCTCCCTGCAGCAGAACACCGACATGCGCAAGATCACGTCGTGGGCGGCGATCATCACCGTGCCGACGATGATCGCGGGCATCTACGGGATGAACTTCGACTACCTGCCCGAACTGCACTGGAAGTTCGGGTATCCGCTGGTGATCACCGTGATCCTGGCGATCTGCCTGTTGCTGTACCGAATATTCCGGAAGAACGGCTGGCTCTAGGTCCCCTTTTCTTTCCACCGGATTTTTCGGGAGAATTCCCATGTCGAGGATGTTTTCCAACCTGAAGTTCTGGGCGCTCACGCTCAGCCTCGTGTGGATCTTCGTGATCACTTTCGTCATCGTCGCCGACCCGGGGTTCGCGCACGGCATGAAGTGACCCGGGGACGTCGTACCCTGGGTCCATGCCGAAAGCGCTGGTGGTCGCCGACGAGGTGGACGAGCGGTTGTGGACCGACGCGGTCCGCGGCTTCTCCGTCGACCTGGTCATCGGCGCCGGCGACCTCCCCTACGACTACCTCGCGTTCCTGGCCGGCGCGCTGGACGTGCCGTGCGTGTTCGTGCCCGGCAACCACGACCCCGACCTGAGCGGCTACACCCGCTACGGCGGACTGTCCATGAAGGACGGTTTCCCGACGCCGTGGCCGGGCCCGGCGGGCGGGGTCAACGCCGACGGCCGGATCGTCGACGTCGCCGGGCTGCGGTTCGCCGGGCTCGGCGGGTCGATCCGCTACAACGACGGGCCGAACCAGTGGACGCAGCGCCAGCAGGCCCGCCGGGCCCGCGGCCTGGTGCGGCGGGCGAAGTGGCGGCGGTGGCGCGACGGCCGGGACGTCGACGTGCTGCTGACGCACTCGCCGCCGCTGGACCTCGGCGACCGGCCGGACCCGCCGCACCGCGGGTTCGCGTGCCTGCACCGGACGATCGACGCGCTGCGCCCGAAGTGGCTGCTGCACGGGCACATCCACCCGCACGGCGAGCCGGTGCCGGACCGGGTCGTCGGCGAAACCCGGATCCGCAACGTGGTGGGCCACCGGATCATGGAGTTCTCATGAAAGAGACGGGGTTTCCCCGCGCCGACGCGGAGAACGACTTCCTCCGCGCGCGCCGCGGCCAAGTGCTTTCGCGGCTTTCGACGTGGCTGCGCCGTGAGCCCGACGACGTCAACATCATGCTGCCGTTCCACGAGGTGGTGGAGGCGCTCGGCTACCTCGGCGAGCACCGGATCGGGCTGCGGGTGATCAAACTGGACTCGATCGTCGGCACGGTGGACCGCAGCCGCGACTTCGACCGCCGCTTCCGCCCGACGTCGGCCCGCGTCCGCGAGCGCTGGGAACGCCTGGCGCTGGCCGCCCGCCGCGGCGAGGAGATCCCGCCGATCGAGGTCTACCGCGTCGGCGAGCTGCACTTCATCATCGACGGCCACCACCGGGTTTCGGTCGCCCTGGCGCAGGGACTGTCCACAATAGAGGCTTCGGTCACGGTCGTGAAGACCAAGCTGGACCCGAGCGGCATCCGCCACCGCGGCGACCTGATCGTCAAGGACTACCGCCGGCTGTTCCTGGAGCGCGTCCCCCTGACCGGCCACGCGCGGGCGTCGGTGATCGTGTCGGACCCGTGGGACTACGCGAAGCTGGGCGAGCACGTGGAGGCGTGGGGCTTCCGGCTGATGCAGGACGAAGGCAAGTTCTGCGACCGGGCGAGCGTCGCGCAGCGGTGGTTCGAGGAGGAGTTCGGCCCGGTGGTGGCGATGCTGCGGCAGGCCGGGCTGATCGGCGACCGGACCGACGCCGAGGCGTACATGTGGGTGGCCGCGGAGCGCTACCGGCTGATCCGGACCCACCGGTGGGACGACGAAGTCATCGAGGCACTGAGGTCCCGCCGGCACTAGCGACGAGCGCCCCAATGTGGCGTTGGTTGCGTTGGACGCACCCAATGTGGCGTTCGGTGCGTCGTGGGGGGCGGAAGCCCCAAATGGGGGGGTAGGACGGGGGCGG
>NZ_JBFACT010000078.1:0-35801 GCF_040640995.1 Amycolatopsis sp. NPDC021455 | reverse complement strand
AGGCCGAACAGGCCTGACCACCGTGCCGTGAAGGCCTCCTTACCGGCCATAAGAGCCGGTAAGGAGGCCTTCACGGCTTTTCAGGACCTGGTCGCCAGGCCGCGCAGGAAGAACGCCAGGTTGGCCGGGCGCTCGGCCAGCCGCCGCATGAAGTAGCCGTACCACTCGTCGCCGTAGGGCACGTAGACGCGCATGCGGGCGCCCGACGCGGCGATCCGCCGCTGTTCCTCCGGCCGGATGCCGTAGAGCATCTGGAACTCGTGGTCGTCGTCGGTCCGCCCGTTCTCCTCGGCGAGCGCGGCGGCGATCCCGATCATCCGCGGGTCGTGCGAGGCCACCATGGGGTAGCCCTGGCCCGCCATCAGGACGCGCAGGCAGCGGACGTAGGACTTGTCCACTTCGGACTTCTCCTGGAACGCCACCGACTCGGGTTCGGCGTACGCGCCCTTGCACAGCCGGACCCGGGAGCCCGGCCCGGACAACGAACGGCAGTCCTGCTCGGTGCGCCGCAGGTAGGCCTGCAGCACCGCGCCCACCCACGGGTACTCGCCGCGCAGCTCGCGCAGGATGCCGAGCGTCGAGTCCGTGGTGGTGTGGTCCTCCATGTCCAGCGTCACGGTGGCGCCGACCGCCTCGGCCGCCGCGCAGATCTTCCGCGCGTTCTCCAGCGCGACGTCTTCGCCGTTCGAAGGCAGGAACTGCCCCACCGCCGACAGCTTCACCGAGACGTCCGCCCCCGCAGCCAGCCCTTCCGCGGCCAGCGCGGACAGCACCGCCTCGTAGGCCCGGACGGTCGCCGCCGCCTGCCCGGCGTCGGTGGTGTCCTCGCCCAGGTGGTCGAGGGTGATCCGGCGGCCGTCCGCGGCCAGTTCCCGGGCCACGCGGACGGCGTCGGCGGTCTCGGACCCGGCCACGAACCGGCGCACCACGGATCGCGTGGCGGGCACGGCCTCGACCAGCGCGCGGATGCGCCGCGACCGGGCGGCGGCGAGCAACGGGGCACGCAACATGACGGTCCTCCTCAGCCCTGGTGCGGGTAGCGCACGCTGGTCGGCGGCACGAAGGTCTCCTTGACCGAGCGCGGGCTGGTCCAGCGCTGCAGGTTGAAGATCGAGCCCGCCTTGTCGTTCGTGCCGGACGCCCGGCCGCCGCCGAACGGCTGCTGGCCGACGACGGCGCCGGTCGGCTTGTCGTTGACGTAGAAGTTGCCCGCGGTGAACTTCAGCGCCTCGGCGGCCTTCGCCACGGCGACGCGGTCGTTCGCGATCACCGCGCCGGTCAGCGCGTAGGCGGCGGTCTCGTCGACCAGCTTCAGGACGTCGTCGAAGCGGGAGTCCTCGTAGACGTACACCGACAGGATCGGGCCGAAGTACTCGGTCGAGAAGATCTCGTGCTTCGGGTCGTCCGACACCAGGATCGTCGGCTGCACGAAGTAGCCGACGCTGTCGTCGGCCGTGCCGCCGGTGAGGACCTCGACCGACGCATCGGAAGCGACGCGTTCGAAAAGCGACGTGTGCTTCGTGAACGCGCGCCGGTCGATCACCGCGCCGCCGAAGTGCGACAGGTCGGTGACGTCGCCGTAGGTCAGCGCCTCGGTCTCGGCGACCAGGCCGTCCTTCAGCTCGTTCCAGACGCTGCGCGGGACGTACGCGCGCGAAGCGGCGGAGCACTTCTGGCCCTGGTACTCGAAGGCGCCGCGGACCAGCGCGGTGCGCAGGACGTCGACGTCGGCGGAGGGGTGCGCGAGCACGAAGTCCTTGCCGCCGGTCTCGCCGACCAGGCGCGGGTAGCCGCGGTAGCCCGCGATGTTCGCCCCGACCGTGCCCCACAGGTGCTGGAAGGTCGCGGTCGAGCCGGTGAAGTGGATGCCGGCCAGGTCGCGGTGGGTCAGCGCGACCTCCGAGACGGCCTTGCCGTCACCCGGCAGCAGGTTGATCACGCCCGGCGGCATCCCGGCCTCTTCGAGCAGCCGCATGGTCAGGTGCGCGGCGAACGACTGTGTCGGCGACGGCTTCCACAGCACGGTGTTGCCCATCAGCGCGGGCGCGGTCGGCAGGTTGCCGGCGATGGCGGTGAAGTTGAACGGCGTGATCGCGTAGACGAAGCCCTCGAGGGGCCGGTGCTCCAGCCGGTTCCACACGCCGGGCGAGCTGATCGGCTGCTCGGCGAGGATGCGGCGGCCGAACTCGACGTTGAAGCGCCAGAAGTCGGCGAGCTCGCAGGCGGAGTCGATCTCGGCCTGGGTCGCGGTCTTGGACTGGCCGAGCATGGTGGCCGCGTTGAGGGTGGCGCGCCACTTGCCGGTGAGCAGGTCGGCGGCGCGCAGGAGGATCGCGGCGCGGTCGTCGTAGGACAGCGAACGCCACTCCGGAGCGGCCTTCGCGGCGGCCGCGATCGCGTCGGTGGCGTCCTGCTGGGTCGCGCTGTGGATGGTACCGAGGACGTGCGCGTGGTTGTGCGGCTGGACGACGTCGATCTGCTCGCCGCCACCGGGGCGCTGCTCGCCGCCGATGGTGACGGTCAGCTCGACCGGTTCCGCCTGGCCCAGCCGCTTGAGCGCACCCTCGAGTTCCGCGCGCTCAGCGCTGCCCGGCGCGTAGGTGAGCACCGGCTCGTTCGTCGGGGCGGGGGTCTGGGTCACGGCGTCCACGGCGGCTCCTCTGCTCTGTAGTCCTGATGCCCCGAACGGTAACTCCGGACACACCCGGGCGGCTTGTCCGAACGGCTAAAATCGGTCGTATGGCCTTGGCCGATCAGACAACCTCGCTGCGGCACGTCCTGGCGACGCTCGGCGAGCCCCTGGTCGAGGTCGTCGTGGCGCCGCACGGCCTCGGCGTGCCGGTCACCGACGTCGTGATCCTCGACCCCGAAGACCCCCTGGAAGCGTCCCCCGGCGACCTGGTGCTGGTGATCGGCGCGCGCGGCCGGGCGGCGGCGCCGGCCATCCGCGCGGCCGGGCGTGGCGGCGCGGCCGCGGTGGCGGTCAAAGGCGCGACGGGTGCCGACGTCGCCGCCGACGCGGGCGTCGCGCTGCTCACGGTCGGCGCCGAGGCACGCTGGGAGCAGGTCGAGTCCCTGGCCCGCGGCGTCATCGAAGCGGCGCGCGCGGGTGGTGAGGCGGCCAGCGGCGAGGTGCTCGGCGACCTGTTCGCCCTGGCGCAGACGATCGCGACGCTCACCGGCGGCCTGGTCAGCATCGAAGACACGGCCAACCGCGTGCTCGCGTATTCACGGGCGGGCGACGAAGTCGACGAGCTGCGGCGGCTGTCGATCCTCGGCCGCGAGGGCCCGGAGCGCTACCTGGCGATGCTCCGCGAATGGGGCGTCTACCAGCGGCTTCGGGCCGGGGAAGGGATCGTCCGGATCGACGAGCGGCCCGAGCTGGGCATCCGCCGCCGCATCGCCGCGGGCATCCACGCGGGCAAGCAGCCGCTCGGCACGATCTGGGTCCAGGAGGGCGCCCAGCCGCTCACCGAACGGGCCGAGACGGCGCTGCTCGGCGCGAGCCGCGCCCTGGCGCCGCAGCTGATCCGCGCCCGCACGCTGCCCAGCCCGGAGCTGCGGCTGCGCGAAGACCTCCTGGCCCTCCTGCTGGAGGGACGGCTCGATGCGGAGTCCGTCGCCGACGACATCGGCGCGGACCCGGCCCGCCCGGCGCAGGTGCTGGCGTTTTCCTTGGAGCGCTCGGACAATCGGCAGCTGCGGCGGGCCGAGCTGGTCCACCTGATCGCCGTCCACACCGCGGCCTACCGGCGCAGCGCGCTGGTGAGCGTGATCGGCGGCCGCGTCTACGCGCTGCTGCCGGACCTGCCCGAGCACTCGGACGCGGCGGTACTGGCGCTGGCCCGCGAAATCACCGCCACCGCCCGCCGGCACCTGGACGTCCCGGTGCGGGCGGCCCTCGGCGGCGTCGTGCCCCGGCTGTCGGAGGCGGCCGCGTCCCGAGGCGACGCCGACCGCGTCCTGGCGGCGATGGCGCGCGGGCACTGGCCCGCGGACGTCGCCTCGCTGGCCGACGTCCGCGCCGAGGTGCTGCTGTCGGAGGTGCTGGCGTTCCTGGGCGGGCAGCCGCGCATCCGCGACCCGCGGCTCACGGCGCTGGTGGCGCACGACGCCGAACACGGCGGGATCCTGGTGCCGGCGGTCCTGGCCTGGCTGGACGCCTTCGGCGACGTCCGGGCCGCCGCGCGGGCGCTGAACATCCACCCGAACACCGTGCGGTACCGGGTCCGGCGCGCCGCCGAAGTGTCCGAAGTGGACTTCTCGGACCCCGCGCAGCGGCTGTTAACTCAGCTGCAGCTGCGGCTCTGACCCTGCTAACTTCGCGCTCGTGGATCTCTTTTCGCGCACGTGGGCGGCGTTGCGCGCCGCGGTCGCCGCCCTTCCCGACGCCGACTTCGCGAAGCCGTCCGGCTGCCGGGGCTGGCTGGTCCGCGACCTGGTCTGCCACCTCGTCATCGACGCCCAGGACGTCCTGATCACACTGGTCACGCCGTCCTCGGCGGCGCTCACGCACGACGCGATCACGTACTGGGCGGTGAGCGACGAGCCGCCGACGGGCGACGACCCGCTGGACGCGCTGATCGTCCGCCTGGCCGCCGCGTACGAGGACCCGGCCCTGCTGAAGTTCCACCTCGAGGACGTCGGCGCCGCGGCGGGCCGCGCGGCCGACCTCGCCGACCCGGGAATGCGGGTGAGCACGCAGGACATGGTCCTCACCGCGGGCGACTACCTCTCGGCGTACGTGCTGGAGTGGACCCTGCACCACCTGGACCTGGTGGCGCACCTGCCGTCCGCCGCGCCGCCGCCGGCCGAGGGCCTGGCGCGGACGCGGCAGATGCTGGAGACGATCGCGGGAACCACGTTCCCGCCGTCATTCTCCGACGAAGACGTCCTGCTGGTGGCGACCGGCCGTCGGGCGCCGACCGAGGCGGAGGCCGCGGAACTCGGCGACCTGGCCGCGCGGCTGCCTTTCGTACTCGGGTGACGGGTCGAGGCAGGGCGCCCTGCCTCGACCCCCCTCAACTCACGCCTTCACCAGGCTGAACCGGCGACGCTCGACGTCGATCCGCTCGATGCGGACCGGCAGCCGCGTCCCGGCTTCCGGCACCTGCTCGGCGCCGGTCACCAGCAGGCCGTGGATCCCCGGGGCCACTTCGACGAAGGCGCCGAACGGCAGCGGCCGCGCCACGACGCCGTCGAGCACCCCGCCCTCGGCGTGGGCCGCGACGAACTGCGACCAGGAACTGTTCTCGGACATGCGATTCACCTCCTTTCCGCGCACGTTCCGATCACTTCGGACACATGCGAGGAGGCGGCGGCCCACGCGGCCGCCCGGAGGTCACGGCTCAGCCGGGTACCCCGTCTGCTCACGGCTCGAGGCCGACCCGGCAGTCACCGGAGAAACTATACCGGACAATTCCGCGAGCGCGGCGAAAGAATCCAGCCGCGCGGATTGGTCGTAGGCCGCCGTCGTCGCGAGGACTTCGTCGGCGCCCGTGGTTTCGACGAGCGCGTCCAGCCGGTCGGCCACCTCGGCCGGGGTGCCCGAGATCTGGCCGTCCAGGGTCTCCTCGAGCCGCGTTCGCTCGCGGCCGGTCATCGGCAGGGCCAGGATCTCGGCGGGCGGCGCCAGGGGCGGGAAGACGCCGTGGGAACGCGAATACACCGTCGCCCAGGCCTCCGGCACGAGCAGGTTCCGCGCGTCCGCCGCCGAGTCCGCGACGGCGATCGCCGTGGACACCACGACGTACGGCTCCCGCGCCCACTCGGACGGCCGGAACCCTTCGCGATAGCGCGTCACGGCTTCGGCCAGGGCGCGCTCACCCCGCACCGGCGCGATCACCAGCGGCAGGCCGAGTTCGGCGGCGAGGTCCGCGCCGGACCCGGTGGCCAGCAGGAACGGCGGCACGCGCAGCCCCTCGGCGGGGTAGGCGTGGACGCCGGGGAAAGCGTGTTCCCCGGTGAAGAACCCGAGCAGCTCCCGGAGCTGCGCGCCGAAGCCGTCGGCCGCGTCCTTGCCGTGGCCCAGCGCATCCCGGACGCCGGCGGTGAAGCCGACCGACCGGCCCAGCCCCATGTCGATCCGGCCGGGGTGAAGCGCTTCCAGGACACCGAACTGCTCGGCGACGACGAGGGGCCGGTGGTTCGGCAGCATCACCCCGCCGGTCCCGACGCGGATGCGGCCGGTCGCCCCGGCGACGGCGGCGGCCAGCACGGTCGGCGCCGACCCGGCGACCCCGGGCACGCCGTGGTGTTCGGACACCCAGAACCGGTGGTAGCCCAGCCGTTCGATGTCACGGGCGAAGGCGACGGTGTCACGCAGCGCCCGCGCGGGCCCGCCGTCGCGCCGCACGGGCGAACGGTCGAGCACGGAAAACAGCGTCACGAGACGTGCAACGCGCGTCCGGCGGCGGGATTCCCGCTACGGGCGCCAGCGCTCGCTGTAGTCCGGGTGGTCGGCGTAGGGCAGGGCCAGCAGGCGCAGCGTGAGGCACCAGTTGGAGCCGGCCTCGTCGGCGGGCACGTGGCAGGTCTCACACCAGTATTCGCTGCCGTAGAGCGGAAAACCCGGGACCTTTTCGGACACGGTGGTGCGGTGGGCGAGCAGGATCCGCCGGGTGGCCTCGATCTCGTTGATCATCTGGTTGACCGCTTCGAGGTCGAGATCGGTCAGCCCGCGGATCTTCTGCTCCACGGCGACCTTCGTCTCGCCGCGATTCATCGTCTCGCCGGCCTTCGCCTTGTTGACGGCCTGCATGATCAACGCCTGCCGCGCGCCCACTCGCGCGGCGAGGAATGCGATCAGGTCGTCCACGCAGGGCCTCCCTCCTCGAACCGCCCCCGGGCATGCCCCGGAGAGTCGCCGATTCGGAACGGCACGTTACGCCGTCGGCGACCATGATCGTGACAACGAACGCGGACGTGCAACATTTGTGACCCGAAAGGCGACAGCGGGCGTTTGCGTGATCACTCCGCGCAGCGCGGCTGCGGCAATCGGCCCAGCGTGCACGGCGTCAGTCCGGCCGCGCCTTGCTCGGCTGCACCCGCTTCGGCTCGCCCGGCATCTTCGGATAGTCGGGCGGATAAGGCAGATCACCGAGACCGTGATCACGCGCGTCGCGTTCGTACCATTCCAATGCCGTCTCGAGGCCGAACGACTCTTCGTCCATTCGGGCGTGCAGATCGCCGTACCGCTCCAGGAAAGCCGGGATCGTCAGCACGTCGAAGTCGTCCGCGTCCACTTCGTCCAGCAGGTCCCACGTCAACGGTGTCGACACCGTCGCGCGCGGGGTGCCGCGGACCGACCACGCCGACGCCACCGTGCGGTCGCGGGCCGCCTGGTTGTAGTCGAGGAACACCCGGCCGGCTCGTTCCTCCTTCCACCACGAGATCGTCGCCTTGTCCGGGATGCGGCGCTCGACCTCGCGGCCGAGCGCGATCACCGCGTGGCGGACCGCGACGAAGTCCCACTCCGGCCGGATCCGCACCAGCACGTGCACCCCGCGCCCGCCGGACGTCTTCGGGTAGCCGGTCAGCCCGGCGTCCGCCAGCACCTCGCGGACCACCCGGGCGACCTCGACCGCGTCGGCGAACCCGGCGCGGTCCGGCGGGTCGACGTCGACGCGCAGCTCGTCCGGGTGGTCGGCGTCCGCGCGGCGCACCGGCCACGGGTGGAAGTCGAACGTGCCCAGGTTCGCCGCCCAGGCGAACACGGCGGGCTCGGTCGGGCACACCTCGTCGGCCGTGCGGCCCGAGGGGAACGTGATCCGGGCCGTCTCGACCCACGAAGGCGCGCCCTTCGGCACGCGCTTGGCGTAGAACCACTCCCCCTCGACGCCGTCGACGTACCGCTTCAGCGTGGTCGGCCGCTCGCCGATCGCGCGCAGCAGCGGCCCGCCGACGGTGATGTAGTGCTCCACGACCTGCCGCTTCGTGATGCCGCGCTGGGGGAAGTACACCTTGTCCGGGCTCGAGACGCGGACCGTGCGGCCGCCCACCTCGTACTCGACCGGGTCACCGTGCTTGGGCATACGGCCACGCTAGCGGCGAACCCGAGCTTTCACGTGAAAGCTCGGACCCGAGGTCGGAGCTTTCACGTGAAAGCTCCGTCTGTAGGCTGGAGCGGGTGTCCGGCCGCAGCAAGCTGATCGTCGCGCTCGCCGTGCTCGCCGTCTTCGCGGCGGCCGCGGTGCTGCTGCCGATCCCCGGTCCGGCCGAACTGCGGGCCTGGGCCGCCGCCACCGGCCCCGCGACGCCGCTCGTGCTGCTCGTCGCGTACTCGGTGCTCACCGTGGCGCCGATCCCGCGGACGGTGTTCAACCTCGCCGCCGGCCTGCTCGTCGGCACCACCGCCGGGATCGCGATCGGCCTGGTCGCCACCACCATCGCGGCAGGCCTGTCCTTCGGCCTGGCCCGGCTGCTCGGCCGCGACCTGGTCACCCGGCACCTGCACCGCTCGGCGGTGAAAACGGTCAACGACCGCCTTTCGGACGGCGGCGTCCTCGCCATCACCTCGCTGCGGCTGATCCCGGTGGTGCCGTTCGCGCCGTTCAGCTACCTCTGCGGGGTATCCTCCGTGCGGCTCTCCCCGTACCTGGCCGGTACGCTGCTCGGGAGCGTGCCCGGCACGGTCGCCGTGGTCGTCCTCGGCGACGCCCTGACCGGCGACACGCCGCCCGCGCTGCTCGCCTGCTACGGCGTGTTCGCGCTGGCCGGGGCGATCGGGCTGGTCAAGGTGTTCAAGAAGCGGGCACCGGCCGAACCCGAGCCCGCCGGACCGGCTGGCTGACGCGAAAGGCACCGGGCCGACCGCTACACTCGATCGGGTGCGCGAAGCGGAAACGCGCTGAGCAGGGCCACCATCACCGGGAATTTCGTCAGGAGCAGTCGCCATCGACACCGGTCAGCTGATCGCGGGGCACTACCGCCTCGTCGAGCACATTGGTAGCGGTGCCATGGGAGTGGTGTGGCGCGCGACTGACGTGCGCCTCGAACGCACCGTCGCGATCAAGCAGATCCTCCCGCAGCCGGGTGTCTCCGAGACCGAACGCGACAACATGCGCCAGCGCGCGATGCGCGAGGCGAAGAACGCCGCCCGCTTCCAGCACCCGAACGCGATCGTGGTGTTCGACATCGCCGAGCACAACGGCGACCCCTGCCTGGTGATGGAGTACCTGAACGGCCCCAGCCTCTCCACGATCCTGGCCGAGGAGGGCACCCTCCCGCTCGGCCGGGTCGCCCGGATCGGCGAGCAGGTCGCGTCCGCGCTGGTCGCCGCGCACCGCGCCGGGATCGTGCACCGCGACGTCAAGCCGGGCAACATCCTCATCGACGAGACCGGCACCGCGAAGATCACCGACTTCGGCATCTCCCGCGCGGCGGGCGACATGACGCTGACGGCCACCGGCCTGATCGGCGGCACACCCGCCTACCTGGCGCCCGAGCTGGCCCGCGGCGCCGACCCGGTGCCCAGCTCCGACGTCTTCGCCCTCGGCGCGACCCTCTACCAGGCCATCGAGGGCACCACGCCGTACGGCAACACGACCAACCAGCTCGCGCTGCTCTACGCGGCGGCGAACGGCCAGATCAACCCGCCGGTGCAGGCGGGGGCGGCCACGGCGCTGCTGATGAGCCTGCTGCGCAGCGAGCCGGGCGAGCGGCCGAGCATGGCCGAGGCCCGCGAGCGGCTGGCCGCGCTGGCCCGGACCGAGCCCGGCGGCATGACGGCGTCGCCGCCGCTGCTGTCGGGCGGCGCGGGCCGCAAGCCCGCCGCCCCCGCGGACGGCGGCGAGCGGCCGCCGTGGCAGCGGAGCGAGAACAAGGCGCCGTCGTCACCGCCGGTCGGCACGCCCGTGCCGGCGAACAAGGCGCCCTCGAACCCGCCGCGCCCGACGGCGGCGTTCATGCCGATGCGCTCGCCGGCCGCCCCGCCGAACACCCCGCCCAGACCGATGCCCGCGGCCGCACCGACGGCCAGGGCTCCCCAGTACTCGTCGGACACTCCGAAAGCGGACAACAAGCGCAAGTACGCGCTGTTCGCCGGGGCCGGCGCGGCGGTCGTCGTGGTCGCGGTCATCGTGTTCCTGGTGCTGAACTCCGGTGGTGGTGGCGGCGGCACGAACACCAACCAGGCCGGCCAGTCGCCGTCCAGTGCGCCCGCTGCCACCGGGACGTCTCCGAAGAAGAACAGCTCCTCCAGTTCCGTGCCCACCGGCCCGCTCGGGGACACCGTGACGGAGGGCAAGGTCACCAACGTCGGCGCGGCCGGTCTGCTCGTGGTCAACTTCTTCTCCGACCCGGCCGGGAGCTGGAACAAGCTCACCCCGGCCGCCCAGGCCGTCTACGGCAACGAGCAGCAGTTCCAGGCCTACTGGGCCACGAACAAGTCCAACATCCAGGGCTTCAAGAAGGCCAACGCCGACTCGGGCCGCACCGAGGACGACGGCTCGCTGATCATCAACATGGATCTCAACGACCAGTCGCGCCGCCCGTTCCGGATCGTGATGGTGGGTGGCCAGATGCTCATCGACAGCAACACCAAGCTCGACGGTTCCACCGGCACCGGCTCCGGCCAGTGATGAGACGTAACGCGCGCTTGGTGGGCTGACGAGCGCCGATGGCCTACCGTGGGGGTATGGCCGAAGACGGAGCTTCGCTGCCGGGCCAGAATCCTCGCTTCCACGAGGACCTGGTCGGCCTGGACCCGTGGGATCCGGAGGCGCGCGCGTTCGCCGAGCACCTCGACCGCATCGAACGCTGCGGTCCGAACTACACCATCGAGGCCGCGCTCGACGGCGTCGCGGACTTCGCCGACTCCAGCAACCGCCTCGGCGGGCTGCGCTACTGGGTGTCGGCCCTGATCGTGGTCCTCATCGTGCTCGGCGTGATCGTGGCCGCATGGGACATCGTGGTGCACGCCCTCGCCTGGCTCGCGGCGTAACGTGGATCGGGTGAAAGGTATGAAACCCGTTGTCGGCGCGACCCCGCGCGTCGTGAAGTCCGAACAGGAATGGCGGGCGCAGCTCAGCCCGGACGAGTACGCCGTGCTCCGCCAGGCGGGGACCGAACGGCCGTTCACCGGTGAGTACACCGACACCAAGACCACCGGCGTCTACGAGTGCCGCGCGTGCGGTGCCGAGCTGTTCCGCAGCGACACGAAGTTCGAGAGCCACTGCGGCTGGCCGTCGTTCTACGACCCCGCGGACTCCGACGCCGTGCTGCTGCGCGAGGACCGCACCATGGGCATGAAGCGCATCGAGGTGCTCTGCGGCTCGTGCCACAGCCACCTCGGGCACGTCTTCGAGGGCGAGGGCTACCCGACCCCGACCGACCAGCGGTACTGCATCAACTCCATCTCGCTGAAACTGGTACCCGAGTCCTAAATCCTTCTTAAGGGAGCAACCCGCCGCCCTTCCTCGAACGTGGTCACCGAACACGGACGAGGGAGGGCGGACTCATGACCGACACCTGGGGCATTCCCGGACCGGTGTTCACGGGCCTCTACCTGGGCCTCCTGCTCGCGGTGGCGCTGTACGGCGTGCTGCGCGCCAGGCGGCTGTCGCAGGGGGACGGCGTGGCCGCGCCGGAGCGGGCCGAGGAATTCGCGCTGCTGGCCGGCGGGCGGCACCGGCTCGGCGAGTTCGTCGTCGCGACGCTGCTGGAGCGGCAGCTCGTCCGCCTCGACAGCACCGGCAAGCTGCACCGCGTCCGCGACACGGCGACCGACGACCTCGGCCGTGCGGCGCTCGCGCGCATCGGCAAGACCGGGAACTCGGTCACGCGGGTGGCCGACGACGTCGGGCAGCACTCCTCGGTGGCCGGGCTCGAAGCCGGGCTGGTCGCCCGCGGCCTGCTGACCGACGTCCGGGCGGTCCGGCTGGCCTGGGTGACCACGGCGGTGGCCTACTGGGCACTGGGCGTGCTCGGCGTCGCCCGGCTGATCGCCGGGTCGGCGACCGGGCACCCGGTCGGTTACCTGATCCTGCTGCTGGTGCTGAACACCGCCGCGGCCATCGCCGCCACTGTCGGTGCCGCGAACCGGCCGCGGGTCAGGATCACCGCCGCCGGGCGGGCCGCCGTCGAAAAGGCCCGGCGTGCCGGGGTACTCACGGCCGGGGCGGCCGGCACCGTCGCGGCCCAGGGCCTCGGCGGCCACCCCGACAAGGAGGTGCGGCTGGCCGTCGGCCGGGCCGTCCGGCAGGCGGCCGCGCAGGTGTACCGCCGTCCCCGCAGCGCCCACTGGGCGAGCGCCGGTGGCGGCGCGGCCGCCGGCTACTACGGCGGCTTCGGTGGCGGGGGCGGCAGCTCGTGCGGCGGCGGAGGCGGGGGCTGCGGAGGTGGTGGCGGCGGAGGCTGCGGCGGTTGAAACGCCGACGCGAGCGCTTGCGTCTCACAGCTACGGTAACCGCGACACACTGAGGGGAGACGGGCGATGGCCGACCCGTGGGGCATTTCCGGACCGGATTTCGTGGTCCTCTACATCGCGTTGCTCGGCGCGGTGCTGCTGGTGCGGGTCGTGGTGTCCGGGATCGCCGGCGCCCGGGCGCTGCGGGCCGACCAGGTCCGGCCCGGGCCGCCGCCGACCGTCTACCAGCTCGCCTACCTGGCCGGCGGTCCCGACCGGGCGGCCGACGCGGCGATCGCGGCGCTGGTGGACCGCGGCCGGCTGCGGGTGAACAGCTACAAGCAGGTCAGCCAGGCCGGGGCGCGGCCGTCCGAGCCGCTGGAGCAGGCGGTCTTCGACGTGGCGCAGCTGAAGACGACCTCGGCCATCCGGGGGTACGTCCGCGGTTCGGCGGCGATGCGCGCGCTGGAGGACAGCCTGGACCGGCAGGGCCTGCTGGCCTCCACCGCGGCGAAGCGGCGGGCCAGGACGTTCGGGCTGCTCCTGCAGCTGGCCGTGCTGGTGCTGGGCGTCGTGCGGCTGGTCAACGGCGTCTCGCTCGGCCGCCCGGTCGGGATCCTGGTCTTCCTCGTGCTGGTCGCGGCCGTGCTGACGCTGGTCGCCGCCGTGCGGCGGACGAAGACCGGGCCCCGGCAGCCCTCGGCGGCGGGGCACCGCGTGCTCGGCCAGGCGCGCGCGGCGGCGTCCGGGCCGGTCCCGGCCGGCATGCTGGCCGGCGGCGTGCTCCTGGGCGGGGCGGCGGCCGCGGTCGCGCTGGGCGGCTGGGCGATGTATCCGGACGAGGAGATCAGCGCGGCGCTGATGCCGCCGGCGGTGTCGTTCGGCGGCGGTGGCTCTTCGTCGGGGTCGTCCTGCAGCAGCGGCTCGTCGTGCTCGAGCTCGTCGTGCAGCAGCGGCTCTTCGTGTGGTTCGTCGTGCGGCGGAGGAGGCTGCGGTGGGTGACCTGGGCATCGGGATCGGCTGGCGGCACGAGCTGGACCTGTCCATCGCGCGCCTCCCGGGCGTGGACTGGGTCGAGGTCGTCGCGGAGAACCTGCACGCCGACCACCTCCCGGAGACGCTGGTGGCGCTGCGCCGGCGTGGCCTGCCGGTGCTGCCGCACGCGGTCTCGCTGTCCCTCGGCGGGGCCGAGCCGCTCGACACGGGCCGCGTCCAGCACCTCGCGGAGGTCGCGCGGGCCCTGAACGCGCCGTTGGTCAGCGACCACGTGTGCTTCGTGCGCGCGGGCGGGCTCGACTCGGGACACCTGATGCCGGTGCCGCGGACGAAGGAGGCCCTGGACGTGCTGGTGGCGAACGTCCGGCTGGCGCAGTCCATCGTGGACGTCCCGTTCGCGCTGGAGAACATCGCCGCGGTGCTCGACTGGCCGGACGCGGAGCTGACCGAGGAGCAGTTCCTCACGGAGCTGACCGAGCGGACCGGCTGCCTGCTCATCATCGACGTCGCGAACCTGTACGCGAACGCCCGCAACATCGGCACGGACCCGGCGGCGTTCCTGGACGGAATCCCGTGGGAGCGGCTGGCGTACGTCCACATGGCGGGCGGCATCGAGCGCGACGGCGTCTACCACGACACCCACGCGCACCCGGTGCAGCCTGGGGTGCTGTCCCTGCTGACGGAACTCCGCCGCCGCACGGA
The DNA here is from genome assembly GCF_040640995.1 of Amycolatopsis sp. NPDC021455. Taxonomy (NCBI): domain Bacteria; kingdom Bacillati; phylum Actinomycetota; class Actinomycetes; order Pseudonocardiales; family Pseudonocardiaceae; genus Amycolatopsis; species Amycolatopsis sp. NPDC021455. The sequence goes on along the minus strand of NZ_JBFACT010000078.1, from coordinate 21,757 downwards.
CCCCCCGGGAGTGCTGCTCGAGCGCGACGACGACTACCCGTCGGACGACGAGCTGGCGGCGGAGCTGGCGGCCCTGCGAGCGGCGGTGGCCTGGTGAGCCGCGAGGAGCTGGCCCGCAAGCAGGCGGAGCTGCTGCACGCACTCCTGGCGGACGGCCCGCCCCCACCGGGTTTCGACCCTTCGCGGCTGCGAGTCGAGGCGAACGTACTGCGCCGCAAGCACGGCCGGGTGCTGGCGTACCAGCGCCCGGAGCTGGCGGAGGCACTCGGGGACCGCTTCGGCCCGCTGTTCACGGAGTTCAACGCATTCCGGCCGAAGCGGGACACCGAGCGGTCGGGGGCGTACGCGGACGAGTTCGTGACGTGGCTGACCGACCACGGCCACCTACCGAAGCCGAAGCGGGGCTGGCGGGACCGCCTCCGGCGTCGCTGACCGCAAGACCCGAGCGGCCCCAATGTGGCGTTGCGTCCAACGCACCCAACGCCACATTGGGGCGCTTGAGAACTCGGGTCAGGGGTTCCAGGTCGGTTTGTCGACACCGGGCAGCCGGGTCCCGAAGTCCCAGTGCGGCTCGGCCCCCGGCAACCCACCGGCCATCCGGACCCGCGTCAACCGGCCGTACCCGCTGTCCGCCTCTTCCATCAGGTCGCCGTAGTCGACGTCCACGGCAGCAGGGTCCTTGCGCCCCAGGGAATCCAGCCACCGACCCGTACCGGCCAGCGACAGCCGGGCCCGCCACGTGCCGCCGTCCGTCACCTGGCGGTGCAACGCCGTCATGACCGCCGCCGCCGTGAGCCAGCCCGTGGCGTGGTCCAGCGCCTGCACGGGCAAAGGCGACGGTCCTTCCGCGGACCACGCCATGCCGTTCGACATCTGGACCAGGCTGTCGAACCCGCGACGCCGCGCCCACGGGCCTTCCCACCCGTACGCGCTCAAGTCCGCGATCACCAGGCCCGGCCGCAGCTCGGCCAGCTCCGCCGGTCCGAAGCCGATGCGCTCCAGCGCGCCCGGGCGGAACGACTGCACCAGCACGTCCGCCCGGCTGATCAGCTTCTTCAGCCGCGCGCGGCCGCCCTCGGTGTCCAGCGCCACGAACGCCGAACGCTTGCCCTGGTTCGTGTCCCGCACCAGCGCCTCGACCCGCGGCAGGTGCGCCGCGCCGATGTGCAGCACGTCCGCGCCGTGCGCGGCCAGCACCCGGCCGGCCACCGGGCCGGCGAGCACGTGCGTCAGCTCCAGCACCCGGATCCCGCCCAGCGGCCGGTCCGAGTAGAACAACGTCCGCTTCGGTGCGTCGTCCACCGAACCCAGGTCCACCAGCGGCAGCGACGCCACCGCCGCGCCCTGCGGGTGCGCGGCCCAGTCCGACGGCGACCGCAGTTCGGCGGCCGCTCCCCCGGCGGTGACGACGGCGTGCTCGACCTCCCGCGCACTCCGTCCGGCGACCGCCTTCTCGACCGCCTCGCGGCTGCCGGGCACACCGAGTCCCCAGCACACCGCCGCTTCGTGGCGCGGGTAGTTGCAGTGCAGGCGCACCCAGCCGTCGGCCGCGCGGTAGTTGCCCGACAGCGGCGCCCAGACCGACTCGGCGCCGGCACCGTCCACCCTCAGCAGCTGCTCGCTGTGGAAGGCCGCCGCCGCGTGCCGGGTGTCCGCCGTGACGACCCCGGGCTCGATCCCGCGCACGCGAAGCATTTCCGCGGCCGCCAGAGTCGCGACGGCGACCGATGCCGAAGCCGCCGCGGCCACCCGGTACGGGCCGGGCAGCACGTCCTCGGGCCCGGTCAGCTCGAAGGGCCCCGGCGAAGACCCGGTGAGGGCGTGCCAGACGCCCTCGGCGATGTCGCGCACTACGGGAGAGCCGCGACGAGCTCGGCGGGCGGCACGCGCGTGCCGGTGTAGAACGGGATCTCCTCGCGCACGTGGCGGCGCGCCTCGGTGCCGCGCAGGTGCCGCATGAGGTCGACGATCCGGTGCAGCTCGTCGGCCTCGAAGGCGAGGATCCACTCGTAGTCGCCGAGGGCGAACGACGCGACGGTGTTCGCGCGCACGTCCGGGTAGTCGCGGGCCTCCTTGCCGTGGTCGGCGAGCATCTTGCGGCGCTCGGCGTCCGGCAGCAGGTACCACTCGTAGGACCGCACGAACGGGTAGACGCAGACGTACTTGCGCGCCTCTTCCCCGGCCAGGAACGCCGGGATGTGGCTCTTGTTGAACTCGGCGGGCCGGTGCAGCGCGGTCTGGCTCCAGACCGGCGTCGACGCACGGCCGAGCGGCGTCCGGCGGAACCCGGCGTAGGCGGCCTGGACCTGCTCGATCTCCTCGGCGTGCCACCAGATCATGAAGTCGGCGTCGGCGCGCAGCGCGGACAGGTCGTACACACCGCGGACGACGACGCCCTTGGCCTCGAGCCCGTCGAGGTACTCCGTCGTCTCGCGGCCGGCCGTCCCGCGGTCCTCACCCAGCTTCCCCGGCTCGATCCGGAAGACCGACCAGGTGGTGTAGCGGATGGTGTCGTTGAGCTCGTTGTAGTTGACCCGCGCCATGGCTCCATCCTGTCACCGCGCCCGCCCGGCCGCCCCCACGGGTCAGGTGAGAGCACTCACGAAGACAGGTGTGCCGCGATCCGCTGCGCGGCGGCCTCCGCCGTCGCGACACAGGCCGGCAGCCCGACGCCGTGGAGGGTGGCGCCGGCGACCGCCAGGCCGGGCACCGCCGCGACCGCCTTCTCGATCCGCTCGACGCGCTCGAGGTGCCCGGGGCCGTACTGCGGCAGCCCGCCGCCCCAGCGCGTCACCAGCGTCTCGATCGGCGTCGCCGTCACGCCGGTCAGCCGGGCGAGGTCGTCCCGGACCACGCGGACCAGCTCGACGTCGTCGGCCTGCAGGGCACCCAGCTCGCCGAAGCGCCCGACCGAGCCGCGGACGAACACCGGCCCGGTCGCCAGGTGCGCCCACTTCCGCGAAGAGAACGTGAACGCCTTCGCCGCGTACGGCACGCCGGAAGCGTCCCGTTCGCCCTGGCCGATGAGGATCCCCGAAGCTTCGGGCAGCCGCGTGCCGGGCGGGAGCGCGAGCGCGACGACGGCCATCGACGCCAGCTCCACCTCGCCGAACGCCGCCGAGGCCGCCGGGACCGGGTCGGCCAGCAGCCGGCGGGCCGACGGCGCCGGCACCGCGAGCACCACCGCGTCGACGTCCTCGGTGTTGTCCGCCGGGGCGTGCGCGGTCGGCGCGGCACCGATGCGCAGCCGCCAGCCGGTGCCGTGCCGCGCCATCTCGCAGACCGGCAGGCCGGTCCGCAGCTCGGCGCCGGAGAGTTCGGTGAGCCGGTCGATCACCGTGCCCAGGCCGCCGGGGGCGGTGCCGAACACCGGCGCGGCCGAGGGGTTCGCCGGCAGCTGCGCGGCGGCCGCCGCGGTCAGCGAACCCGCTCCCTCGGCCACCGCCGAAGCGAGGCCCGGCATGGTCGCGCGCAGGCCGAGGCCGTCCGCGCCGCCCGCGTAGACGCCGCCGAGCAGCGGGTCGACGAGCCGGTCGACCAGCTCGTCCCCGAACCGCGAACGCAGCAGTGGCCCCAGCGGCACGTCCCCGCCCGGCAGCCGCAGCTCCGGCAGCGACGGCTCGGCCTCGACGGCCCGGCGGCCCGCTTCCGACAGGACCCCGGCGACCGACTCCACCGACGCCGGCACGCCCATCACCGTGCCCGGCGGCAGGCCCGTCACGACGCCGCCGGCGTGGATCTTCGCGCGGGCCTTCGTCGGGTTGACGACTTCGATCCCCAGCTCGCGGGCCAGCGCGAGCATCTCGGGACGGCGGACGAGGAACGCCTCGGCACCGACGTCGTAGGGCACCCCGGCCAGCTCCACCGTGCGGAGCTTGCCGCCGGGCGTCCGGGTCTTCTCGAACACGACGATCTCGCAGGCGTCGCCGAGCAGCCGCCGCAGCCGGTACGCCGCGGTCAGCCCGGAAACGCCGCCCCCGACGACCGCGACGCGCTTCACAGCTCGTGCACCAGCCCGACCACGCGGGTCAGCACGTCCGGGTCGACCCCCGGGAGGACGCCGTGGCCGAGGTTGAAGATGTGACCGTCGGCCGCCTTGCCCTCCGCGACGATCCGCCGGACCTCGGCTTCGAGGACCGGCCAGGACGCGTGCAGCAGCGCCGGGTCGAGGTTGCCCTGGACGACCGCCTTCCCGCCGAGGCGGCGGACGGCCTCGTCCAGGGGGATCCGCCAGTCGACGCCGACGACGTCGGCGCCCGCGTCGCGCATCGCGGACAGCAGCTCGCCCGTGCCGACGCCGAAGTGGATCCGCGGCACGCCGTACTCCGCGACGCCCGCGAGGACCTTCGCCGAGTGCGGCAGGACGAACTCGCGGTAGTCCCGCTCGGACAGCGCGCCGGCCCAGGAGTCGAACAGCTGGATCGCGTCGACGCCGGCGTCGAGCTGCGCCCGCAGGAACGTCAGCGCGACGTCGGCCAGCCGCCCGGCCAGCTCGTGCCACAGCGCCGGCTCGGAGTGCATGAGCGCCTTGGTGTGCTCGTGGTTGCGGCTCGGGCCGCCCTCGATGAGGTAGCTGGCCAGCGTGAACGGCGCGCCGGCGAAGCCGATCAGCGGGGTCTCGCCGAGCCGCTCCACCAGCAGGCGGACGCCGTCGGCGACCTTCGCGACCTGGTCGATCTCCAGCTCCGGCAGCGCCTTCACGGCGGCGAGGTCGCGGACCGGCTCGGCCACGACCGGCCCGGTGCCGGGGACGATGTCGAGGTCGACGCCCGCGGCCTTGAGCGGCACGACGATGTCGCTGTACAGGATCGCCGCGTCGACGCCGTGGCGCCGGACCGGCTGCAGCGTGATCTCGGCGAGCATCTCGGGGTCGAAGCAGGAGTCGAGCATCGGCACGCCCTCGCGCAGGGCGCGGTACTCGGGCAGCGAACGACCGGCCTGGCGCATGAACCAGACCGGCGTGCGGGCCGGGCGTTCGCCGCGCGCGGCGGCCAGGAACGGGGCTTCGGGCAGCTCGCGGCGGCCGGTGACGGCGGCCGGCTGCGGCAAGGGCGTGGTCGGAGACATCGGCTCAATCGTGCCACGAGGCCGGCGGCCCCTTTCTCTCGGCGCGCCTGCGCCCGCAACGGGCCGTGCCCGCCCTAAAGTCGAAGCGTGACCGCGATGACGCCAGTGCCCGAACTCTTCCGCGAAGCAGTCGCGGCGCTGCAGTCCGTCCGGCCCCGCCGGGAGGTGCTGCTGGAGCCGATGCGGCCGCCGCAGCGGCTCGCGCCGTGGTCGTACGCGGTCAGCTGTGAAGTGTCCGGTCCCGCCGACGTGCTGGCCTCGGGCCGGCTGGTGCTGCTGCACGACCCGGACGGCCAGGACGGCTGGGACGGCGTGCTGCGCCTCGTCATGTACGTGCGCGCGGAGCTGGACAGGGAACTGGCCACCGATCCCTTCCTGCCCGCGGTCGGCTGGTCGTGGCTCACCGACGCCCTGGAAGTGTCCGGCGCGAGCTGGAAGGCGCTCGGCGGCACGGTGACCGAGACGTCGTCGGCCCGCTTCGGCGACATCTCCGGCCCGGCCCGCACCGACGACCTGGAGCTGCGGGCGTCCTGGACGCCCACGGACGCCGCGCTGCTGCCGCACGGGCAGGCTTTCTGCCAGGTCATGGCCAGCGTCGTGGGCCTGCCCCCGGTCGGCGTGACGCTCTTCGGGCAGCGGCAGAGCTCCTGATCCCCGCCGGTCGCGAGTGGCCATCCGGGCGAACTTCGGCAACGAAACGGCAACGGGCGGCCGCCGCGGGCCGCTCCGGGATCGGCCCTTGTACGAATGTGAGCAAATTTCACGTCCGCTGAACGGCGTCCAACCACCCGTACGGCCGCTCAGACGCACCCCTGCGCGCGCGGGGCGGTCCACCCGATAGAGGACCCCGGAACTCCGTCCCGACGTTCCTGAGGCTGATTCACATCCCCGGCGGGCATCCCCGTTCGTGACAGCAGGCGATCACGCACCGCGACAAGATCAACTTGCCGCGCCGGCCGCCGCCGCGCGCCCGCGTACGACACGGACAGTCACCGTCCCCCGCGGGAAACCGGGCCGCCGGGCCGCCGTCACGGAGTTGATCAGGCCCCGGCCGGGGCCACATTCCGGGCGGCGCGGGCGCCCATCCGGACCCCCGTCACTAGGCGCACCGGAAGCTGCACGCCTCATCTGCACGGCCATTTGGGCGCCGGTAACTTCATTGCATCGTGTTCGCTGGGCTATCCGTTAGCAACCGGCCGTGTACTAGCCCGATCGTGTTAGTTCGAACCCACTGAGTGACTGTTCGTTTGAGATAGATACCCATTCGATCCCCCCGCAACGGCCTCAGGACGGCTACAGTGCCTTCGACGACACCACTTTCGGTCTAAAGCTGGCGCGGCTGAACGGCCGAAGGTCCCGGTGCCGGTCGGGGGGCACGACCGACTCCAGGGAGGTAGTGACGTGGCTACCGTCGGCTTATCTCAGGCCGTCCGATCCACGCCAGCCGGCGCGTTGCCGGCGAGCATGGTTCCGCACCCGCGGGAAGAGCTGTTTTCCGTTTTGGTGGTCGATGACCACCCGCTGCTGAGGGAGGCAATCGCAGCAAGACTCGCACAGATGGGTGCGGGCACCGTCCACGAAGCCGCCACGGTGGCCGAGGCGAGGGCGCGAGCACAGGCCACCGGGCCTTGTGACCTGGCGATCCTCGATCTCGGACTGCCGGACGGCAGCGGCATCGAGCTGGTTACGGAACTCCGTAGCCACGGGTGGCCGCGCGTGGTGGTCCTCGCATCCTCGGACGACCCGTACGCGGTCCGCTCGGCCTTCCAGGCCGGGGCCCAGGCGTACCTGCTGAAGTCCGCGTCGCCGGTCGTGGTGACCGACGGCGTGCGGCGTGTGCTCGAGGGCGGCGTCTACGCCGACCCGAGCGTGGCTCCGGTGCTGGCCACCGGGACCCGCGTCGCGGGCACCGACAACACCCCGCGCGAGCTGTCCGCTCGCGAGGTGGAGGTGCTCCAGCTGGTCGCCGACGGGCAGTCCAACAAGGAGATCGGCGAGGAGCTTTCGCTCTCCGCTCTCACCGTCAAGTCCCACCTCTCCCGGATCGGGCGCAAGCTCGGCACGGGCGACCGGGCTCAGATGGTGGCGCTGGCCATGCGGGCCGGCGTGATCCGCTGACACAGGCGAACCTCCCTGCGGGACGGGCGGACCAGGCGCGGTATGCCCGTCCCGTAGGGTCGTCAGTTATGGGAAGTGCAGAGGCCGAGGACACCGGGATGGAGATCGAGTCCACGGGCGGCCCTGTGCTGCTACGCGAACCCGCCGAGGGCACGCCCCCGGTGGTTTCGGATCCGATCGCGCTGGCCGAGGCCTGCGCGAAGCTCGCCGCGGGCACCGGCGCGGTCGCCGTCGACACCGAACGCGCGTCCGGCTACCGGTACTTCCCCAAGGCCTACCTCGTGCAGCTGCGCCGTGAAGGCTCCGGCACGGTGCTGATCGACCCGATCGCCCTGGACGGCGACCTCCAGCCGCTGCGCGACGTCCTCAACTCCCTGGAGTGGGTGTTGCACGCCGCCTCCCAGGACCTCCCCTGCCTCGCCGAGCTGGGCCTGCGCCCGGCGGCGCTGTTCGACACGGAGCTGGCCGGACGGCTGGCGGGCTACGAACGCGTCGCGCTGGGGACGCTCGTCGAGCTGCTGCTCGGCTACACCCTCGAAAAGGGCCACAGCGCGGCCGACTGGTCGAAGCGGCCCCTGCCGGTCGACTGGCTGAACTACGCCGCTCTTGACGTCGAGCTGCTCATCCAGCTGCGCGAGAAGCTGGAAGCGGAGCTGGGCGCCCAGGGCAAGCTGGAGTGGGCGCGGCAGGAGTTCGAGTTCGTGCGGACGGCCCCGCCGCCGCCCCCGCGGGCCGAGCCGTGGCGCCGGACGTCCGGCGTGCACAAGATCCGCAATCCGCGTGGTTTGGCGGCGGTCCGCGAGCTGTGGCAGGCCCGCGACGAGCTGGCCCGCAAACGCGACCGGGCGCCGAGCCGCATCCTGCCGGACAGCGCGATCATCAACGCGGTGACGGCGGACCCGAAGACGGTCGAGGAGTTGCAGGCGCTGCCGGTGTTCAGCGGCCGCGTCCAGCGCAAGTACACGGCGAGCTGGCTGCGCCACCTGCAGGCGGCCCGCGCCCTCCCGGCGTCGGAACTGCCGTCCCCGGCCCAGCCGACGGACGGCCCGCCCCCGGTGAACCGCTGGGCGGACAAGGACCCGGACGCGGCGGCCCGCCTCTCGGCGGCCCGCGCGGCGTTGACGGCGATCGCGGAGGACCGCCGGCTGCCGGTGGAGAACCTCCTGCTGCCGGACCTGGTCCGCCGCACGTGCTGGCGCCCGCCGGCCGAGACGGACGAGGACGCGGTGGCCGAGGTTTTGCAGGCGGGCGGGGCCCGGCCGTGGCAGGTGGAACTGACGGTCACGGCGCTGAGCAAGGCTCTGCAGACCACGGCTTCCTGAGGTCGGCTCCAATGCGCCCCAATGTGGCGTTGGGTGCGTTGGACGCACCGAATGCCACATTGGGTGCGTCCAACGCACCCAATGTGGCATTGGGGCGTTCGGGGCCGGTCAGTCGGTGAGGGTGGCCAGCAAGGCGTGGGCCTCCGCGCGCAGTTCCTCCGACGGCTGCGGCAAGCCCACGAGCCGGACCACGCCGTCGGCCCCTTCCCGCACGTGGGCCTCGACGTCCAGTCCCGGGTCGTCCCGGCGGATCACCGCGATGCTCTCCACCAAGCCGAACACCAGGTCCGTCCGGATCCCGACAGCCGAAGCCGGCACACCCGCAGCCGCCACCAAACGACCGTAAGCCTCCTTCAGCTCCGCGCGTTCCGTGCGGAACCGGGCCAGGTTGGGCGAGCCGACCTCGGGCAGCAGATACAACGCGCCCAGGTTGTGGCGGGCTCCGCCGAGGAGGCCGATGTCCGCGTAAGCCAGGGCCCACAGCCGGACCGCCACCGGTGCCGACCCGCCGACGAGCCGGGCCGCCAGGGCCAGCGACGGCCGGACCGTCTCGGCCAGCAGGGCCGCGAGGATGTCTTCCTTGGCCGGGAAGTGGTAGTACAGCGACGCCTGGCGCAACCCCGCTCGTTCGGCGATCGCCCGGGTCGTCGTCGCCGCGTAGCCGGCTCCGGTGAACAGTTCTCCCGCCGCGTCGAGCACCGCCTGGCGCGCGTCCGGCCGGTTCGCCGCCGCTCCGCTCGCCCTCGGCCTGCCGACCCCCGACCCTTTGACCACGGACGTGATCTTGCCAGGTCACGCACCGCGACACGCGCTCGGCAACGCGGTTACGCCCGGATGTCGTCATTGACGCGCCGTCGATGCGGGCGTTAACGCACCCCTAACACGGCGGAGATCGCGGCGCAGCGGCGGCGGCCTAATTTCTGTCAAGCGATCGAAACAAGGAGTCCGCATGACGCCACCCGACGAACTCGCCGCCTTCGGTTACCGCCAAGAGCTCCGCCGGTCGCTGGGCGGGTTTTCCGCCTTCGCCGCCGGCTTTTCCTTCGTCTCCATCCTCACCACCGTCTTCCAGCTGTTCGGGTTCGGCTACACCTTCGGCGGCCCGCTGTTCTTCTGGACGTGGCCCGTCGTGCTGGCCGGCCAGCTGCTCGTCGCCCTCAACTTCGCCGAGCTCGCCGCGCGCTACCCGCTCGCCGGATCCGTCTACCAGTGGGCGAAACAGCTGACCAAGGGCTTCCTCGGCTGGCTCGCCGGCTGGATGATGCTGCTCGGCTGCATCGTCGCCCTCGCGGCCGCCGCGATCGCGCTGCAGGTCGTGCTGCCGTCGGTGTGGGACGGCTTCCAGCTCGTCGGCGGCGACCCGTCGGTGACGTCGCCCTCCGGCGCGGCCAACGCCGTCCTGCTCGGCACGCTGCTGCTCGTCTTCACCACCGCGGTCAACGCCGGCGGGGTCCGGCTGATGGCGCGGATCAACGACGTCGGCGTCGCGGCCGAGCTCGTCGGGGTCGTGGTGCTCGTGGCCGGGCTCGGGCTGTTCGCCGTCCGCGGCCCCCAGGTGGTGCTGCACGACGCACCGGGCACGAGCGCCGGCGTCGGCGGCGTGCTCGCTTCGGCGCTCATGGCCGCGTACGTGCTCTACGGCTTCGACACCGCCGCGTCGGTCGCCGAGGAGACGAAGGACGCGCGAAGGGCCGCTCCGCGGGCGGTGCTGCGGGCCGTGCTCGTCTCCGGGATCGGCGGCCTCGCGGTGGTCGTCACCGCGCTGATGGCGGCGCCGAGCCTCACCGACGGGCAGCTCGCGGGCAAGGGCCTGCCGTACGTGATCACCGCCGTCTTCGGCGACACGCTCGGCCGGGTCTTCCTCGCCGACGTCGCGGTCGCCGTCGTCGTGTGCACCCTTACCATCCAGACCGGCACCGTCCGGCTGATCTACGCGATGGCGCGCGACGGCGCGCTGCCCGGCGCCGGCCGCCTCGCCGGGGTCAGCCCGCGCACCGGCACGCCGGTCGCGCCCGCGCTGCTGTCCGGCGCGCTGGCCATCGGCCTGCTGCTGCTCAACTTCGGCAACCCGACGCTGTTCAGCACGATCACCGGGACGTCGGTGGTCGTCGTCTACCTGGCGTACCTGCTGGTCACCGGGCCGCTGCTGGTGAAACGGCTGCGCGGCCGATTCCCCGCCGAACCGGGCCGGTTCTCGCTCGGCCGCTGGGGCGTACCGCTGAACGGAGCAGCCGTCCTCTACGGAATCGTCATGATCGTGAACATCGCCTGGCCGCGTGCGGAGATCTACGATCTCTCCGGTTCGGGCTCCCCCTGGATGCTCTTGTTCCCGATAGAGTTCGTCGGCGGCGCACTGGTGATCGGCCGGCTCTGCTGGCTGCGGCTGCGCCCCGCTCCCGCCCTCGAACCCGCGCTCTCAGAGAGGACGCCATGAGCACCACCGCGACGACCTACGGCGCTCGCGACCACGCCCGCGCCCAGGCAGGCACCGTGGTCGACACGATGCCGTCGATCCCGGCGAGCACCTGGCCATCCGAAGTCCCCCAAGTCGCGCCCGAGGCGCTGACCTGGGCGGAGACGGTGGCCGGCGGCGGGTACACGCACAAGGTGCTGGCCCGGGGCACGCGGCTGCGGCTGACCGACGTCGACGGCGACGCCTGCGCGCACCTGCTGCTGTTCAACGCCGACGCGCCGTGGGAGCGGCTGAACGTCGCCGACACCGTCAAGGTGCAGTGGAACGCCTACCTCGGCGAGAAGGTGGCGCTGCTGTCGGACCAGGGGCGGGTGCTGGCCACGATCGTCGCGGACTCCAGCGGACGCCACGACGCCCTGTGCGGGACGTCCACTGTGGACGGAAACACGACACGCTACGGCAGCGGGGCTCCCGAAAGCCCCTCCCCTGCCGGGCTCGCGCTGTTCACCTTGGCGGCGGCGAAGAACGGCCTGGAGCCGCGCGACCTGCCGCCGAGCCTGTCGCTCTTCCAGGGCGTGCGGGTCCAGCCGGAAGGCGGGCTGGAGTTCACCGGGTCGGCCGGCCCGGGCAAGGCCGTCGACCTGCGGATCGAGATCCCGGCGATCGTGCTGGTGGCCAACGTCGCGCACCCGGTCGACCCGCGGCCGGACTACACCGTGACCAAGCTCGAGGTCCTCGCCTGGCGCGATCGCCCGTCCACACCGGACAGTCCGGAATGGACGCACACCCCGGAGGCGCAGCGCGCCTTCGAGAACACCGCCGACTACCTCACCGCCCGGGGGATCGCATGAGCACGGCGTACGAGTCCATGCTGGAGATCAGCTACGACGTCCCCGCGCGGGCGCCGTTCTCCACGGTCCTCAAGCGCGGCCAGGAGCTGACGATCGTCGACCTCGGCGGCAACCAGGCCGTCGACTTCCTCTGCTACGACGCGAACGACACCGCCAAGCGCTACAGCGCGGCCGCGACGATCGCCGCGCAGCGGAACATCTTCCTGACCACCGGCAGCGTGCTGCGCACCCAGGAAGGCGCGCCGCTGCTGACCGTCGTCGCCGACACCTGCGGCCGCCACGACACGCTCGGCGGCGCGTGCAGCAAGGAGTCCAACAGCCTCCGCTACGGCCAGCACACCCGCTTCCAGCACGCCTGCGTCGAGAACTTCCTCATCGAGGGCGCCAAGTGGGGCCTGGGCAAGCGCGACCTGGTCAGCAATGTGAACTGGTACATGAACGTGCCGGTCGAAGAAGACGGCACCCTCGGCATCGTCGACGGCATCTCCGCGCCGGGCCTGGAGGTCCGGCTGCGCGCGGAGACCGACGTGCTCGTGCTCGTCTCGAACTGCCCGCAGATCAACAACCCGTGCAACGGCTTCGACCCGACGCCGGTGCGGATGGTCGTCACCTCCCCCGGAGGCGGCGAGTGAGGCTGCTCGTCGCCAACCGCGGCGAGATCGCGGTCCGGATCCTGCGCAGCGCGCGCGAACTGGGTCTCGAGACCGTCGCGGTGTACTCCGACGCCGACCGCCTCGCCCCGCACGTGCGGCTCGCCGACCGGGCCGTGCGGCTCGGCCCGGCGCCCGCGGCGGAAAGCTACCTGCGGGGCGAAGCGATCATCCAAGCCGCGCTCGACACGAGCTGCGACGCGATCCACCCCGGCTACGGCTTCCTCTCGGAGGACGCGGCGTTCGCGCGGGCCTGCGAGGACGCGAAGATCGCGTTCGCCGGGCCGTCCCCGGAACACCTGGAGGTGTTCGGCAGCAAGCACACCGCCCGCGAAGCGGCGATCGCGGCCGGCGTGCCCCTGCTGGCCGGTACCGGCCTGTTGTCCGATGTGGACGAAGCACTGGCCCGTGCCGGGGAAATCGGTTACCCGGTCATGCTCAAGGCGACCGGCGGCGGAGGCGGGATCGGGATGCGCGCGTGCGCGTCCCCGGACGAGCTGCGCGCGGCCTGGGAAACCGTGCGCAGCGTCGCCGCCAAGAGCTTCGCCAGCTCCGGCGTCTTCCTCGAACGGCTGGTGCGTCGCGCCCGGCACGTCGAGGTCCAGGTGTTCGGCGACGGCCAGGGCGAGGTCCTCGCCCTGGGCACGCGCGACTGCTCGCTGCAGCGGCGCAACCAGAAGGTCGTCGAGGAGTGCCCGGCCCCGGACCTGCCCGAGGACGTCCGGAAGCACCTGGTCGAGTCCGCCGTCGCGCTGTGCTCGTCGGTCCGGTACCGCTCGGCGGGCACCGTCGAATACGTCTACGACGCCGAGCGCGGTGAGGCGGCGTTCCTCGAGGTCAACACCCGGCTGCAGGTCGAGCACCCGGTCACCGAGGCGGTCTACGGCGTCGACCTGGTCGCCTGGATGCTGCGGCTCGCGCAGGGCGACCGCGCGATGTTCCGCGCGGTGCCGGTCGCCCGCGGGCACGCCGTCGAGGCACGCGTGTACGCCGAGGACCCGAGCGCCGGGCACCGGCCGAGCGCGGGCCTGGTCACCCGGGTCACGCTGCCCGAAGGAACCCGGGTCGACACCTGGGTCGAACCGGGCACCACCGTCACCACGCACTACGACCCCTTGCTGGCCAAGGTGATCTCCACCGGCACCGACCGCGAAGACGCCCTGGCGAACCTGCGGGAAGCGCTCGCCTCCACCCGGTTCGACGGGGTGCAGACCAACCTCGGGCAGCTACGGGCCGCGGCTGCCGACACCGCCTTCGCGTCGGCGGCGCACGACACGTCCACTTTGGACGGAATCGAGGACGCGGAACCGCGGATCGACGTCGCCCGCGGCGGGACGATGACGACCGTGCAGGACTGGCCGGGCCGCACCGGCTACTGGCCCGTCGGCGTGCCGCCGAGCGGCCCGATGGACGACCTTTCGCTGCGGCTGGGCAACCTCGCCCTGGGCAACCCCGAAGGCGCGCCCGGCCTCGAGTGCACTGTGGACGGCGTCACGCTGCGGTTCTCGCACCCCACCGAAGTGTGCGTCACCGGCGCGCCGACGACCGTGCTCGTCGACGGCGCCGAAGTTCCGTTGTGGACACCGTTCGAAGTGCCCGCGGGCGCGACGCTCGACGTCCGGGCGTGCACCGCCGGGCTGCGCAACTACGTCCTGGTCCGCGGCGGCATCGACGTGCCGCGGTTCCTCGGCAGCGCGGCGACGTTCACCCTGGGGAAGTTCGGCGGGCACGGCGGCCGCGCCCTGGCGGCGGGCGATGTCCTGCAGCCCGGCCCCGCGCCCGCGGACCCGGTCGTGGGGCCGGTCGCGGAAGCCGACCGGCCGGACTTCACTCCCCATTGGACGGTCGGTGCCCTCGAAGGGCCGCACGCGGCACCGGAGTTCTTCACCCCCGAAGACGTCGACACGTTCTACGCCACCGACTGGCAGGTGCACTTCAACTCGGCGCGGACCGGCGTCCGGCTCGTCGGCCCGCGGCCGCAGTGGGCGCGGGCGGACGGCGGCGAGGCGGGGCTGCACCCGTCGAACATCCACGACACGCCGTACGCGATCGGTGCCGTCGACTACACCGGCGACCTGCCGATCCTGCTCGGCCCGGACGGGCCCAGCCTGGGCGGGTTCGTCTGCCCGGCGACGGTCGCCACCGGCGAGCGGTGGAAGCTCGGGCAGCTGCGGCCGGGCGACACCGTGCGGTTCGTGCCGATCGGCACCGACCACGCGGCGGCGCTGCGAACCCGGCCGGCGTCGGCGGTCGAACCGAGCCGGACCCCGCGCCACGACGGCGGTGTCCTGGCGCGGCTGCCCGAGGCCGACGGCGAGCCGTCGGTCACCTACCGCCGCAGCGGGGACGACAACCTGCTGGTCGAGTACGGCGAGATGAAGCTCGACCTGGCGCTGCGGATGCGGGTGCACGCGCTCGCGGAACGGCTCACGGCCGAGGGCGTGCCGGGGATCGTCGACCTGACACCGGGCATCCGCTCGCTGCAGGTGCACGTCGACCCGGACTCGCTGCCGGTCGGCAAGGCACTCGGGCTGGTCCGCGAACTCGAGCGGGACCTGCCGCCGACGCACGACCTCGTGGTGCCCAGCCGCACCGTCCGGCTCCCGCTGTCGTGGGACGACCCGGCGACGCGCGAGGCGATCGAGCGGTACATGACCGGCGTGCGCGACGACGCCCCGTGGTGCCCGTGGAACATCGAGTTCATCCGGCGCGTGAACGGTCTGTCCAGTGTGGACGACGTCTACCGGACGGTCTTCGACGCCGAATACCTCGTTCTCGGCCTCGGTGACGTCTACCTCGGCGCACCGGTCGCGACGCCGCTGGACCCGCGTCACCGCCTGGTGACGACGAAGTACAACCCGGCACGAACGTGGACCGCCGAGAACTCCGTCGGCATCGGCGGCGCGTACCTCTGCATCTACGGCATGGAAGGCCCGGGCGGCTACCAGTTCGTCGGCCGGACCGTCCAGGTGTGGAACAGCTGGCGCGGCGGCGACCAGCCGTGGAACCTGCGGTTCTTCGACCGGATCTCCTGGTACCCGGTGTCCGCCGAGGAGTTGCTGGACCTGCGGGCCCAAAGCGCGTCCGGGACGTTGGCACTCGACACCACCGAAGGCTCCTTCGCGCTCGCCGACTACCAGAAGTTCCTCGAGGAGAACGCGGACAGCATCGCCGAGTTCCGGGCGACGCAGGCAGCGGCGTTCGAAGCGGAGCGGCAGGCGTGGGCCGCGGCGGGCGAGTTCGACCCGAAACCGGAGCCGGTCACCCGGCCACCGGCCCGGGTCGAGGCGCCCCCGGGCGGGCACGTCGTCGAGGCGCCGTTCGCGGCGACGGTGTGGCGAGTGGACGTCACCGCGGGCGAGCGCGTCGAGAACGCGCAGTCGCTGGTGACCCTGGAAGCGATGAAGACGGAGGCGCGAATCCCCGCGCCGGCCGGCGGTGAGGTGGTCGAAGTGCTCGTGTCCCCCGGCGACCAGGTCGCACCCGGCACACCCCTGGTGGTGCTCGGATGAGCCTTGTCGAACGAGTCCGGGCCGCCTACCGGCGGATCGAGCAGGTGGACCGGCCGGAGATCTGGATCGACCTCCGGCCGGAAGCCGACGTCCTGGCCGAGGCCGCGAACCTGGAGCAACGCGGCTTGCCGCTGTACGGCAAGCTCGTGGCGGTCAAGGGCAACATCGACGTCGCGGGCCTGCCGACGACGGCCGCCTGCCCGGCGTACGCGTACAAGCCGGAGGCCGACGCGCCGGTCGTCGCGCGGCTGCGGGCGGCCGGGGCACTGGTGCTCGGCACGACGAACCTGGACCAGTTCGCGACCGGCCTGGTGGGAACGCGCAGCCCGTACGGCGCGGTGCGGAACGCCGTCGACCCGGCGTACGTCTCGGGCGGGTCCAGCTCAGGCTCGGCGGTGGCCGTGGCCCTGGGCATCGTGGACCTGGCGCTGGGCACCGACACCGCGGGTTCGGGCCGGGTGCCCGCGGCGTTCAACGGGATCGTCGGGCTCAAGCCGACCCTGGGGCTCCTGCCGACTCTCGGCGTGGTGCCGGCCTGCGCGAGCATCGACTGCGTGTCGCTGTTCGCGCGGACGGTCGAGGAGGCGTCGTTCGCGCTGACCTGCCTCGCCGAGCCCGCGCAGGTCCACACGGGACGGTTCCGCCTCGGCGTCCCGTCCCCGGACCAGCTGGGCCCCCTGGCACCCGGCTGGGCGGAGGCGTTCGAGGCCGCGGTGTCGGACTACGCCGCGGCGGGCGCCGAAGTGACCACAGTGGACATCTCGGCGCTCCTGGAAGCCGCGCAGCTGTTGTACGGCGGCGCGTTCGTCGCCGAGCGGTACACCGCGGTCGGCGAGTTCATCGACACCCACCCCGACGAGGTCGACCCGGTCGTACGGTCGATCATCGGCCCGGCCCGCGACATCCGGGCGCACCGGCTGTTCGCCGACCAGGCGACCCTGGCGCGACTGCGCGCGGAAGCACTGGCCGCGCTGGCGGGTGTCGACGCGCTCCTCGTCCCGACGACGACCGAGCACCCGACTCTGGCGGAAGTCGCGGCGGACCCGATCGCGGTCAACGCGCGCCTGGGCCGGTTCACGAACTCGACCAACCTGTTCGGGTTGTCGGCACTGGCGGTCCCGGCGGGCACGGTGACCGGGCGCCCGTTCGGCGTGATGCTCCTCGGCGCCCCGCACGACGACCTGAAGCTGGCGGCGCTGGCCGGGCTGCGGGTCGAAAGGATCCCGATCGTGGTGGTCGGCGCGCACCTGAGGGGCCAGCCGCTGAACCACGAGCTGACGTCCCGCGGCGGCCGGTTCGTCACTTCGGTCACCACGTCGGCGAACTACCGGCTGTACGCACTGGACACGGTGCCGCCGAAGCCGGGCCTGGTGCGCGTCGCCTCCGACGGCGTGTCGGTGGCGGCAGAGGTGTGGGACCTGCCGGTGGCGGGATTCGGCGCGTTCGTGGCCGGCATCCCGGCCCCCCTGTCCATCGGCAAGCTGGAACTGGCCGACGGCAAGTGGGTACCCGGCTTCCTGTGCGAACCGGCGGCGACGGAAGGCGCGGAGGACATCTCGGCGAAGGGTGGTTGGCTGGCGCACCTCGGCGGGTAACGATCAGCTGCCCGGCGCGGTAACGAGCCTTCAGCCACCGCGCCGGGCATGCCGATGTACCCGGCAGCGACCCCCGGAGGCGGCCATGACGACGGCGACCACATCCCCGCAGAACACCCTCGTCCACTCGTACCTGTTCCTGCGGCGCGCGATCGGGCTCATCGGGCTCGCCCTGCCGTTCGTCCTCATCCTCGGCAAGCAGCTCGTCCAGGGCGGCGACCTCATCGGGTCGCTCAGCGGCTACTACTACACCGACCTGCGGGACGTCCTCGTCGGCGCCATGTGCGCGGCCGGGGTGTTCCTGCTCGCCTACTACGGCCACGACCACGTCGACAACCTCGTCAGCACCATCGCCGGGCTGGGCGCGATCGGGCTGGCCTTGTTCCCGACCACTCCGGACCACGACGTGACGGCCTGGGACCGCACCTCCGGCGTCCTGCACCTCGTCTTCGCGGCCGTGTTCTTCCTCTCCCTCGCCTACTTCTGCCTCCGGCTGTTCCCCCGCGACGGCGAACAGCCGCCCGGTACCGGCGTCGTCTACCGCGTCTGCGGGATCGTGATCCTCGCCTGCCTGGTGCTCATCGCCGTGACCAAGACGCTCGACCTGCTGCCGGCGCTGCTGCCCGCGTTGTGGCTGGAGAGCGTCGCGGTGTGGGCGTTCGGCGTCGCCTGGCTCGTGAAAGGAACGACGCTCGAGCCCCAGAGTGTGCCGTAGCCCACTCGACCGGGCCACACCACTGGTTACCGGTGGGTAACAAGGGCTATCGTGCGGCTAACAACGTCTACTTCATGGAGCTATTCGTGGCCGCACCAGCAACGCCGCTCGCGCCGACCGCGCGAGGCGTGCGTACCGTCGCCTTCGTCGAGGGGGTCCGCACCCCCTTCGGCAAGGCCGGCGACAAGGGCATGTACGCCGGGACCCGCGCCGACGACCTCGTCGTCAACGCCATTCGCGAGCTGCTGCGGCGGCACCCCGAACTGCCGCCCGAGCGCGTCGACGAGGTGGCCATCGCCGCCACCACCCAGACCGGTGACCAGGGCCTGACCATCGGCCGCACGGCCGCGCTGCTGGCCGGGCTGCCCAAGTCCGTCCCCGGCTTCGCCATCGACCGCATGTGCGCCGGCGCCATGACGGCCGTCACGACCGCCGCGTCCGGCATCGGCTTCGGCGCCTACGACATCGCCATCGCCGGCGGCGTCGAGCACATGGGCCGGCACCCGATGGGCGAGGGCGTCGACCCGAACCCGCGGATCATCGCCGACAAGCTCGTCGACCCGACCGCGCTCGTCATGGGCCAGACCGCCGAGAACCTGCACGACCGCTTCCCCGCGATCACCAAGCAGCGCACCGACGCCTACGCCGCGCGCAGCCAGGAGAAGTACGCCGAGGCCGTCAAGACCGGCAAGATCGGCCCCGAGCTGGTCCCGGTCGCCACCCGTTCGAAGGAATTGGGCTGGGGCCTGGCCACCGAGGACGAGCCGCCGCGGCCGGGCACCACGGTCGAGCAGCTCGCGAACCTCAAGACGCCGTTCCGCCCGTTCGGCCGGGTCACCGCGGGCAACGCCGCGGGCCTCAACGACGGCGCGACCGCGTCGATCCTCGCCGACGAGGAAACCGCCCGCGAGCTGGGCCTGCCGGTCGCGATGCGGCTGGTCGGCTACTCCTTCGCCGGCGTCGAGCCGGAGGTCATGGGCATCGGCCCGGTGCCGGCCACCGAGAAGCTGTTCAAGCGCACCGGCCTGTCGATCGACGACATCGGCCTGTTCGAGATCAACGAGGCCTTCGCCGTCCAGGTGCTGGCCTTCCTCGACCACTTCGGCATCGCCGACGACGACCCGCGCGTGAACCAGTGGGGCGGCGCGATCGCCTGCGGCCACCCGCTGGCGTCCTCCGGCGTCCGGCTCATGACGCAGCTGGCCCGCCAGTTCGCCGAGCGGCCCGACGTCCGGTACGGCATGACGACGATGTGCATCGGGATCGGCATGGGCGGCACCGTGATCTGGGAGAACCCGGCCTTCGAGGGGGCGAAGTAATGACTTTCACCGCTGAAGAAGCGAAGGCCGCGTTCCCGGACGAGGTCGTCACGCACGCCGTGACGCGCCTGGTGAAGGTGCCCGGGCTCGAGAAGCCCGTCGCGCTGATCACGCTCGACAACGGCCACGACCACACCCGGCCGAACACCTTCGGCCCCCAGGGCCTGGTGTCGCTGAACTCCGCGCTGGACGAGGCGTTCGCCGCCGAGCCG
Source organism: Amycolatopsis sp. NPDC021455 (assembly GCF_040640995.1). Classification (NCBI taxonomy): domain Bacteria; kingdom Bacillati; phylum Actinomycetota; class Actinomycetes; order Pseudonocardiales; family Pseudonocardiaceae; genus Amycolatopsis; species Amycolatopsis sp. NPDC021455. Next base: position 1,983 of record NZ_JBFACT010000078.1, on the reverse strand, counting down.
GCCGCGATCGCCGTCACCGGCAAGCCGTTCATCTTCGCCGTCGGCGCCGACCTGTCCGGCGTCGAGGCCGTCAGCGACCCGAAGCTGGCGCGCGAGATCGCCCAGACCGGGCACGACGTGTTCCGCCGCCTCACCGAGTCGAAGATCCCGACGTTCGGGTTCGTCAACGGCGCGGTCATGGGCGGCGGCCTGGAGCTGGCGCTGTCCTGCCACTACCGGACGCTGTCGGAGAACACCGCCGCCATCGCGTTCCCCGAGGTCTTCCTCGGCCTGTTCCCGGGCTGGGGCGGCACGCAGCTGCTGCCGAACCTCATCGGCGCCGACGCCGCCGTCACGGTGATCATCGAGAACGCCCTGGCGCAGAACAAGATGCTCAACGTCAAGCAGGCGGCCGAGCTCGGCATCGTCGACGCGGTCTTCGGCTCGGCCGACTACCTCGAGCAGTCGCTGCTGTGGCTGGCGAAGGTCGTCAACGGCGAGATCACGCCGGAACGCCGCGAGATCGACCGCGGTTCCGCGTGGGACGCGGCCATCGCGCGCGCCAGGTCCATTGTGGACGGACGCACGCACGGCGCGTCGCCCGGCGCCACCAAGGCCGTCGAGCTGCTGGAGCTGGCGCGCGAGAACGACCTCGACCGCGGCTACGCGGCCGAGACCGACGGCCTCGCCGAGCTGCTCATGTCCGACGTCCTGCGCGCCGGGCTGTACTCGTTCAACCTGGTCAACAAGCGCGCCAAGCGCCCGGCCGGCGCACCGGACAAGTCCTTGGCCCGCAAGGTGAACAAGGTCGGCATCGTCGGCGCCGGCCTGATGGCCAGCCAGCTCGCACTGCTGTTCGTCCGCCGCCTGAAGGTGCCGGTCGTGCTGACCGACGTCGACCAGGAACGCGTCGACAAGGGCGTGGGTTACGTCCACGCCGAGATCGACAAGCTCCTGGGCAAGAAGCGCCTCTCCCCGGACGGCGCCAACCGGCTCAAGGCGCTCGTCACCGGCTCGCTCGACAAGGCCGCGTTCTCCGACGCCGACTTCGTCATCGAAGCCGTCTTCGAGGAGCTGGGCGTCAAGCAGCAGGTGTTCGCCGAGCTGGAGCAGCACGTCAAGCCCGAGGCGATCCTGGCGACGAACACCTCGTCGCTGTCGATCACCGCGATGGCGTCGAAGCTGCAGCACCCCGAGCGCGTCGTCGGCTTCCACTTCTTCAACCCGGTGGCCGTGCTGCCGCTGCTGGAGATCGTCCGCGGCGAGAAGACCGACGACGCGGCCCTGGCGACGGCGTTCTCGGTCGGCAAGCAGCTGAAGAAGTCCAGCGTGCTGGTGAAGGACGCCTCCGCGTTCGTCGTCAACCGGCTGCTGCTGCGTTTCCTCGGCGAGGTGCTGGTCACCGTCGACGAGGGCACGCCGTTCGACGTGGCCGACAAGGCCCTCGAGCCGCTCGGCCTGCCGATGACGCCGCTGACGCTGATGCAGCTCGTCGGCCCGGCCATCGCGCTGCACGTCGGCGAGACGCTGCACGAGGCCTTCCCGGACCGGTTCACCGTGTCCGAGAACCTCGCGAAGTTCGTCAAGGCGGGCAAGAAGGGCGTGTGGATCTGGGACGCGCAGGGCAACGCCTCGGTGGACCCGGAGGTCGCTTCGCTCTGGACGCAGGGCGACCAGCCGTCCACTTCGGAGCAGGTGCGGGACCGGGCGCTGTCCGCGATCGCCGAGGAGATCCGGATCATGCTCGACGAGGGCGTGGTCGCCGAGGCGCAGGACATCGACCTGTGCCTGATCCTCGGCGCCGGCTGGCCGTTCTGGAACGGCGGCATCACGCCGTACCTGGACCGCTCCGGCGTGTCCGAGCGCGTGAACGGCAAGCCGTTCCTCGCCCCGGGCGTGGCCTCGGTCCCGGCTTCCTGACCAAAAGCCGTGAAGGCCTCCTTCCCGGCCATAAGAGCCGGGAAGGAGGCCTTCACGGCTTTCAGTACTCGCCCTCGCGAGGGC
>NZ_JBFACT010000077.1:0-37478 GCF_040640995.1 Amycolatopsis sp. NPDC021455 | reverse complement strand
CTTCGAGGACGCCGTCTCATTTTAGTCCTCGCAGGACAAGCGCCCGAAGCGTTCCTCGGAGGTCCCAGCCATGAAGGAAGGTAGTCCTATCAGCGGCCTGCTCGTCGCCGGGACGACGTCCGATGCCGGGAAGAGCCTCGTCACCGCCGGGATCTGCCGGTGGCTTGCGCGCCGGGGAGTGCGGGTCGCGCCCTTCAAGGCGCAGAACATGTCCAACAACTCGATGGTCTGCGGCGACGGGGCCGAGATCGGGCGGGCCCAGTGGGTGCAGGCCCGGGCCGCCGGCGTCGAACCCGAGGCGGCGATGAACCCCGTCCTGCTCAAGCCCGGGAGCGACCGGCGCAGCCACGTCGTCGCGCTCGGGAAGCCCTTCGGGACCCTCGAAGCCGGCGAGTACGCCACCGGCCGGGCCGGGCTCGCCGAGATCGCCTTCGGCGCCTTCGAAGACCTCAGTGCCCGGTACGACGTCGTCGTCTGCGAAGGCGCCGGGAGCCCCGCGGAGATCAACCTGCGCGGTGGCGACTACGTCAACATGGGGCTCGCGCGGCGGTTCGGGCTGCCCGTGGTCGTCGTCGGCGACATCGACCGCGGGGGTGTGCTGGCCGCGATGTTCGGCACCCTCGCGCTGCTCTCCGCCGCGGACCAGGCGCTGGTCGCGGGGTGGGTGGTCAACAAGTTCCGCGGGGACGTCAGCCTGCTGCGGCCCGGCCTCGACAGCCTCGAGAAGGTGACCGGGCGGCCCGTCCTCGGCGTCCTGCCGTGGCTCGACCGGGTGTGGATCGACTCCGAGGACGCGCTCGCCGCCGCGGGCTGGCGCCGGGAGGCCCAGGGCCGGGGGCTCGACGTGGCCGTCGTGCGGTTCCCGCGGGCCTCCAACGCCACCGACGTCGACGCCCTGGCCGCCGAACCCGGCGTCACCGTCACCCTGACCGCCGACCCCGACACCGTCGCCGCGGCCGACGTCGTCGTGCTGCCCGGGTCGCGGGCCACCGTCGGTGACCTCGCCTGGCTGCGTGAGCGCGGTCTCGACGCGGCCGTGACGGCCCGGGCCGCGGCCGGACGGCCGGTCCTCGGCATCTGCGGTGGGTACCAGATGCTCGCCGAGTCCATTGTGGACGACGTCGAGTCCGGGGCCGGTGCGGTGGCCGGCCTCGGCCTGCTGCCGGCGCGAGTGACGTTCGCCGCGGAAAAAGTCCTCGCCCGCCCGGTCGGCGAGTGGCGCGGCACCCGGGTGGACGCCTACGAGATCCACCACGGCTCGGTCACCTCGGAGGCGGCGGCCGAGTCCTTTTTGGACGGCATGCGGGCCGGGGCGGTCTGGGGCACCATGTGGCACGGCGCGTTCGAGAACGACGCCTTCCGCCGCGCCTGGCTCACCGAAGCCGCGGCGCAGGCGGGCGTCGGCTGGGCGCCGGCGCCGGACGCCCCCGGGTTCGGCGAGCTTCGCGAAGAAATGCTGGACAAGCTGGCGGACGCCGTCGGCGAGCACCTCGACACCGGAGTGCTGGAGACGCTGCTGGAGCGGGGCGCGCCGCCGGACCTGCCGTTCGTCCCGCCCGGCGCGCCCTGACACTCAGCGCTCGTACGGCGTCACGTACTGCCCGCCTCGCGCCTGGATCGCGCAGACGGCGGTGTGCTTGCCCGCTGCCCAATCGGCCCCGCTGGGGTGGAACGTCACGACCTTTCCGCTCTCCGGCTCCACGCCGGCGCCCAGGTACTGGTCGCTCCGGACCTGACAGCCCGCGGCGGCGGCCTGCCCGAGTTCGTCGTCCGACGGTGCCCCGGCGAGTGTCAGGGTGAACGCCGCGAACGCTTCGCCGTCGTGCGGCTTCATGCAGGACGCCTTGGCGATGTCGGTGTCCTGCACGAGGTAGCACTCGCCGGCCTTCAGCGCCTGCCCGGTCGGTGCCGTGCCCATGATCGTCGACTGGTCGACGTACGCGATGGTCGCGGCCGTCAGCACCCCCGCCCACACCACGCTCAGCACGATCCCGGCGATCGCCATGCCGCGGCCGGTCTGGTTCCGCTTGGGGATCTGGACCAGCGCGACGATCCCGAAGACCGGTGCCGCGAGCACCGACAACCCGCAGAAGCCGGCGATGCCCAGAATCAGCGACGCGATCGCGAAGGGATTGCGCGCCGGCGGAGCAGGGCGCGAAGAATCGACTTCGGACATGGTTCCCCCCTGTGCAGTCCTGTCGGCGGCAGTGTAAGCGACCGGTCCGACAGAAACCGCACAGGGAGAACGCTTCAGGCGGTGACGGTGGCCTCCCGGTTCAGCGCCTTTTCCGCGAACGCGCCGAACGCCAGGCCCAGCGCCAGCCACAGCGTCGCCTGGGTGCCGACCGAGGCCGTCCGGAAGCTCCACAGCGTCGAGGCCGGGAACGTCGCCGGGACCTCGTCGACCACCGGCATCAGCCAGGCGACCACGCCGATCACGACGAGGTAGCCCGCCGCGGCGAGCAGGAAGCCGTTCCACGCGCCGAAGCGGTCGGCGAGCTTGCGGCCGAACACCGTGGCGAGGATGCCCACCAGCAGCGAAACCGCGACGAACCCGAAGTACAGCTCGGTGCGCGAGCCGATCGTGCCCGGCTGCCCCACCGCGGGCGGGTTGGCCGGGTACTTCAGGAACGGCACCAGGAACACCACGGCGAACGCACCCGCCGTGAGCAGCAGTGCCGTCACCCGCGGGCGTAGGTTTCCGAGCCGTCCCTGGGCGAACGCGAAGGCCAGCGAGAGCAGCCCGCCGATCGCGACGCCGTAGACGAGCACGCCCGTCAGCAGCCCGACCGTGCTCTGGATGTCCCGGGGGACGAGTTCTTCCTCTTCGGCGGAGGGGGCGGGTGCGGCGTCGTGGGAGTGGGCGTGGCCGGCGGACTCCTCGAGCCCGATGGCGGCGTTCACCGACGGCTCGCCGAAGGCGTAGGCGAACCCGAACGCGAGCACGCCGGCGATCAGGCCCGCGAGCATGCCGCGGACCAGCAGGGTCTTCATCATGGGAGCGCGTGCCCGCCGATCAGTGGCAGGGGAAGGCCAGCAGGTGCCGGCCGTCGTGCACGAACTCGTGGACGTAGGAGTTCGCGAAGACCGCCATGGCGCCCTGTTCGGCGCTCACGAAGTAGAGCGCGATCAGGGCGAGGAGCACCACGAACACCGCCCACGGCACGATCTCACGGATCGGGATGCGGATCGGGAGCGGAACGGCGGGAGCTGCCGTCTGGGTCATGGCGTGGCCTCCTCGGGCTTTCGCGGCCTCATCGGGGTCGGTCACGAGGGTCCGGGTCTGGCTTCCCCCTGGCGGGGGTCACAGTGGCGCGACCGCGCGGACTTGCACCGCGTTCCGGAATCTCCTCGTCTGGCCGGTTGAGCGTAGGTCGGCGCTTCCGGGCGCGTCAATGTGACAATGCCGCCGTGACTCGAATGGTGGCCGCCCTCGACGTGGGCGGGACGACGATCAAGGCGGCGCTGCTCGACGAGCGGCTCCAGCCCCAAGCGGCGCTGCGGGCGGAGACGGCGCGCAGCGCGGACGGCACGGCGCTGGCCGCGCAGGTCGCGGACATCGTGGCCGCGCTGTCGGAGCAGGCGGGCACCGGGCAGCCGGCCGCGGTCGGCGTGGTCGTGCCCGGGATCGTGGACGAACAGACCCGCGTCTGCCACTTCTCGGCCAACCTGGACTGGCGCGAGGTGCCCTTCGGCGAATTGCTGGAGGGACGGCTCGGGCTGCCCGTGGCGTTCGGCCACGACGTCACCGCGGGCGGCATCGCCGAGTTCCGCGTCGGCGCCGGGCAGGGCGCGACGAACGCCGCGTTCATCCCGGTCGGCACCGGGATCGCGGCCGCGCTCCTGCTCGACGGCCGGATCCACCGGGCGCACGGGCAGGCGGGCGAGGTCGGGCACATCGACGTCGGCCACCCGGGCAAGTGCGGCTGCGGCGCGACCGGCTGCCTGGAGGCGATCTCGTCGGCGGCCGCCATCGCCCGCCGCTACACCGAGCGCACCGGCCGCCCGGCCGACGGCGCCCGCGAGGTGGTGGACCTGGCCCGCCACGGCGACGAGGTCGCGGTGGCGGTGGTCCAGGACGCGCTCGACGGGCTCGGCCACGGCATCCGCACGCTGCTGACGCTGCTCGGGCCCGAGGTGATCGTCCTGGGCGGCGGGCTGTTCACCGCGGCGGACTACGTGCTGGAGCCGGTGCGGGCCTGGCTCGCCGCGCACCTGACGTTCCAGAAGATGCCGGAGCTGCGGATCGCGAAGCTGGGCGACGAGGCCGGGCGGCTCGGTGCGGGCCTGCTGGCCCTGGACCTGCTCGGCGCCTGACTCGCCCCAAGTCCGTGAAGGCCTCCTTACCGGCTCTTATGGCCGGTAAGGAGGCCTTCACGGCCCGAAACCGGGGTCAGCAGGGGGCGATGGAGGACGCCTGGTCGTTCGGGTCCTTGCCGACGTAGGTGTTCGCCGAGCCCGCGTTCATCACTTCACCGCGCTTGGCGTAGTTCTCGTGCCAATACCAGCAATACACCTGTCCCGTGTTGTTGACCCACGAGCTCAGCTGGTCGGACCACGTTCCGTCGTTGTTGTTGTGTTTCGAGCTGCGGCAGTCCTGGCAGGAGAAGACGCGGAGGTCCGGGTAGGCCGCGCCGGCCGGGATGGCCAGGACCTTGCCCCCGAAGTCCTTGTGTTCGTAGAAGCACACCGAACTCGCCGGGCAGGTCTCGAGGACGCTGGCCGGCAGCGCGGGCGCGGCCGTGGCGGCCGCGGTGATCGTCAGGAAAAAGGCGGAGACGATTCCCGCGAGCGCGGCGAAACGGGATCTGAACGTCGGCATCTGCTATTACTCCCTTTCCGTGGGCGGTAACGCAGAGGCGAGCCTACGGTCGCGTCCGGCGGAAATCGTTGGCACATCTCGCAAATCCGCGACCGCCCGGTTGGCACGAGGCGCAATCAGGTCCAGGCGCCGGCCAGCAGGCGGGCGACGGCCGCGCTGAGGACGCGGACTCCCTTCGTCGAGCCGGGGTCGACCGCGGTCACCTCCCGCACCCGCCGCAGGCGGTAGTCGAGGGTCCGGGGGTGGATGTGCAGCGCGACGGCGGCGCGGAGCCGGTTCATGTCGTTGCGGTAGTAGACGTCGAGCGTCCGCACCAGGTCCGGGCCGTTCGCGAGCCGCCGCGCGACGTCGCGGAGCCACTGGTCCACCTCCGGCACCCGCGCGACGCCGAGTTCGACGAAGACGTCCGCGATCCCGCACACGGTGTGCGGGACCCGCTGCACCGGCGCGGCCTCGGCCACCTGGCGCGCCGTGGACACGGCCTCGGGCAGCCGGCCCGCCGGGCCGGTCGCGACGCCGACGCGGCAGGGCCCTTCCACGACTTCGGCGATGTCCCGCACCACCGGCAGCGGGTCGTCCGGCGGCTCCGCCCGCGGAGAACACGCGGGCAGCAGCGCGAGGAGCTCGTCCGGCCGGCGCCAGGCGAGCGGCACGGCGTGCATCTTGAACACCGACTCGACGACGGCGTCATCGCCGTCGCCACAGCACGGTGGTCGGCCGGGAAACCGCATCACCACGGCGGCGTAGTGGTCGTGCAGGCAGACGCCGAGGTCTCGGGCGAGGCCGGCCGCCGACAGGTCGCCGGCCAGCAGCAGGTCGACGAGGTCGTGCAGCCGCTTGCCCACCGAAAGCCGCAGCCGCTGCGCGGCGAGGTAGCCGTCGAGGTAGGAGCCACTGCCGCGGGTGCCCTGCTCGCCGAACCAGGCCGTGAGGCGCAGCAGCTCCTCGAGGTCGTCGCCGTCGGCGACTTCGTTGATCTCACGCAACATCAACGTGGCGTGCAGGGCGAGGACGCGTTGTGCCGCGCCGGTGGAGAACCCTTCTTCGGCCCGTTTCCGGCCGATGTCCCCGATGAAAGAAAGGTCTTCGCCGGAAAGGCCACGGCTTTCGGAGACCAGCTCGACGGTGTGGCGGCGAAACCACACCGCGTAATCCAGCATCTCCGCCCGGGAACGGGGATCTGCGGCGTGCACCCGGTAATCCGGGAGCTCGCGTTCGTACGCTTTCACCTCGGCCCGCGCGTTGGCGTCGGACCGTTTCATCAGTTCGTCCAGCAGGCCACTCATGTCGATCCGTCCTCCCCGCCTCGGGTGGATACGGTGCTTCGACGTGCGGGAACGCGGGCCCCGGGAAGCCCGGGGCCCGCGTTCAGGTGCTCATGCCGAGATTACTGCCACCACTGGGACTTGCCACCCGCGATGAAGTCCCACAGCTGCAAGCGCGTGCCGTTGCCGCCCACCGAGCCCTCGGCGGTCAGGTAGCGCGGGCTGGCCGGGGTCTGCAGGCGCAGGTAGCCCTCGGTGTTCTGGGCGAGGGTCCACCACTGGTTCTTGCCACCGGCCATGAAGTCCCACAGCTGGATCTTCGTGCCGTTGCCGTTGATCGTGTTCAGGTCGGCGTCGAGGTAGCGGCCGCTCTGGTAGTTCTGGAACCGGTAGTAGCCCTCCGGGTTCTGGGTCAGCCAGAACGCCTGGTTCGGCGCGGTGTCGTTGCAGTCCCAGAGCTGCATCTTCGTGCCGTTGGCGTTGATGGTGTTCAGGTCGGCGTCCCAGCAGCGCCCGAAGCCCACGGACTGCAGCAGGTACGGCCCCGGGTCGACGTCCTGCGCGGCCTTCGTGTTGGCCGACCGCTGCTGCTTCGCGGCCCCCGCCACCTTGGACGGGATGAGCTTGAGCTGGCCGAGCGACGTGACCGGCGTCCCCTTGCCGTCGGCCGCGCCGGCCTGCGGCACGGCGATCAGGCCGAGCAGGCCCGCCGTCGCGGCGACCGTCACCATCAGGCGCTTCATCTTCGTCATCGTTCCCCTTTTTTCCGGCATCGTTCGTGTAGCTGACGACGAAGGCGTGCGGCGACCGGCGCCGGGCCTCAGCGGCCCGGCGCTGAGTCAGCCGGCGAATCCCCCTCGTCGAGACCGTCAAACCCCCGAAAGCGGTCTCTTCAGCCATCATTCAGTGCCGTCCGGCCCCCGTCGAGGAGATTTCCCGGAGCGGCAAAAACGCAGTTCAGGTGTGTAACGGATCGAGATCTTCCCCCGATGGACGGGCAGACACCCCGGGGGGACCGTGCGGATCGAACTGACGTTGCAGGACCTCGTCCGCGCCCGCCTCGCGGCCGCGGCCGACCCGATGGGCGAACTCGCCGCGAGCCTGCAGGTGCTGCAGCGGCGCGACGGCGGCCGGAACGCGGCGTCGGCGGCGTTCAACCGGTGGCGGCACCGGGTGTGGCAGGGGCTGCCGGACTCGGCGTCGGTGCTGATGTGGCTCTGCCGCCCGGACGCGCCGATCCCGGAGTTCCTGCTGCCCGCGGCGGGGCGCTACGACCTGGAGTCCGGGCTCGCGGCGGTGCTGCGGGCCGAACCGGTGAGCTTGAAGGCCGCGTTGCGCACCGCCCCGCCCGAGCGCGACCTGCCCGCGTGGGCGGCCGCGCTCGCCGACGGCGACCCGGCGGGCCTGCCGCGGCTGGTGCAGGCCATGCAGGAGTACCACGACCTCGCGCTCGCGCCGGGCTGGGACGTCGTGTGCGCCCAGGTGGACGCCGATCTCGGGATGCGCACGCAGGTGCTGCTCCACGGCGGGATCGACGCGCTGCTGACCGGCCTGCGCCCGAAGGTCCGCTGGACCGCGCCGGTCCTGGAGACCGACGACGGGATGTCCGGGACGCTCTCCTCGGAGGGCACGGGCGTGCTGCTGGTCCCGACGTACTTTTCGGTGTGCCCGGCCCTGGTCCCGCCGTCCCCCGGCGGCACCCCGCGGCTGCACTACCCGTGCGTCCGCCACGCGGCGCACCCGGCCGGGTTCGACCGCGGGGCCCGCCGGACGCCGGGCAACGCGCTGGCGGACCTGCTGGGCCCGACCCGCGCGGCGGCGCTGGCGGTCCTGGCGGTGGGCTGCTCGACGTCCGAGCTGGCGGCGCGGCTGGGCGTCACGCCGTCGGCGGTCAGCAAGCACACCACGGTGCTCCGGCGGGCGGGGCTGATCATCACGCACCGGGAGCGGAACACCGTGCTGCACTCGCTCACGCCGCTGGGAAGCGCCCTCCTCGACAGCTGACCGGGAGTAAATCACTTTTCGGCCGGGTTCCGGGAATTCCGCAACCGGTCAATTCCGCGACAGCTCTCCGGAAACCGTAGCGGGATCCGGGTGACCGCCGACTTCCGCCTCGAGAAAGGCGGGAGAAACGAGATGAAACACCCGATGCGGCGAATGGCCGCACTGGCAGCTGCCGTCGTCGCCGCGGCCTCGATGGCCGGCTGTTCGCACGGCCCCGCGGACCGGCGGGCGCTGTGCACCCAATTCGACAAGCTCGGCAACGAAACGATGACCGCGTACGGCCTGCTCGCCAACGCCGTCTTCGCCTCGGCCGGCGACCTCGCCGACCTGGCCCGGCGATACCAGGGCGGCGGCCTGACCGCCGACGCCGACGCGCTCGAGCGGATTTCCGGTTCACGCGAGACGAACGGGCTCGAGCTGGAGAAAGCGACTTCGGGGACCGCGGCGGTCTGCGGCCACCCGCTCGGCATCGGCACCACGAGCTACACCGGTACCGGCGGCGGCAGCGGGGTGACGCCGCCGGGCGGCGGCTACGGGAGTTACGGCGGCTACGCGGCCCCGGGGACGACGTCGTCCCCCGAGCTGCCGACGTCCTCGAGCAGCTCCGCACGGTCCGACGACGACTCCGCTCAGGCCATGCTCCGGCGGCAGGCCGACGCAGACCGGGCCCGGGTCGACGCCTTGGCGGACCGGTGGGTTCCGCAGCTGTCCTCGAAGAACTACGGCCTGGTGGCCGACGGGACGACGTACGGCTACGGCGCGATCTGGGCCGACTTCACGACGACGAAGCAGTCGTTCCCAGCTGCCCTGCTGCTGTGGTCCGGCGACTACACGAGCTTCGCCCGAGGCGATTTCTGGGTGACTGTCGAGAACACGCCGTTTGCGACCGCCTCGGCCGCCGACGGCTGGTGCGCGGCCGCCCGCCTCGACGCCGACCATTGCTTCGCCAAGCTCGTTTCCCACACCCACAGCCCTCAGGGCAGCACTTCGCACCGCTGAACGAGAAAGGGAACATCATGAACTGGAGCGTTTACGAGGTCTTCAGCTTGATCAGCGGCATCATTCTGGTGGGTGTGGCCTGTGCGCCCAAGCTCAAGGCCTCCGAACGGTTCTGGGCCCTGGTGGGTGGCGGTGGCCTGATCGGTTACGCTTTTTACGTCGCGAACCAGTCGTACGGGACCTTTTACTTCCCGGCGGCGATCTTCGCCATCCCCGTCGTGGCGATCGGCTACCTCGTCCTGCAGGCGTATTCCCGGACGCGGGAGAACGCCTCGGCTGGGCAGGAGCCACCCGACGAGGAGCAGGGCGCGTGAGCGTCCTGCCGGGGATTTAGTCGTTCGGTTGCTGTCCGCGGAGGATGGTCGTGGTCAGTGTGGCGGTCGCCGCGACCAGTTCGGCCAGGGCCTCGCGGGTGAGTTCGGCGAACTCCCGCTCGTTGCCGGGCTCGATCCAGCGGGTGAAGCCGGTGGTGAAGGCGAGGCCGCCGATCTCCGCGGCGAGGCTCGCGGCCGGGTCCGGCACCCCTCGTTCACGCAAGGCGCTCGCCATCGCGGCGGTGAGCGTCGCGTGCTTGAGCAGCTCACGTTCTCGCAGGTCGCTGTGGTCGGCGACGACGGCTTGGACCTGCTTCGCCCGTTCTCGCCGCTGCGGCCCGAAGGGCGCCGCGGCGGCTTCCAGTGCCGCCGCGACCGCCTCGATCGGGCTCGCGGACGCGGGGAGAGCCGTGATCGCATCGGCGAAGATCCGGCTCAAGGCCTCTTGACCCGCGAAGAGCACTTCGCGCTTGTCGGTGAAGTGGCGGAAGAAGGTCCGTTTCGTCAGCCCGGCCCGCTCGGCGATCTCGGCGACGGTGACGCTGTCGTACCCGCGCTCGCCGAACAGGTCGAGCGCCGCGTCCAGCAGTCGCTCACGCGTGTTCGGCTCCCAGCGGCTCATGCCTCCAGCCTAGGCGATGACACCTGGTGTCATCACAGTGCTAAGGTGATGACACCAGGTGTCATCATCAATCGGAGGTTCTCATGCGTGTGTTCGTCACCGGTGCGTCCGGCTGGATCGGTTCCGCCCTCGTGCCCGAGCTGCTCGGCGCCGGCCACCAGGTCGTCGGCCTGGCGAGATCGGACGCCTCGGCGGAAGCCGTCGCCGCCATGGGCGCGGAAGTCCTGCGCGGCGACCTGGCCGACCTCGAAACCCTGAAAGCGGGCGCCGAAAGCGCCGACGGCGTCGTCCACCTCGCCTTCGGCCACGACTTCGCCGGGATGGAAGCCTCGATCCGGACGGACGCGGCCGCGGTCGCCGCCATGGGCGAGGTGCTGGGCGGCAAGGTGTTCGTGGCCGCTTCGGGAACGCCGATGGTGCCCGGGCGCGCGGCGACCGAGCAGGACGACCCCGTCTTCGCGGGCCCGGTGGCCGGCCGGGGGGACAACGCCCGCGCGGTGCTCGCCACGGCTGAGCGCGGGGTCCGTGCGTCCCTCGTACGGCTGCCGCGCTCGGTGCACGGCGAAGGCGACGCCCACGGGCTCATCACGCGCCTGATCGGCCTCGGGCGCGAGAAGGGCGTCGCGGCTTACGTCGGCGACGGGACCGCCCGCTGGCCCGCGGTGCACGTCCTGGACGCGGCCCACCTGTTCCGCCTGGCCGTGGAGCAGGCCCCGGCGGGATCGGTGCTCCACGCGGTGGGCGACGAAGGTGTGCGGATCCGCGATGTCGCCGAAGTGGCCGGCCGCCGTCTCGGCCTGCCGGTCACCTCGGTCGAGCCCGGGGAACTGGGCTTCCTGGGCACCCTGGCCGGGCTCGACCAGCCGGCGTCCAGCGCGAAGACGCAAGAGCTGCTGGGCTGGCGGCCCGTGCACCCGGGCCTGCTGGAGGACCTCGAAAAGGGTTACTACGGCTGACAAGTGGAGCAGCGCCGGCGGAGGTGGCGACGATGACACCTCCGCCGGCGCTGGGGTCTTACGCGATCGGGCGGTCCGTCGGCGCGATCGGCCGGGGCAGCACGTCGCGTCCGGTCAGGTAGGCGTCGACGCCGGCCGCGGCGCTGCGGCCCTCGGCGATCGCCCAGACGATCAGGGACTGGCCGCGGCCCATGTCGCCGGCCACGAACACGTTGTCCAGGCTGGTCTTGAACGCCTTGTCGCGGGCCACGTTGCCGCGCGCGTCCAGTTCGACGCCGAGGTCCTCGATCAGGCCCTTCTTCTGCGGCCCGAGGAAGCCCATCGCCAGCAGGACGAGCTGCGCGGGCAGCTCGCGTTCCGTGCCCGGAACCGGGACGAAACTGCCGCCCTCGTTGCGGACCTCGACCAGCTTCAGAGCGCGCACGCGACCATCGGAATCACCCAGGAACTCCTGCGTGTTCACCGCATACAGCCGCTCGCCGCCCTCTTCGTGTGCCGAGGACACCCGGTAGATCATCGGGTACGTCGGCCACGGGTGGGCGTCCGAGCGGGCCTGGGGCGGCTTGGGCATGATCTCCAGCTGCGTCACCGAACGCGCGCCCTGGCGGTGCGACGTCCCGACGCAGTCCGCGCCCGTGTCGCCGCCGCCGATGACCACGACGTCCAAACCCGAGGCGTCGAACGGCGACTTGTCCAGTTCGCCGGAAGCGACCCGGTTGGCCGGCGGGAGGAACTCCATGGCCTGGTGGATGCCGTCCAGCTCACGGCCGGGGATCGGCAGGTCCCGCCAGTCGGTCGCGCCACCGGCCAGCACCACGGCGTCGTAAGCCAAAAGCTCCGCGACCGGCATGTCCACGCCGACGTTCACCGACGTCCGGAACTCCGTGCCCTCGGCACGCATCTGGTCGAGACGCCGGTCGAGGCGGGACTTCTCCATCTTGAACTCGGGGATGCCGTAGCGCAGCAACCCGCCGATCTTGTCGGCCCGCTCGAGGACCACGACGCTGTGGCCCGCGCGCGTGAGCTGCTGCGCCGCGGCAAGTCCCGACGGGCCGGACCCGACGACCGCGACCTTCTTCCCGGTCTTCGACACCGGGAGCTGTGGCGTCACCCAGCCTTCGTCGAAGGCGCGGTCGATGATCGAGATCTCGACCCGCTTGATCGTCACCGGGTCGTCGTTGATCCCGAGCACGCACGCGGTTTCGCAGGGCGCCGGGCACAGCGTGCCGGTGAACTCCGGGAAGTTGTTGGTCGCGTGCAGCCGTTCGATCGCCTGCTGCCAGTCCTCCCGCCAGGTCAGCGTGTTCCACTCGGGGATGAGGTTCCCGAGCGGGCAGCCCTGGTGGCAGAACGGGATGCCGCAGTCCATGCACCGGCCGGCCTGCTTCTGCAGCTTCGTGGTGGCGAAGTCTTCGTAGACCTCTCGCCAGTCCAGCAGCCGCAGGTCGACCGGGCGGCGCTTCGGCTCTTCGCGGGTGGTGGTCAGAAAGCCCTTGGGGTCAGCCATGTGCGGCCTCCATGATCGCCTCGTTCACGTCGCGCCCGTCGCGCTCGGCCTGCACCTGGGCGGCGAGCACGCGCTTGTAGTCCTTCGGCATGACCTTCCCGAAGCGGTCGACGCCCGCGTCCCAGTCGGCCAGCAGCTCCCGCGCGACCGCGGATTCCGTTTCGTTGTAGTGCTTTTCCAGCGTCTCGCGCAGGAAGTCCGCGTCCTCGGAGTCGAGCGGGTCGAGGTCGACCATCTCCGGGTTGACGCGGTGCGCGGGCAGGTCCAGCACGTACGCGATGCCGCCGGACATGCCGGCCGCGAAGTTGCGCCCGATCGGGCCGAGCACGACCATCCGGCCGCCGGTCATGTACTCGCCGCCGTGGTCGCCGACGCCTTCGACGACGGCCAGCGCGCCGGAGTTGCGCACGCAGAACCGCTCGCCGACCTTGCCGCGGATGAAGATCTCGCCGCTGGTCGCGCCGTAGGCGATGACGTTGCCCGCGATGATGTGCTCCTCGGCGGCGTACCGCGCCTCCTTGGGCGGACGCACGATCAGCCGTCCGCCGGAGAGGCCCTTGCCGACGTAGTCGTTGCCGTCGCCGTACAGCCGCAGCGTGATGCCCTTGGGCACGAACGCGCCGAACGACTGACCGGCGGTGCCGGTGAAGGTGACGTCGATGGTGTCGTCCGGCAGGCCTTCGCCGCCCCACCGCTTGGTCAGCTCCGACCCGAGCATGGTGCCGACCGTCCGGTTGACGTTGCGGACCGGCAGCTCCAGCCGGACCTTGTCACCCGAATTCAACGCGCCCTCGGCGAGCTGGATCAGCGTGTTGTCCAGGGCCTTCTCGAGACCGTGGTCCTGCAGGGTCTGCTGCAGGCGCAGCCCGGCCGGGGCCATGTCGGGCACGTGGAAGATCGGCGACAGGTCGAGCCCGGACGCCTTCCAGTGCTCGATCGCCTTGCGCTTGTCGAGGAACTCGGCGTGCCCGACGGCCTCGGCGATGGACCGGAAACCGAGCTCCGCCAGGTACTCACGCACTTCCTGGGCGATGAACTCGAAGAAGTTGACGACGTACTCGGCCTTGCCGCTGAACTTCTCCCGCAGCTTCGGGTTCTGCGTCGCGACGCCGACCGGACACGTGTCGAGGTGACACACGCGCATCATGATGCAGCCGGACACCACCAGCGGCGCGGTCGCGAAACCGAACTCCTCGGCGCCGAGCAGCGCCGCGACGACGACGTCACGGCCGGTCTTGAGCTGGCCGTCGGTCTGCACGACGATCCGGTCGCGCAGCCGGTTGGCCAGCAGCGTCTGCTGCGTCTCGGCCAGGCCCAGCTCCCACGGGCCACCCGCGTGCTTGATGGACGACAGCGGCGAGGCGCCGGTGCCGCCGTCGTGGCCCGAGATGAGCACGACGTCGGCGTGCGCCTTGGACACGCCCGCAGCGACCGTGCCGACGCCGACCTCGGACACGAGCTTCACGTGGATGCGCGCGTTCGGGTTGGCGTTCTTGAGGTCGTGGATCAGCTGGGCGAGGTCCTCGATCGAGTAGATGTCGTGGTGCGGCGGCGGCGAAATCAGGCCGACACCCGGCGTCGAGAACCGTGTCTTCGCGATCCACGGGTACACCTTCGCGCCGGGCAGCTGCCCGCCTTCGCCGGGCTTCGCGCCCTGCGCCATCTTGATCTGGATGTCGTCGGCGTTGACGAGGTATTCGCTCGTGACGCCGAAGCGGCCGGACGCGACCTGCTTGACCGCGGAGCGACGCTCGGGGTCGTAGAGCCGTTCCGCGTCTTCGCCACCCTCGCCGGTGTTGGACTTCCCGCCGAGGCGGTTCATCGCGATGGCGAGGGTCTGGTGCATCTCCATGGAAATCGAGCCGTAGGAGATGGCGCCGGTGGCGAACCGCTTGACGATCTCCGAGACCGGCTCGACCTCCTCGATCGGCACCGGCGCGCGCTTGCCGTACTTGAAGTCGAACAGCCCGCGCAGCGTCAGCAGCTTCTCGGCCTGGTCGTCGACGGCCTTCGTGTACTCCTTGAAGATCTCGTACTTCCCGGAGCGCGTGGAGTGCTGCAGCTTGAACACCGTCTGCGGGTTGAACAGGTGCGGCTCGCCCTCGCGGCGCCACTGGTAGTCCGCGCCGGTCTCGAGCTCGCGGTGGGACGCGCGGAACCCGTCGGCCGGGAACGCGTACTTGTGCCGCTTCGCGACCTCGTCGGCGAGCGTCTCGAAGCCGACACCGCCGAGCCGGGACGTCGTGCCGGTGAAGCAGTTCTCGATGACCTCTTCGCCGAGCCCGATCGCTTCGAAGATCTGCGCGCCGGTGTAGGACGCGACGGTCGAAACGCCCATCTTCGACATCGTCTTGCGGACGCCCTTGCCGAGCGCCTTGATCAGGTTCTGCGTCGCCTGCTTCGGCGTCACGCCGGGGATCAGGCCCTGGTGGGCCATCTCCTCGACGGTCGCCATCGCCAGGTACGGGTTCACCGCGGCGACGCCGTAGCCGATCAGCAGCGCGATGTGGTGCACCTCGCGCGCGTCGCCGGCCTCGACGATGAGGCCGACCTGCGTGCGCGTCTTCTCGCGGACGAGGTGGTGGTGCACCGCGCCGGTCAGCAGCAGCGACGGGATGGGCGCGTGGTTTTCGTCGACCCCGCGGTCGGACAGCACGATCAGCCGGGCGCCGTCCTCGATCGCCTCCGAAACCTCGGCGCGGATCTCGTCGAGGCGCTTGATGAGCGCGTCGCCGCCGCCGTGCACGTTGTAGCGGCCGAGCACGGTGACCGCCTGGAACTCCGGCAGGTCGCCGTCGTCGTTGACGTGCACCAGCTTGGCGAGCTGGTCGTTGTCGAGCACCGGGAACGGCAGCACGATCCGGCGGCAGCTGGCCGAGTTGCCTTCCAGGAGGTTCGGCTCGGCGCCGAGCTGGGTGCCCAGCGCCGTCACCAGCTCCTCGCGGATGGCGTCCAGCGGCGGGTTCGTGACCTGCGCGAACAGCTGGGTGAAGTAGTCGAACAGCAGCCGCGGCCGGCTCGACAGCGGGGCGAGCGGCGAGTCGTTGCCCATCGAGCCGATCGGCTCCGCGCCGGTGCGGGCCATCGGCTCGAGGATGGCTTCGAGCTCTTCCTCGGTGTAGCCGAACGCCTGCTGGCGGCGCACGAGCGCGGCGTGCAGCGGCACCTCCCGGTCGCGCTCCGGCAGGTCTTCCAGGTGGACCAGCCCGGCCTCGACCCATTCGTCGTACGGGTGCGCGGTGGCCAGTTCGGTTTTGACCTCTTCGTCCTCGATGATCCGGCCTTCGGCGGTGTCCACGAGGAACATCCGGCCGGGTTCGAGGCGTCCCTTCCGGACGATCGTCGCCGGGTCGATGTCGAGCACGCCGACTTCGGAGGCGAGCACGACGAGCCCGTCGTCGGTCACCCAGTACCGGCCGGGGCGCAGGCCGTTGCGGTCGAGGACCGCACCGATCTGCGAGCCGTCGGTGAAGGCGACGAGCGCCGGGCCGTCCCACGGCTCCATCAGCGTCGAGTGGAACTCGTAGAACGCGCGCCGCGCGGGGTCCATCTCCTGGTGGTTCTCCCAGGCCTCCGGGATCATCATCAGGACGGCGTGGGGCAGCGAGCGGCCGCCGAGGTGGAGCAGCTCGAGCACCTCGTCGAAGCTCGCCGAGTCGCTGGCGCCGCGGGTGATCACCGGGTAGACGCGCTTGAGGTCGCCCGGGATCAGGTCGGTCTCCAGCAGCGCTTCGCGGGCGTCCATCCAGTTGCGGTTGCCGCGCAACGTGTTGATCTCGCCGTTGTGCGCGACGTACCGGTACGGGTGCGCCAGCGGCCACGACGGGAACGTGTTGGTGGAGAAGCGGGAATGCACCAGGCCGATGGCGCTGGTGACGCGCTCGTCGGTCAGGTCGGCGAAGAACCGCTCGACCTGCGGCTCGGTGAGCATTCCTTTGTAGACGATCGTGCGCGAAGATAATGACGCGAAGTAGACAGCCGGTTCCCCAGTGTCCTCGACGAGCTCGTGCTCGGCGCGCTTGCGGACGCAGAAGGCGCTGCGCTCGATGTGCAGCGGGTCCGAATGTTCCGGCTTCGGGCGGCGCGCGGCGAGGAACAGCTGCGTGAAGTGCGGCATGGTCTCGGCCGCGGTCGGCCCGCAGTGCTCGGTGTGCACCGGCAGCTCGCGCCAGCCGAGGACGCGCATGTCCTCCTCGGCGGCGATGCGCTCGATGGTCGTCATGGCCCGGCCGCGGCGCTTTTCGTCCTGCGGCAGGAAAGCCGTGCCGACGGCGTAGGTACCCGGCTCGGGGAGCGCGAAGTCCACGACCTCGCGGTAGAACTCGTCCGGGATCTGGATCAGGAGTCCGGCGCCGTCGCCGGTGTCCGGTTCGGCGCCGCGTGCTCCGCGATGTTCCAGGTTGCGCAACGCGACCAGGGCCTTGGCGACGATCGAATGATCCCGTCGCCCGGTCAGATCGGCGACGAAGGCGACACCGCAGGCGTCGTGTTCGTAGTCGCTCCGGTAGAGGCCCTCGGCCTCGGCGTTGCTGAGCTGCTCCCCGGACGGGGGCAGGGAACTGGCACGGTGGGTCACGGCTGGCCGCCTCCCAAGGCGTTGGCGCGACCGGTACTCACTCCATCGAGTGGTTCGTTGCTGAACCGGTTAACGAAGTGGTCCGGTACCGCGATGGTCAGTCGAGAACAGTTGCTGTTGTCGGCGTTAGTGATGTCGCTGCAAGATGCCGCGAAGGATCGGCCGGGCACTCGCTGTGTCCCGGACCGGAAAGCGGTCATCTGGGAGGCCGCACGACGCTGGGCAGCCGAACATGTCGGGTTCCGCGTGCGCGCACAGACCGGCCACTGTGGTGGGGGCCGGACGGAGCGCGCGGTGTTACTCCCGGGTTCGCCGGGTCTTATGACGATAGTGTGAATTCGCTGTTATCGACATACGTCGTTGCGCCCGGGTGGGAAATGCCACGCTTGCGTTGACGGCGTCCGGGGTAGTCCCATATGCCGGGCTGGATCTCCCGCTCGGCGGTATGCCAGCGCTGTGACCTGCGGAAACAGGTGTCTCAAGTGGCCTGGGGCGCGTGTCGTGACGCCGTCACGGGGTGAGAAGCTGGGGACATGACGGACTGGTCCGATGGCTGATCGTTATCTCTCCGTGGCTCGCGAAGGGGTCCACGAGATCGAGATCAAGCGCTCCCGGTTCCTGTGCGCGCTCGCCCCGGTGACCTCGGAGGAAGCCGCGCGCGAGTTCATCGCGGCCCGCCGCCGCGCGGATCCGCAGGCGCGGCACCACTGTCACGCCTTCGTTTTGGGGCCGGATGGGCGAACTCGGCGGTCGAGCGACGACGGCGAGCCGGCGGGCACCGCGGGCACGCCGATGCTGGAAGTGCTGCGCCGCCGCGAACTGACCGACACCGTCGCGGTGGTGACGCGGTACTTCGGCGGGGTGCTGCTGGGCGCCGGCGGGCTCATCCGCGCGTACGGTCAGTCCGTTTCGGACGCACTGGAAGTGGTTGGTGTACTAGAACACCGACGTCTCAGTCTCGTCGAAGTGGCGGTCAGCTACGACCGCGCGGGCCGCCTGGAGAACGACCTGCGCGCGTCGCCGTACCTGCTCCACGCGACCCGCTTCGAGGAGCAAGCCCACTTCGAGGTCGGCCTCGCCCCGGGCCAGGCCGGCACTTTCGCGAGCTGGCTCGCCGACCAGACCAACGGCGAAGCCACCACGAGTTCCCTGGGCGACCACTGGATCACCGGCCCTTCAGGAAGGGTTACGGGCTAACCACTCTTCGCGCGTTATCGCGTACGCGACTTCGCCCTGTTCGCTGCCCGGGGCTCGCTCGTGCTCGGGGAACTCCTCGAAGTACGTGCGGAGGAACTTCATCCCCAGCTTCTCCATCACGCGACGCGAGCGCTCGTTCACCGTCATGGTGAACGCCGTGACCCGCCGGACCCCCAGTTCGGTGAAGCCCTTCGCGAGCAGCGCCGCCGAGCCTTCGGTGCCGTAGCCCTTGCCCCAGGCCTTCCGGTGCAGCCGGTACCCCAGTTCCGGCTCGTCCACCGGATCTTCCGGACGTGGCCGGAAGTGGAACCACCCCAGGAAATCGCCGGTGCGCTTCTCGATCGCCGCCCAGAACCCGTAACCGGGGAAACGCTCGTAGTAACCGAGGAACGCGGGGAGGTCGAGGGTGACGATCTCGGTGCGATCCGCCGGCCGGCCCCCATTGACGTACTTCATCACGGCCGGGTCGTCGTAGAGCTCGAACAGCGCGTCGGCGTCGTTCTCGGTGAACCGGCGGAGGATCAGCCGCTCGGTTTCGAGGAATACGTGCATCGGGTGATGCTGGCAGTAACCCCAGTGTGTGGCAACGTGTTTACGCCGCGACGGCGAGGACCTCGCCCAGTGCCTGCGTGCCGGCCTCGGTGAGCAGGGCGGGCACGCGCTCGCCGCACTTGCCCGGCCGGGCGGGGGCGATCAGGCCGAGCCGCGCGAGCCGGTGCGCGGTCGTCTGGTCGCAGCAGCTCAGGCCGTCGATGAACAGGTCGGGCTCGCAGCTGCAGCTGATCTCGGCCTGGCCCCCGGCCACGGCTCTCAACGTGGCCCGCTCACGATGGTTCAATTCGGTGATCATGGCGGCGCCTCCTTCCCGTTGTGCTCATTAGACGCCCCACCACCGACAGTTTCCGCCTCCTAGCGTGCGAACCCGGGTATTTCGGGGGTACACGTAGGGGTGGCGTGTCGTGCCGCTCCGGGGAACCCCCCGAGTACCCCTAGGAAAGCGGTTCAAGCGTCGTCTTGCGCAGGTGGCGGAAAACGATCGACGTCCGGAACCCGACGATCTCGCGGCGCAATGCGAGCCGGTCGGTCAGGAAAGCGTGCAGCGCGTCGATGTCGGGCGTGGTCACTTCGATCAGGAAATCGTCGTTTCCCGCCGTGACGTACACCGAAAGCACTTCCGGCAGTTCGGCGATCGAGCGCTGGAAGGAATCGATCACCGCCCGGCTCAGCGGCCGCACCTGCGCCGTGACGAGCGCCCGGACGCCGCGGTTGAGGCTCGCGAGGTCGACGTCGGCGTGGTAGCCGCGGATGACGCCGCGTTCGCGGAGCAGCCGGATGCGTTCGAGGCACGTCGACGGCGCGATGCCGACCTTGCGGGCGATGTCCCGGTTGGTCTGCCGCGCGTCCTCCTGCAGCAGGCGCACGATCGCCGAATCAAGTTCGTCCAGCACCGGGACCTCCGTATCGGAACCGAATTTCGTTCGGCGGATTGTGGGATTCTTCGACGTTCACTCTAACTTCGGCGGGCATGACCGCACATGAGCAGCTCGTGGCCCGTCGTGGCCGGCGTTCCGGCATCACCACGATGATCGCGATCCATTCGACCGCCCTCGGCCCCGCCGTCGGCGGCTGCCGCTTCAAGCCGTACGCCGGTCTCGACGAGGCCGTGGCGGACGCCCTCCGCCTGTCCGCCGCGATGACGGCGAAGTGTGCCGTCGCGGGGTTGGCGTACGGAGGCGGTAAGAGCGTCATCGCGCCGGAGCGTGCGCTGACGCCGTCCGAGCGCCGGGACGTCCTCCTGGACCACGCGGACCTGATCGCCGAGTTCGGCGGCGCCTACCTCGCCGGCCCGGACATCGGCACCGGGCCGGCCGACATGCTGGTGTTCCGCGAGGTGTCGCCGTTCGCGTTCTGCACCCCCGAGCCGGCGGGCGGCACGGGCTCGTCCAGCGGCCCGACGGCGGCCGGCGTGCTGGCGGCGTTGCGCGCGGTGTTCGGCACGGCGGACATGACGGGCCGCCGGGCGGTGATCAGCGGCTACGGCGCGGTCGGCGGCCACCTGGCTGCTCATTTGAGGGCGGCGGGCGCCGACGTCGTCGTTTCCGACATCGACCCGGCGAAGCGAGCGGAGGCCGAGAGCAGCGGACTGACCTGGGTGGAGCCGGAGAAAGCACTCACCTTGACGGCCGACGTGGTGATCCCGGCCGCGGTCGGCGGGGTGCTGAGCCCGTCGACGGTGGCCCGGCTCGACACACCGGTGGTGGTCGGGCCGGCGAACAACCAGCTCACCGGTGATGAGGTGGCGGCTGAGCTGGCCGCGCGGGGCGTGCTGTGGATCCCGGACTACGTGGCCAGCGCGGGCGGGATCGTGTACACGCTTTCGCGGGAGGCGGACGGCCTGAGCCACGACGCGGCGCTGGCCCGGGTGGAGGCGATCGAGCGGACGGTGGCGGACCTCCTCGCGGCGGCTTCCGCCCACGGGACCACTCCGCTGGCGGAGGCATCGGCCCTGGTCGAGCGGCGGCTCGGCGCCTCGGCAGGCTAGGTCCCCAGCGCCCCAATGTGGCGTTCGGTGCGTTCAGCGCACCCAATGTGGCGTTCGGTGCGTTGGACGCAACCAACGCCACATTGGGGCGCTTGAGCGGGGGCTACGAGGCAGGGCCCCGGGTCGGCTCGGGTCTGGCCCGGAGCCGAGCCGGGGCAGCGGCTCGCGGCCGCTACCCTCAGCGTCCCGCCTGGTCGCGGAGGGCCGCCAGCACCTCCGGGTCCGTCGTGAACTCGCCGAGGCGGACCGGCTTGCGGTCGCCGTGGAAGTCGCTCGAGCCGGTGACGGCCAGACCCAGCTCCGCGGCCACCGAGCGCAGCCGCTGCCGGACCTCCGCCGGCTGCTCCGGGTGCTCCGCCTCGACGCCGGCGAGCCCCGCTTCGGCGAGGCGGGCCAGCTGGGCGTCCGTGACCTCCGCCCGGCGCTTCACCGACCGTGGGTGGGCCAGCACCGCCGTGCCGCCGGCCGCGCGGACCAGGGCGATCGCCTCCGTCGTGGCCAGCACGTGCTTCGGCACGTCGGCTCGGCCGCCGTCGGCGATCCAGTCCGGGGTGAATGCGTTGTCGGTCACACCCGACGCCACCAGCGCCGCCGCCACGTGCGGGCGGCCCAGCGGTGCGCCGGCCGCTATCGCCTCCACCTGCGACAGCGTGATCGGGGGCGCCCAGCTCGCGGCAGCGTTCCACCATGCGGACCGCGCGGCGGGTCCGGTCGGTGCGGATCAGCTCCAGCTCGGCCGCCAGCGGCGCGTGCCCCGGATCGACGAAGTAGCCGAGCAGGTGCACCTCGGCGTCGTCGAGGCGGCACGAGATCTCCACGCCGGGCACGACCTCGACGCCGTCCGCCGCCTGGGTCGCCGAAGCCAGCCCGGCGAACGTGTCGTGGTCGGTCACGGCGATCACCATCAGCCCGGCGAGGGCGGCCAGCCGGGGGAGCTCCGCGGGCGGTGTCGTCCCGTCGGAGGCGGTGCTGTGGGTGTGCAGGTCGATCGTCACGCAGCGGATCGTCCCACCGATCGTCTTGAATGGGGACGTGGAGATCCTCACCGACGCCGCCACGCTCGCGCTGTACACCACCGACGCCTCCAACTACCGTCACGTGCCCCGTGGCGTGGTGCTGCCCCGGACCGTCGGCGACGTCGTCGCCGCGGTCGCCGAGGCCCGCGCGCGCGACCTGCCGGTGATCGCGCGCGGCGGCGGTACGAGCGTCGCTGGGAACGCCTGCGGGCCCGGGCTGGTGATCGACACCTCGAGACACCTCGGCGGCGTCCTCGAGCTGGACCCGGAGGCACGGCTCGCGCGGGTGCTGCCCGGCACGGTCCTGGACGACCTCCAGACGGTCGCGGCCCCGCACGGGCTGCGGTTCGGCCCGGACCCCTCGACGCACAGCCGCTGCACGCTCGGCGGGATGATCGGCAACAACGCCTGCGGCTCGCACTCGGTGGCGTGGGGCCGCACCGCCGACGTCGTCCGCTCCCTGGACATCCTGCTCTACGACGGCACGCGGCTGCGGGTCGGCCCGGACGAACCCACGGAAGGCCCGATCTTCGACGAGCTGCGCGCGCTGGTGCGGGACAACCTGGCGTTGCTGCGCAAGGAACTCTCGACCTGGCCACGCCGCGTCTCCGGCTACGGGCTCGAACACCTGTTGCCGGAGAACGGTTTCGACGTCGCCAAGGCCCTCGTCGGCAGCGAGGGCACGTGCGTGACCGTCCTGGAGGCCACGGTCGCGCTGGCCGAGCTGCCGGAGCGCCGGGTGCTCGCCGTGCTGGGGTTCCCGTCCGACATCGCCGCCGCCGACGCGGTGCCGGAGATCCTGCCGTGGTCGCCGCTGACCGTCGAAGGCGTGGACGCCGAGCTCGTCGCGATGCTCCCCGGCCGGGCCGGCGACCTGCCGCCGGGCGGGGCCTGGCTGTTCGTCGAACTGGCCGGGGACGATCCGGCGGAGCGGGCTCGCGCGCTGGCCGCGTCGCTCGATCTCACCGGCTTCACGGTCCTCGACGACCCGGCCGCGCAACGCCGGTTGTGGCGCATCCGCGAGGAAGGCGCCGGGCTCGCGACCCGGCTCGCCGACGGCTCGGAGGCGTGGCCCGGCTGGGAGGACGCCGCCGTCCCGCCGGAGCGGCTCGGCGCGTACCTGCGCGAGTTCAAGGACCTCATGCGCGCGCACGGCCGCCGCAGCGTCGTCTACGGACACTACGGCGAGGGCTGTCTGCACCTGCGGCTGGACTTCGACCTGCTGTCGCCGCGAGGGATCGCCGGGTTCCGGCGGTTCCTCGAGGAGGCCGCGGACCTCGTCGCGGCGCACGGCGGGTCGCTGTCCGGCGAGCACGGCGACGGCCAGGCGCGGTCCGAGCTGCTGTCCCGCATGTACAGCCCGGAAATGCTGGCCGTCTTCGCGCGGTTCAAGGCGATCTTCGACCCCGCCGGTCGGATGAACCCCGGCATCCTGGTGGCGCCGCGGCCGGTCGACGCGAACCTGCGGGTCCGCCCCGCGCCACTGTCCATTGAGGACATCACCGTGCTCGGCTATCCCGAGGACCGGGGGAGTTTCGGGCAGGCGATGCGGCGCTGCGTCGGCGTCGGGAAGTGCCGCAACACCAGCGGCGGCGGCGTGATGTGCCCGAGCTACCGGGCCACCCGCGAAGAGAAGCACTCGACGAGGGGACGCGCGCACCTGCTCGCCGAGATGCTCAATGGCGAGGTGATCAAGGACGGCTGGCGCTCGTCGGAGGTCCATGAGGCATTGGATCTCTGTTTGTCCTGCAAGGGCTGCCTGTCCGACTGCCCGGTCGATGTCGACATGGCGACCTACAAGGCCGAGTTCCTCCACCAGCACTACCGGCGGCGGCTGCGCCCGGCGTCGCACTACTCGATGGGCTGGCTGCCGCTGTGGCTGCGCGTCAGTGCGCGGCTGCCCCGGCTGGCCAACGCCGTCGCTCGGTCGAAAGCCGCGTCGCTGCTCAAACGCCTCGGCGGGATCGCCCCGGAGCGCGCGCTGCCGGAGTTCGCGCCCTCGCCGTTCACGACGTCACGGGCGGACCTGCGGCGCCGGGCCTCGGGCGAGCGCCGCGTGGTGCTGTGGCCGGATTCGTTCAACAACTACCTCACGCCGTCGGTGCTGGAGGCCGCCCACGAGGTGCTGACCGCCGCCGGCTACGACGTGGTCCTGCCGGACCGCGGAGTCTGCTGTGGACTGACGTGGGTGTCGACGGGCCAGCTCGGCGTCGCGCGCCGGGTCCTGGACCGGACCCTCGACGTACTGGCGCCGTACCTGGCCGACGGGTACGAGGTGGCGGGCCTCGAACCGAGCTGCACGGCGTTGTTCCGCGGCGACCTGCCCGCGCTCATGCCGGGCGACGCGCGTGCCGAGCTGCTGGCGTCGCGGACGTTCACGTTCGCCGAACTGCTGTCCCGGGCGCCCGTCCCGTTCGCGGACCTCGACGTCGACGCGATCACGCAGGTGCACTGCCACCAGCACGCCGTCCTGGGCTTCGGCGCCGACGAGTCCGCGCTGGCGGCCGCGGGCGTCCGGAACACCACGCTGGACTCGGGCTGTTGCGGCCTGGCCGGCAACTTCGGTTTCGAGCGCGGTCACTACGACGTCTCGAAGGCCGTGGCCGAGGACCGGATGCTCCCCGCGATCCGCGCGGCTTCGCCGGACACGGTGGTGGTTTCGGACGGCTTCAGCTGCCGGACGCAGATCGCCCAGGAGTCGGGCCGCGAGCCGGTGCACCTGGCGGAACTGCTGCGGCGGGCCCTGCCGTGACTATTCGGCGCGCTCGAGCAGCGTCCGGACGGCGGTGAGGACGAGCCGGACGATTTCGTCGGGGTCGGCGCCGGCCAGGGGCTGCTTGCCGGTGATCTCGCGGACCACCCCGATGCCCATCAGCCAGGCCAGCGCGAGGTCGGCGCGCAGCTCGGCGTCCGGGGCGTCGGTCAGCGTGGCCAGGATCCGCGCGTACTCGTCACCGATCTCCTCGCGGAGCACGGCCCCGACGTCGCCGCTGCCCGACGAGCGCAGGTACGTCTCCAGCGTCCGGTTCCGGTCGCCCCCGGGCTCGAGCATGCTGCGCAGCGAAGCGCTGAGCAGCCGCTCCGGCGGGTGGCTTTCGAGGTGCTCCCGCCCGCTGCGGGCGATCACCTCTTCGAACAGCGCTTCCTTGCTGCCGAAGTAGCGGAACAGCAGCGATTGGTTGGCCCCGGCCAGGTCGGCGATGTCCCGCACGGTCGTCCGGTCGAAGCCGCGTTCGGCGAACAGCTTCGCGCCGGCGTCCAGCAGGGCCTGGCGCGTCGCGGCCGCGTCGCGCTTCCGGCCCGGCTGTTCGGTCACCGGTGAAGGTTAACCGCCCGGCCGGGCCGGAGCGCGGCGGCTCAGCCGGTGACCCGGATCGCGGCGGCGGGGCAGCTCAGCTCCGCCTGCCGGACGGCGTCCTCTTCACCCGCGGCGGGCTCGTCGGTGAGGAGGACGACCGTGCCGTCCTCCTCGTCCTGGTCGAACGTGTGCGGCGCCAGCAGGACGCACTGTCCGGACGAGACGCAGCTGCTCGTGTCGACGGTGATCGCCACGGCTCACCACTCCACGGGAACGCGCTCGACGCCGCCGGCGACGCGGTTCTTGCGGACCGGGATCTCGTCGATCCCGACCGCCAGCCGCAGGCCGGGGAAGCGGCTGAACAGCTTGGGGAACACCGTCCGCAGCTCGGTGCGGGCGAGGTTGGCGCCGATGCAGACGTGCGCGCCGCTGCCGAAGGCGAGGTGCACGTTCGGCGTCCGGTCCGGGGCGAACTCGTCGGGGTCGGCGAACACCGACGTGTCGCGGTTGGCCGCGTCGACGGCGATGAGCACCGCGTCGCCGCGCATGATCCGCGTCCCGGCGATCTCGACGTCTTCGTGGGCGTACCGCAGCAGGCCGGTGCCGCTGGTGGCCGTCAGCCGCAGGATCTCCTCGACCGTCTGGTTCACCCGGCCCTCGGGGTCGGCGGCGAACCGGTCGCGGCGGGCGGGGTCGCTGAGCAGGAACAACGTGCCCATCGCGATGCGCGTGGACGTCGTCTCGTGCCCGGCGAACAGGAGGCCGGCGCCCATCCGGGCGAGGTCGTCGTCGGTGAAGTCCGGGTCGTCGGCCTGGACGGCGACCATGTCGGAGATGACGTCGGGCCGCGGATCGGCGCGCTTGGCGTCGGCGAGCTTCGTCATGTAGGCCTTGAACTCGGTCATCGCGGCCTGGGCGTCCTCGCCGCCGTCCATTTTCGCGATCCGCTCGGACAGCCCGCGGAAGTGCTCGCGGTCGGCGTACGGCACGCCGAGCAGCTCGCAGATCACCAGTACCGGCAAGGGGAACGCGAGGAAGTCGGTCAGGTCGACGGGCTCGCCGGGGTTCGCGTCGCGGGCGGCCTGCAGGTCGTCCAGGCAGCGGTCGGTCAGCTCCGCGATGCGGTCGCCGAGCGCGCGCATGCGGGGCGCGGAGAAGGCGGGCGCGAGCATCCGGCGCATCCGCTTGTGTTCCCGCTCTTCGGTTTCGAAGTCGCCGCTCGGGCCGTTCTGCACCGCGGCGAAGGAGATCCGCGACGCCTCTTCCGGCTTCGGGTGCGAGCGCCCGAAACGGCGGTCGCGGAAGACCTCCTTGGCTTCCTCGTACGTCGTGATGAGCCACGCGGGGTCGCCGGCGGGCGTCAGCACGCGGCTCACCGGCGCCTGCCGCCGGAGGACTTCGTAGTCCGGGGCGATCGCCAGCGCGTTCGCGCGGGCGAAGGGGAGACGAGGCGTTTCTTCGGTGGTGGTCATGCGCCTTCTCTCGGGTCGGTTTTCAGGTCGGCGAGCCAGCGGAGCTCGGCGTCGAACTTCCCCAGGACGTGCCGCAGCGCGGCCCGGCTCCACGGGTCGGCCTGCCCCGCGGCCAGCCCGGTGAGCCGCGCGTGCTCGGCGGTCAGCGCCCGCTCGCGAGTGTCGAGGATGCGTGCCCGTTCGTCCTCGCGCAGCCAGGCGAAGTTCCCGACGCGGGCCAGGAACTCGGTTTCGTTGAGCGCCAGGTCGGCCGGGAAGTCGGCGAGCATGTCGTGCAGCAGTTCCCGCCCGACGTCGGTGATCGTGTAGACGTGCCGCGGCGGTTTGGCCTCCTGTTCCTCCGCGCTGCGGCTCACCGCGCCCGCGTCGACGAAGCGCCGCAGCGTCGGGTAGAGCGAGTTGTTCGACAAGGTGTGGCCCGTCGAGGCCTCCACGGCCTTGCGCAGTTCGTAACCGTGCCTCGGCTCGACGGCCAGCTTCGACAGCAAGAGGATCTCGATCCACACCTAGGTCACCGTAACCTAGGTCTTCGTGACACGGCAATGGCTCACCGTGACATCCGGACGGAAACTTTCCGTTACGGCCGTGACCATCGGTGATCAACGCGGCGCTCGACGTGAGCTTGATCGCTGTGTAGCGTTGTAAGCGGCTGCTTACAAATCTGGAGCACGGGGGGTTCCCATGACTGCCGAAGCACTCGCGTATCCCTTCAACGAGGATGCGGGGCTCGACCTCGACGAGGCCTACGCGGCCGCCCGCGAAGCCGAGGGCATGGTGCGGGTGAAGATGACCTACGGCGAGCCGGCGTGGCTGGCCGCGCGCTACGCCGACGCCCGGCTGGTGCTGGGCGACCGCCGGTTTTCGCGGGCCATGGAGAAGGAAAAGGACGCGCCGCGCCTCTCGCCCGTGATGCAGGACGGCGGCATCCTGCAGATGGACCCGCCGGACCACACGCGGCTGCGGACGCTGGTCGCGAAGGCGTTCACCATGCGGCGCGTCGAGCAGCTCCGGCCGCGCGTCGCCGCCCTCGCGTCGGAGCTGATCGCCGGCATGAAGGCGGCCGGCCCGCCCGCCGACCTCGTCGACGCCTACGCGTTGCCGATCCCGGTCGCGGTGATCTGCGAGCTGCTCGGCGTCCCGGTCGCCGACCGGCCGAAGTTCCGCGTCTGGAGCGATGCGGCGCTGACCACCAGCGGGCTGACGCCCGGGGAGTTCGAGCGCAACCGCGAAGAACTCCGTGACTACATGCGCGGCCTGATCGCCGAGCGTCGCGTCCGGCCCCAGGACGACCTGATGACGGCGCTGATCGAAGCCCGCGACGTCCGCGACCGGCTCACCGAGCTGGAGCTGGTCGACCTGTGCGTCGGCATCCTCGTCGCCGGGCACGAGACCACCGCGAGCCAGATCCCGAACTTCGTCTACGCGCTGCTGGACCAGCACGAGCAGTGGGAGCGGCTGTGCGCCGACCCGGACCTGGTCCCGGCGGCGGTCGAGGAGCTGCTGCGGTTCGTGCCGCTGGGGGCCGGCGCGGCCTTCCCGCGGTACGCCACCGAAGACGTCGAGGTCGGCGACGTGCTGGTGCGGGCGGGTGAGCCGGTGCTGGTCGCCGTCGGCGCGGCGAACCGCGACGGGCTGCAGTTCGGCGACGCGGACAAGCTGCGCTTCGACCGCCCCGAGAACCACCACCTCGGCTTCGGCCACGGCGTCCACCACTGCCTGGGCGCGCCGCTGGCCCGGCTCGAACTGCAGGAGGCGCTGCGCGCGTTGGTCACCGAAATGCCCGAGCTGCGCCTCGCCGGCGATATCGTGTGGAAGACGCAGATGATCGTCCGCGGACCGCGGTCGATGCCGATCGGATGGTGACGATGAGCTGGCACGTGGAGATCGACGAGCACACCTGCATCGGCTCGGGCATGTGCGCCGCGCTGCTGCCGGAGGTGTTCGTGCTGGACGGCGCGGTCGCGCACCCGGTGAACCCGTCGGTGGACGCCGACGAGACCGTGCTCGACGCGGCGGATTCGTGCCCGGCGATGGCGATCACGGTGACCGACGGCGGCCGCGAGATCGGCCCTCGTCCTTAGGGGGTGAAGCGGCCGTGCTCGGTGACCACGGCCGTGATCAGCTCTGCCGGGGTGACGTCGAACGCGGGGTTGAAGACCCGCGCGTCCGGCGGCGTGACCGGCACCCCGCCGTACTCGGTGAGCTCGCGGGCGTCGCGTTCCTCGATGGCGATGCCCGCGCCGTCCGCGAGCTGCCTGTCCACTGTGGACGAAGGGGCGACCACGACGAACGGCACGCCGTGGTGCTTCGCGGCGATCGCCAGGCCGTAGGTGCCGATCTTGTTGGCGACGTCGCCGTTGGCGGCGATCCGGTCGGCGCCGACGAGCACGCAGTCGACGAGCCCGCGCGCCATCGCGGCGGCGGCCGCGCCGTCGGGCTGGACGCGGTAGGGGACGTTCGCGCGCGCCAGCTCCCATGCCGTCAGCCGGGCACCCTGGAGCAGCGGGCGCGTCTCGTCGACGAGGACCTCTCCGACGAGCCCGCGTTCGTGCAGGTGCCAGACGACGCCGAGCGCGCTGCCCCAGCCGACGGTCGCGAGCCGCCCGGCGTTGCAGTGGCTGAGCAGCCGGAGCGGCCGCCGCGGGCACTCGGCGAGCACGATCTCGGCGGCGTGGCGTGACGCCGTCTTGTTGAGTTCTTCGTCTTCGGTGAGCAGGGCGAGGGCTTCCGCGAGCACGGCGTCCGGGCCTTGGGGGAGCTTCGCCAGCGCGCGTCCGACGCCCCAGGCCAGGTTCACCGCGGTCGGCCGGGCGTGGGCGATCAGCTCGGCATCGGCTTCGACGTCGCCGCCGTGCCGCGCGGCCAGCGCGACCCCGAGCGCCCCGGCGGCTCCCAGCGCGGGAGCGCCACGGACGGCGAGCCGCTTGACGGCGTCGACGAGCTCGCCGACGGTCCGCAGCTCCAGCAGCCGGTACTCCGCGGGCAGCGCGGTCTGGTCGATGATGACGATCGCGCCGTCCGCCCAGTCGATGGTCCTGCGCACGTGCTCTCCCTGGGGATTTCGCTTGCCCGGCCGGTGAGGATGGAGCCGTGACCATTGAACGGCAGAACCCGCCCGGGCTGCACACCCCGCCGGGCTACCACCACGTGACGGTGGCCTCGCCGGGCCGCACGCTGTACCTGGCCGGCCAGTGCCCGCTCACCGAGGACGGCTCGGTCGTCGACGGCGACGTCCTCGCCCAGACCGACCAGGTCGTCGCCAACACGGCGGCCGCGCTGGCGTTCGCGGGCGCGACGCCGTCCGACGTGGTGCGCACGGTGATCTACGTGGCCACCGACGACCGCGAGGTGCTCTCGGCGGTGTGGGACCGCCTGGCGAAGTCGGCGATCGGAGCGGCGTTCACCTCGGCGAGCACCCTGCTCGGCGTCGCCCGGCTCGGGTACCCGGGCCAGCTGGTCGAGCTGGACGTGACCGCCGCGCTCGCCTGATGCCCAGCCAATCACGCGAGATACGCGCCTGATCACGCGGGTCACGGGTCTGGTCACCCGAATGCGGTGTTACCGGACCGGCTCGCGTGCCCGGAGGGTCGGCTCGCGTGATTGGAGGGTCGGCTCGCGTGATTGGAGGGTCGGCTCGTGTGATTGGAGGGGCATCACGGGTTAGAGGCCGGCCATCAGGTCTGTCTCCGTTATTCCTGGGCCTTGGCCCGTGCGGATGAACCACTCCGTGCCGAAGGCGAACGTGAACGCCTCGTCCGGCATGGCCAGCATGAACATGTCCTCGCTGATCTGGCTCGGGTGTGCCCGCATCGCCGCGCGTTTGACGTCCGCGTACTTCGCCACGTCCACCGCCGCCGTGATCTCCGCTTCCGGTTTGCCGAACTCGACGTTCTCCGGCGGCTTCGGCGCGGCTTCCGGCGGGATCAGGCCCTGCTCGACCGCCGCTTCGAAGCCGCGTTGCATGAACTCGCGGTTGAACGTCGCCTGGAAGACGCGGGCGGTGCCGGCCAGCTCGGCGGCCCGGACGCCGACGCGGTGGACCTGGATGTGGTCCGGGTGGCCGTAGTCGCCGTTGTCGTCGTAGACCGTCAGGACGTCGGCCGACTCCTCGCGCAGGATCGCCGCGAGCTGCTCGGCGGCCTTTTCGACGTCGGCGCGCCAGAAGCAGGCCGGGTCGTCGTTCGTCGGCTCGCCCATCATCCCGGAGTCGCGGTAGCCGAGGAACTCGACGCGTTCGACGCCGAGGATCTCCGCGGCCGCGTACGACTCCTGGACGCGCCTGTCCGCCAGTTTTTCGCCTTCGGCGAGAAAGCCTTCAGGCACTTCGCCGACCTCGCCCTTGGTGGCGACGACGAGCACGACCCGGTGCCCGTCCTCGACGGCCTTGCGCATGACGCCCGCGGTGCGGAGACATTCGTCGTCCGGGTGGGCGTGGAAGGTGACCAGTGTTGCCATGTCCGCGACGCTACCGAATGGCACCGACAAAAACCGTCCGCCAGGATGCGGTCCGGCCCGCGCTAGACCTGCTCCTCCGGGCACCACCAGGTCGACCGGCCGCCGACGGTGCCGTGGACCATCCCGGCGCCGCACCGCGGGCAGTGGCCGCCCGCGCGGCGGTGGCCGATGATCTCGCCGGTGTGCACGCCACCGTGCTCGATCGCCGCGCGCAACGACTTCCGCAGCGCCTTGTGCAGGTTCGCCAGGTCGTCGCCGTCCAGTTCGTGGACCGGGCGCGCCGGGTTCAGCGCCGCCTGCCAGAGGGTTTCGTCGGCCAGCAGGTTGCCGATGCCGGCCACCACGGACTGGTCCAGCAGCCGCGCCTTCACCGGTGCCCGCCCGCGGCCGACGCGGTCGCGGAACTCGCGGCGCGAAACCTCCCCCGCGTCGGGGCCGAGCGCGTCGAGATCGGGGTCGAGCCGGACCCGGCTGAGCCGGCGGGTGTCGAACAGGCGCAGCTGTTCGCCGTCGGCGAAGGTGATCCCGAACCGGAACCACTCGGGTTTCTCGTCCCGGTCGCGATGCCGCCCCGGCGGCCCGCTCGCGCCCGCGAACCGCAGCTGCCCCGCCATCCCGAGGTGCACCCCGAGGTTCGGGCCGGGCCGCCCGTCGCCGACTTCCGTTTCACACCACAGCGTCTTGCCCCGCCGGTGCGCTTCGGTCAGCCGCCCGCCCCGCAACGCGGCGGCGATGTCCCCGGGGGCGTGCGGACGGCAGACCCAGTCGTCGTGGTCGTCGACGTCCCGGATCTCCCGGCCGAGCGCGCCGGCGAGGACCTGGCGGGCGAGTTCGGCTTCGGGGAGTTCGGGCACCCCGGAAAGTCTGCCGGAACCCGGTCAGGGACGCCGTGCGAGCAGGAGAGCGGGCAGCATCAGCACGGCGGTGACGGCGAAGGTCGCCGGGTACCCGGCCGGGCCGGCGAGCAGCCCGGCGCCCAGCGCGCCGGCCGCCATGCCGAGGTCGTAGGCCGCGTTCCAGATCGCGCTCACCGCGCTCTCGCCGCCGGCGGGCACCCGGGCGTACATCAGCGTCAGCGTCGCGTTCTGCAGGACGCCGAACCCGGCGCCGAACACGAGTGCCCCGCCGATCACCGCGGCGGGCGTGCCGGTCCACGCGATGGCCGCCATCCCCGCGGCGGCCGGCACCAGCCCGGGGACCAGCAGCCGGGCGGGGCCGTGGCGGTCGCCGAGCCGCCCGGCGATCCAGCGGGTCGCGGTGGCCGCCGCGGGCTGGGCGAGCAACGCGCTCGCGGCGACCCACGCCGGCTGCTCCGCGGCGGCCAGCGGCAGGAAGGTGACCAGGACGCCGACCGCGGCGGTCGACACCGCGAACAGCGTCGCGGGCCGCCTCACCATGGGATTGCGCAGGCCGGCGAACACCCCGTGCCCGCCGTCGTCCCGCGGTGTGGCGGCGTGCCGCGGCAGGCCGGGCACGGACACCAAGGCCAGCAGGGTGACCACCGCCGTCACCACGAACACGGGGGTGTACCCCCAGTTCGCCGCCGCCCACACCCCCGCCGGCAACGCGAGCAGGCTCGGGATCCCGCCGACCATCCCGACGAGCGCGAGACCCTCGCCCCGCCGCTCCGCCGGGATCAGCAGGGCGGTGACGGCGCCACCGGCCACGACGGCGATCGCGTACCCGATGCCGCGTACGACGTTGACGGCGACGATCACGCCGAGGTCGGAGCTGAAGGGCAGGACCAGCGCCGGCGCGCCGAGCAGGATCAGCCCCGCGGCCAGCGCCCACCGGTAGCCGACCCGGGCGACGAGCCTCGGCGTCACCAGCTCGGCGGCCACCGTGGCCAGCAGCAACGCGACCGTCGTCAGCCCGGCCCCGGTCTCCGAGCCGGCGTCCTTCGCCAGCAGGGGCACCACCGAGAGCGGCAGGAAGAAGCCGATCGCCGAGCCGACGATCGAGACGAAGCGCACCGCCAGGGCACGGGACACCAGCCGGGGCCGGAGCTGCAGGTCAACGGTCATGGCGAGAACGCTAAGAGCGAACCGGATCACCGGTAAGGTCCAGTTCCATGGCTGTGGAGTGGGCCGGTTCGGGTCCGGAGCTGCTGTTCACGATCGACCGCGAGAGCGGCGCCGGGCTCCGCGCACAGCTGGAGGAGCAGCTGCGCGACGCGATCTGCGGCGGCCGCCTGGCGGGCGGGGAGCGGCTGCCGTCGTCGCGCGAGCTCGCCCGCGCCCTCGGCCTGTCCCGCGGCCTGGTGCAGGACTGCTACGCCCAGCTGCAGGCCGAGGGCTACCTGACCAGCCGTCCCGGATCGGCCACGCGCGTGGCCGCGGTCGCTCGCCGGGCGACGCCAACCCAGGCGAGCACGCCGTCCCCGCCGCGGCCCGCGATCGCCGACTTCCGCCACGGCGTCCCCGATCTCCGCCTGGCCCCGCGCGAGGACTGGGCGTGGGCCGTCCGCGAGGTCTGCCGCACCGCGCCCAACACCGCCTTCGACTACGGCGACCCGGCGGGCGACCGGCAGGTGCGCGAGGTGCTGGCGGCCT
Source organism: Amycolatopsis sp. NPDC021455 (assembly GCF_040640995.1). Lineage (NCBI taxonomy): Bacteria > Bacillati > Actinomycetota > Actinomycetes > Pseudonocardiales > Pseudonocardiaceae > Amycolatopsis > Amycolatopsis sp. NPDC021455. The sequence continues at coordinate 3,881 of NZ_JBFACT010000077.1, read as the reverse complement.
ACCTGCGGCGGGTGCGGGCGGTCGCGGCCACGGCCGAGCACGTAGTCGTCTGCACCGGGATGGCGCAGGCCCTCGGCCTGGTGCTGCGGGCGCTCGCCGCCGGCGGCATCGGCACCCTGGCCGTCGAGGACCCCGGCGCCGTCCGCTCGACGGCCGAGCAGGCGAACGCCGCGGGCCTGTCCACGGTGCCGGTCCCGGTCGACGAGGACGGCCTCGACGTCGCCGCGCTCGACGGCAGCGGGGCGCGTGCCGTGCTCGTGACCCCGGCCCACCAGTGGCCGACGGGGGTTGTGCTCGCCGGGCACCGCCGCCGGGAACTGCTCGAGTGGGCGCGCCGGCGTGACGGCGTCGTCATCGAAGACGACTACGACGCGGAGTTCCGGTACGACCGCGACCCGGTCGGCTCGGTGCAGGGCCTCGGCCCCGACCACGTCGTCTCGCTCGGCACGGTCAGCAAGTCGCTCGCGCCCGCCCTGCGCCTGGGCTGGCTGGTGGCGCCCGACCGGCTGCTTCCCGCGGTGGCGCGCGACAAGCTCGTGAGCGACCGCGGGAGCCCGGGCCTCGACCAGCTGGCGCTCGCCCTGCTCATCGAATCCGGACGCTACGACCGGCACTTGCGCCGCGTCCGCGCCGAGTACGCCGCCCGGCGCCGGACGCTCGTCGACGCGCTGGCCGCGCACGCCCCCGGCCTCCGCGTCACCGGGCTCGCCGCCGGTTTCCACGCGGTCCTGCACCTGCCGGCGGGGACGGACGAGGCGCGGGTGATCGAGCAGGCCCGGCAGCGGGGCGTCGGGCTCTACGGCCTCGCCCCGCTGCACCAGGCGCCGGGGCCGAGGCCCTCGCGGCTGGTCCTCGGTTTCGGCGACACCCCGCGGCACGCGATCGAGCCCGCCATCGCCGCCGTCGCCGACCTGCTGCGCGGGTGATCAGGACAGCGTCGCGGCCGCGGTGGTCTCCCAGGCGAACCCGTCCGGGTCGGTGAACGGCTCGCTCGCGCCGGCGACCGCGATCCGGTGCGAGCCGGAGCCGTCGGGGGAGACACCGGCGTCCTTGGCGAGCGCCTTGTGCCGGTACAGCGCCAGCTTGACGGGGCTCGAACCGGCGTCGAACTCGACGTACATGCGGCCGAAGCTCTTGCCGACGGTCAGGCCGTGCTCGACGTAGAACTTCTTGCTGGCGGCCACATCGGCGACGCCCAGCAGCAGGACGACGGCGTCGATCTCGCGGGTCGCCGGGCCGGTGTTCTTCTTGGCGGAGGTCGCGAGCTTCCAGATCGTCCCGTCCGGCGCCCGGACGGTGCCGCCGTAGCCCCACATGGACTTGGTGGCGGGCTTGATGGTCGTGGCCCCGGCTTCCAGAGCGGTCGCGATCAGGGAGTCGACGTCGGCGGGCTGCGGCACGGTGAGGGAGAGGGTGAACCCGCGGAAGCCGGTGGTCGGCTCGTCCGAAGCCCGGAAGCGCAGCTGGCTGCCGAGGCCGAAGGCGTTGGCGTAGAAGCGCTCCGCGGCGGCGGGGTCGGTGACTTCGAGGGTGATGGCTTCGATGTTCGTCATGCCGGTAACGCTAGGTCCGGGCCGCTGACCGGCGCTTCTCGATTCCTGATCGGTCCGGGGGCGGTACTTTGGGGACCGGGCGAGGGGGAGGAACAGGCCGTGACGAACAGTGCGCGCATCGAGCGGTTCGACCCGCGACGGGCGACGGAGACGGAGTTCGCGGGCTACCACGCGGTGGTGGCGGCGAGCGAAGCCGCCGACCGGCCCGGTGAACCGGGGCTCCCGCTCGCCGAAGTGATCGGACGGCTGACCGAGCCGTTGCCCGGCATGGGCCCGGCCGCGCACTGGGTCGCCCGCCGCGGGCAGCGGCTGGTCGCCCTCGCCGAGGTCCACTTCCTCGCGGACGAGAACAGCGGGATCGCGCTGACCGGCATCACCGTGCACCCGGACGAGCGTGGTGCGGGGATCGGCACGGCGCTGCTGCGGGCGGTGGTGCCGGAGCTGCGGGCGCGGGATCGCCGGACCGTGGAAGGCTGGCAGGTGGTCGCCGGCACCGCCGGTCAGCGGTGGGCCGAGGCGCGGGGTTTCCGGCCGGTCCGCGCGACCGCCCGGCAGGCGCTGGTCGTCGCCGAAGCCGACCCGGCGCGGTGGGACGTCCCGGTGCCCGGGGGATACCGCTTGCGGTCCTGGATCGGCGCCGCGCCGGAGGACGTCGTCGCGTCCTACGCCCGGGCGCGCGGGGCGATCCACGACGCTCCGCTCGGCGAGTCGGAGTTCCGGTGGCCGGAGTGGACGGTCGGCCGGGTCCGCGCCGCCGAAGCGGATTTCCGGGCCCAGGGCATCGAGCAGCGGGTCGTGGCCGCCGTCCACGACGCGAGCGGCGACGTCGCCGGGTTCACCGAAGTGTGCCTGCACCCGCGCCGGCCCGACTGGGCCTACCAGCGGGACACCGCCGTCCTGGCCGGGCACCGGGGACACGGCCTGGGCCGCTGCGTCAAGGGGCACCTGACCCGGTGGCTGGTCGCGGAACGGCCGGCGGTGGCCCGGATCAGCACCACGACGGGGGAGGACAACGCGCACATGCTCCGCGTCAACCGGGACGTCGGCTACACGACGCTGCGGAGCATGATCGCCGTACGGCAGGGGCTCGAGGAGCTGACGGCCCGGCTCGGTTAATCGCTGGGCAAGCCGGGCGGCGGCTGATAACTTGCCGTGGACCGTGACCCGACCTTGGGAGGTGACACCCATGAACGCTTACCCGATCTGGGTGCTCCCTGCCGTCGTCACGGTCGGGCGGCTGACGTAGGGGTCGCCGGGAGCGCTCGGCAAGCACTCCCGAAAGGCGACACCCATGAAACCTGGACAACCCACCGTGGTGGTCACGCGGGTCGCGGAGCGGCAATGGCACGCTCTGGACGACGACCGCGTGGTCGGCCGCGGCGAAGCTTCTCCCCGGCCCGACGGACGGCTCTTCCTGAGCATCGACGTGTGGCACGACGCGGTCTTCGACCGGCTCGCCGGCGTCATGCTCCCGGCCCTGCCGAGGCCACTGTCCACAGTGGTCGGTGAAGACGACGTCGAGCTGACGTCCCGTTGGCGGCGAGCCGGATTCGCGATCCGGCGCCGGGAATGGGAATACCTCGTCCCCACGGCCCCGGCGGCGCCCTCCGCCGTGACGATCGTCCCCGGCCGCGAGGCGGACATCGAGCGGCTGCGCGAGCTGGACCGCGCGATCCGCGCCGAAGTCGAGGCCGGCGTCGGCTGGCACGAAATGCCGGCCGAGGTGCTGCCGCGGATTCCGGCTCTGGACCCGTCGAAGTACACGATCGCGGCGAACGGCGACGAGTACGTGGGTTTCCTCCGGCTCGCGCCGGTGACCCGGCAGCCCCGGATCGGCCTGGTCGCGGTCCGCGCGGCCGAACAGCGCCGGGGAATCGGCCGCGCGCTGCTGACGCATGTGCTCGGTGCACTGCACGACGCCGGAATCGAGACGGCGTCGGCGGAAGTGAGCGAGACGAACGCGGCGGCGACGGCCCTGTTCGACAGCGTCGGCGCGCGGCGGACCGGCAGCAACCTCGAGCTGGTGTTGCGCTGATGGCGAAGACCGCGGGCGGTATCGAAGTGGAGGGCACCGTCGTCGAGTGCCTGCGCAACGCCACTTTCCGGGTGGAACTGGAGAACGGGCACAAGGTGCTCGCGCACATCAGCGGCAAGATCCGGAAGAACTACATCAAGATCCTTCCGTTCGACCGGGTGCTGGTGGAGCTGAGCCCGTACGACCTCGCGCGAGGGCGGATCCTGTTCCGGTACCGGAACTAGCGTCGCGCGTCCGAGGTTACGGCGGCCCGGGATGCGCCCCAATGTGGCGTTCGGTGCGTTGGACGCACC
>NZ_JBFACT010000076.1:0-39348 GCF_040640995.1 Amycolatopsis sp. NPDC021455 | reverse complement strand
CTCGAGGCCCGCATCGACGGCGTTCCGGCACCGATGCGCGGGTCGGTCGAGGCCGAGCTGGTGGTGCGGGAGAGCAGCCGCTGCCTGCGGGGTGTAAAGCCGGATTCCGGGGCGTTCTACCATCGAAGCCGTGCCGTTCACCAGCCTCGTCGCCCGTCTGCCGTTTCCCTCCGCCGCCGTGCAGCGGGCCGTCGGGATCGCCGCGGTTCTCGCGCAGGCGCTGATCGGCGTCACCGGCTCGATCGTGCGCGTCACCGGGTCCGGGCTCGGCTGCCCGACCTGGCCCGAGTGCGTCGCCGGCAGCCTGGTGCCCGTCGACCACCCCGGCATCCACGCGCTCAACCAGTGGATCGAGTTCGGCAACCGCATGCTGACCGGTGTCGTCATCCTGGTCGCCGCCGTCGCCGTCATCACGGCGTGGCGCGTGCAGATCGACCACCCGTCCCGCACGCGCCTGGTCAAGCTGGCCTGGACGATGCCCGGTGGCGTCGTGCTGCAGGCCGTCGTCGGCGGGTTCACCGTGCTCGCGAAGCTGGAGTGGTGGACGGTCGCGATCCACTTCCTCGCGACGACCCCGCTCGTCTGGCTCGCCGTCCTGCTGCTGCGCGCGTTCCGCGAAGGCGACGAGCCCGCCCGCCCGCTGGTCCCGGCGTCCGGCCGCGGGATCCTGGTCGCCCTCGCCGTCGTGATGTGGCTCGTGCTGGCGGCCGGCACCACGGTGACCGGCGCCGGCCCGCACAGCGGCGACATCAACACCCACCGTCTCGACGTCCCGGTCGAGGCGCTCGCCCAGGTCCACGGCGGACTCCTGGTGCTCTACCTGCTGCTGCTCGCGGTGTTCGGCCTCCAGCTGATGCGAGTCGGCGCGCCGAAGAGCCTGTGGCAGCACTACACCGTGGTCTGGGTGGTCGCGCTGGCGCAGGGCGGCCTCGGTTCGCTGCAGTACGCGCTGGGCGTGCCGGAAGCGATGGTGTCGTTCCACGTCCTCGGCGCGATGGCGGTCATCATCGCGACGGCTTCACTGTGGACGGCGAGCCGCGACCGCGGCCCGGTGACGTCGCTGACGGCCGCGCCCCGGGAGCTCACCGCCGCCTGACGGCAACGCGGGCTTAACTCGGCGTCGGCGTGCCCGTTTCGCCCGTGGGTTACTGTTCGCGCCATGACGTCGCGCACCGCGCCCAAGCCGATCATCTCCCACCGCCGGGGCACCGGCGAGATGCTCGTGCTCAAGACCTTCCTGCTGGTGCCGTTCGCGGCGCTCCTCGTCGCGGTCCCGCTGGTCTGGGGCTGGGGCATGACCTGGGTGGACCTGATCCTCGCGGCCGCGTTCTACGTCTTCGCGACGCTCGGGGTGACGGTCGGCTACCACCGCTACTTCACCCACGGCGCGTTCAAGGCGTCGCGTCCCCTCCGGGTGGTGCTGGCGATCGCGGGCAGCATGGCGGTGCAGGGATCGGTGATCTTCTGGGTGGCCAGCCACCGCCGCCACCACGCGTTCGCCGACCGCGAGGGCGACCCGCACTCGCCGTGGCTGTTCGGCACTTCGCCGTCGGCGCTGCTGCGGGGCTTCTGGCACGCGCACATGGGCTGGATGTTCGGCCGCGAGGTGACCAACGCGGACCGGTTCGCCCCGGACCTGGTGGCCGACCCGGACCTGCGCTGGGTGAACCGCTACTTCTGGCTGTGGATCACGGTGAGCCTGGCCCTGCCGGCTTTGCTGGGCGGCTTGGTCACCTGGTCGTGGTGGGGCGCGGTGACGGCGTTCTTCTGGGCCGGCCTGGTCCGCATCGCGTTCCTGCACCACGTGTCGTGGTCGGTGAACTCGGTGTGCCACTTGATCGGCGAGAGGCCGTTCGCAAGCCGCGACAAGGCGGCGAACTTCTGGCCGCTGGCGGTGCTGTCGATGGGCGAGTCGTGGCACAACTCCCACCACGCGGATCCGACGTGTGCTCGGCATGGGGTGCTGCGCGGGCAGGTTGACATCTCGGCGCGGCTCATCTGGGCCTTCGAACGGCTGGGCTGGGCGACCGATGTGCGGTGGCCGCGGGCTGAGCGATTGGCGGCGAAGCGGGTGTAAGCGGGCGCTCAGTACCCGATCGTGGCGAGCGCGCCTCCGTAACGAAAACGAATTCCACTTTTATCGTGAGTCGACTTACCGTCTACCTCAAGGAGATTCACGGTGTTCCGCAGCGTGCGCGATCGGTGCAAGAAACTCTCACGGCCTCTGGCAGCAGTAGCCGTCGCGCTGGTTCTCCTGGGAGGCGGGGCGATCGCCCCGGCGGCGACCGGGCAGGAGCCGGCAACTGTAGTCACCTCTCCCGCGGGCGCCATCGGTGGCGGTGGCGGCAGCACTGGCAACTTCGCGACCGTCGACTAGGGAAGACCCTCTCGTGACCGGCACGATTTCGCGTCGGTCACAAGGGCGACCACTTGAACGCTATGCCGTAGCTCTCCCGTGGATGGCATCCGTCCGAAAAGGTGTGCCGGACAAACCCGTCCTCGACGGGGAGCAGGTGCGGATCCCCATCCGGCGGCCGGCATCTCCGCTCGAATTCGAGTTGTTCCGCGTACCACCAGCATGCCTCGGGAAGAAAATCCGGGGCGAAGGTCAGCTGGATGGTCAGGCCCCCCGGCGCGATGCCGTGGTGGTCCACGTCGACATTGACCCACTCGTGTCTCTGCTCGAGCCGTTCGTCGAGCGCCTCGGAGACGAAGGCGTAACGCTCACCCTTCCGAAGCGTTCGGCGAAAGCGCAGACGCGCCAATCCCGGGGCACCCGGAGGCACATCACGTGAAGCGACCACGCGACACGCCCAAAGGGCCGTGACCATGAGGTCTTCCGGGGTGTGGGTCCAGCCGTTCCGAGCATGGACGAAATAGCCCTCGACGCCGTCCTCGCAGGCGACGATGTCGCGTTCGGTGATCCGGCGCCACACCGTCCGGCGGCGCATGACAGCCGTGATGTGCATGCGCTCCACGAACACGGGTTGCGCCCCTTTGGAAGCTGCCCGAGCCCGCCAGGTGGCGCGCTCATCCTGGATCTCCTCCGCCGCACGCCCGATATCGAGGTAGAACCGCCAGCCTTGCTCGTCCAGCGAAACCAGTTTCTCCGCGACGCGGGCGGCCAACGCTGTGAGCGCACAGCGCCAGGCTTGATGCATCGGAGTGGCGGTCGTGGGAGGCGGATCACCGAAGACGCCCGGCAGCAGCACCAGCTGCCGGAAACGGTCGCCCAGGGTCGCCTTCCAGACGGTTCCGCCCGGCGCCGGCGGCACCCGAAACGCCGCCATCAAGGCGTAGCGGCGGCGCGAGTTCCCGGCTGAGCCGATCTCGTCGACGATCAATCCCCACACGGCGAAGACACGCGACTCGGCCGACTCCGCGATCAACGATTCCGTCGGCACTACCAAGGAGCGAAGCACGGTTGCCGACTCACTCGCCGGTTCCTTGATCGCCTCCCGGAAGAATCGAAGTGGCTCGCCGTCCTTGCGAGTCGCCAGCCAGCGCAGCGCAGCTTCGATTTCCGCATGCGAAGTCTGCTCGTCAACCGATTCACTGTCCGTCCGGATGGTCATGACGCCCTCCGCTGCCCGACAAAGATCGACAATTCCCGAGAAGCCCGGACAACGGCGTGACCCGCGGCGACCTTCGCCCGACAACGAAAAACCTGATCCTAAAAGAAAAGATCAGTTCCGATCGGGCTTACCACGGCTCACCATTGCCTGGAGCGTACTAGTACACCAATAAAGAGGTAGCACAGTGACCAAGGGCAAGACAAGCAAACCCACCCCAGGCCGCAGTCTCCGGGAGCTGGTCAAGATCGGCCTGACCGGAATCGGCGGGCTTTACCTGATCACCGGTTCGCTGGCCGTCACCACGATCGGTGCGATCGTCGCCCTGGTGCTCGCCGCGGTGCAGGAGGCCGTGCGGTGACTACGCCAGCTGCTGCCGCACCGCCGACGCGAACCGCATCGCCGCCGCGGCGTCCGCCTGGCCGAAACCCAGTGACGGCTCCGTCAGCTCCAGCTCCAGCAGCAACGGCTTCCCGTCCGCCCCGCTTACCACGTCCACCCGGGCGTACAACAGCTCGGCCCGCAGGATCCCCAGCAACGCCGAAGCCGCGTCCAGGACGTCCTCGGCCAGCGCGAGCGCCTCCATGGACGGCGAGGCCGGCGCCAGTTTCTCCGTCAGGTACAGCCCCGACTCGTCCATTGTGGACCCGAGCATCGCGGCCTTCGTGAAAGCGTGGGAAAAGATCCCACCCAGGTAAACCAGAGCAAGCTCACCGGAAACATCCACACTGGACTGGTACGGCTGGACCATCGCCGTGTGGCCTTCGGCGTGCAGTGCCGCCACGTGGGCCGTTGCGTCCGCGCCCGCCGCGAAGCGGGCCGCGCCGCGCGAGCCCGCTCCCACCGACGGTTTCACCACGAAGTCCGACGATGGAAAAGAGGCCGGTGAGCCAGGCGGAACCAGCGACGTCGGGACCACCGGCAGGCCCGCGTCCGACAACTCCACCAGGTACGACTTGTCCGTGTTCCAGCGGACCACGTCCGCCGAGTTGACCAGCGACGGCACCGACTCGCACCACGACAGGAACTCCGCACGCCGGGACGCGTAGTCCCAGGTCGCGCGCAGGATCACGGCGTCGGCGGACGCGAAATCGAAACCGGAGTCCCACGCCGCCCAGGACACCGAGAAGCCCAGCGAAGTCAGGGCGGGCACCACGGCGTCGTCGTCGCCGTCGCCCGAGGGCAGCTCCGCGCAGCCGACCAGGATTGCCGTGCGGTTCACCGGCCCGCCATCTTGCGGCGGTGCTCCGGGCCGATCTTCGTGGCCTTGACCGTCTCCGCGTCCCAGGTGGCCGGTGCGAGGTCCTCGACCGCTTCCACCAGCGCTTCGCCGGTCGCCACCGAGGGCACCACGACGTCGCCCAGCGCGCCGTCCGCGCCCACCAGCACCACGCGTGCGCCCGCGCGGCCGATGTTCTCCACCACCGCTCGGGACGGCTTGCCGTGCGCCTTCACGAACTTGCGGGCCGCGCCCAGCTGCGCGCTGGTCGGCGAAACAGTCTCTTCCACGCCACGAACGATAACCAAGAACCGGTCCGGGCGCGGAACAGCGTGGCGTCGGCCATAGTTGCACCGGGAGAACCCGACCCCATGGAGGACCCATGCCCACCGCAGTCCAGGTGACGAAGACCGGCGGCCCGGAAGTGCTCGAACCGGCCGAAGTGGACGTCCGCGCCCCGCAGGCCGGCGAGCTCCTGGTCGACGTCGCCGCGGCCGGGGTCAACTACATCGACACCTACCAGCGTCAGGGCATTTACCCGATGGAGCTGCCGTTCGTGCTCGGCCTCGAAGGTGCCGGCACGGTCGTCGAGGCCGCCGGAGGAACCGGCTTCGAAAAGGGCGACCGCGTCGCCTGGCAGGGGTCGATCGGCAGCTACGCCGCCCGCAAGCTCGTGCCGGCGTCGGTCGCGGTGAAGGTCCCCGAAGGCGTCTCCCTCGAGACCGCCGCCGCGACCCTGCTGCAGGGCATCACCGCCCACTACCTGGTCGCCTCGACCTTCGAGGTCAAGCCGGGCCACGACGTGCTGGTGCACGCGGCCGCCGGTGGCGTCGGGCTGCTCTTGGTGCAGCTGGCGAAGGCACGCGGCGCGCGCGTGATCGGCACGGTGTCGACCGAGGAGAAGGAGAAGCTCGCCCGCGAAGCCGGTGCCGACGAGGTGATCCGCTACGACCGCGAGGACTTCGCGAAGATCACCCGCGAACTGACGAACGGCGAAGGCGTCGACGTCGTCTACGACGGCGTCGGCAAGGACACCGTCGACGGCAGCCTCGCCAGCCTGAAGGTGCGCGGCCTGCTGGCGCTGTTCGGAGCCTCCAGCGGCCCGGTGCCGCCGCTCGACCCGCAGCGCCTCAACTCCGGCGGCTCGCTCTACCTGACGCGCCCGACGTCCGGGCACTACGTCCGCACCCGCGAAGAACTGGACTGGCGCGCGAAGGAACTCTTCGACGCCATCCAGGCCGGTCAGCTCACCATCCGCATCGGCGGCAAGTACCCCCTGGCAGACGCCCGCCAGGCCCACGAAGACCTGCAGGGCCGCCGCACCACCGGCAAGCTCCTGCTGATCCCGTGAAAGCCGTGAAGGCCTCCTTACCGGTCATAAGAGCCGGTAAGGAGGCCTTCACGGACGTCAGGCGGCGGCGACCGAGACGGCGTCGGTGACGAAGACCAGGGTCTCGTTCGGCTTCATGCGCCCGCCGCCGTCGCCGTAGGCGAGGTCCGGCGGGATGATCAGCAGGCGGCGGCCGCCCTGCTTGATGCCCACCAGGCCCTGGTCCCAGCCCGGGATGACGTCACCGGCGCCGAGGTTCAGGTCGAACGTCTTGCCGCGGTCGAAGGAACTGTCCAGCTTCTGCTTGTCCGACCACGTCACCAGCAGGTAGTTCATCTGCAGCTTCTGCCCGGCCTTGGCGGGGTCGCCGGTGCCCTCGGACAGGTCCTTCGTGATCAGCTTCTTCGGCGGGTCGCAGTCGTCCGGGATGGTGATCGTCGGCACCTCACCGAACTTGCCCGTCGTCTTGACGTCCTCCGCGGTGCACTCGCGGCCCTTGCTCTGGGTCGCCTGCGCGGCGGTCGACGACGGCACGGTCGGCCCCGCCGGGGCGGCCGTCTCGGTCTTGGCCTGCTGGCCGCACGCGGCCAGCGACAGCGCCGCCGCGGCGACGACCACGATCTTCCCGATCTTCTGCATGCCGGGCACCCTAGCCAAGCACGGAGAGTGCCGGCACCTCGTCACCGGTGGTGACCACGCCGAGCCGCCGGGTCGCCCGCGTCAGGGCCACGTACAGGTCGTTGAGGCCGCGCGGCGACCCCGCCACGACCTCGTCCGGCGCGACCAGCACGACCGAGTCGAACTCCAGGCCCTTCGAGCGCTCCACCGTCAGCACGCTCAGCCGCTCGTCGTGCGAGCCGAGCAGCGCCGAAACCTCGTCGAGACGGCCGGGCGGCACCAGGACCGCCACCGTGCCACCGTCCACTTCGGACAGCTCGCGCGTCACGAGCCCGGGCAGCTCGGAGACGGAGGCTCGCACCGACCACGGCGGGACCCCGGTCTCCCGCACGGAAGACGGCGCCGACAGCTCCGAAGAAACCTCCGCGAGCACCCGCGCCGCGACGGCCATGATCTCGGCCGGCGTGCGGTAGTTCACGGTCAGCTCTTCCAGCCGCCACCGGTCCTCGACGTAGGGCGAGAGCACCTCGCCCCACGAGCGCGCGCCACCGGCCGCGCCGGTCTGGGCGACGTCGCCGACCAGCGTCATCGAGCGGTTCGGCGTGCGCCGCATGAGCAGCCGCCAGTCCATCGCCGACAGCTCCTGGGCCTCGTCGACGATCACGTGCCCGAACGTCCAGGTCCGGTCCTGCGCGGCCCGCTGGGCGGCGGTCAGCTCGCTGCGCGCCTGCTGGCGTTCGGCGAACAGCTCGGCGTCGAGGACGTCGGAGACGCGCAGCAGCTCCTCGTCGATGATCTCTTCGTCCTGTTCGAGGATGTCGAGCACGCCCTCGGCGTACGCGCGTTCCTCGCGCTCACGGCGTTTGCGCTCGACGCGGGCGTCGGTGTCGTCGACGCCGATCAGCTCGGCGAGCTCGTCGAGCAGCGGCACGTCGGCCGGGGTCCAGCGAGCGTCCCGGCCGCTCTCGAGAAGCGCCTGGTCCGAAGCGGGCAGCAGCTTCCGGGCCGCACTGGCGAGGCGTTCGCGGTCGGCGAACAGGTCGTCGAGCACGCCTTCCGGCGTCAGCACCGGCCACAGGGAGTCCAACGCCGCGGCGACGTTCTCGTCCGCGGCCAGCTCGGCGCGGATGTCGGCCAGGTCCTGCCCGTCCAGGAGGTCCTCCCCCAGCTTGCGGGCTGCCTGGCGGGTCAGCGCGTCGAGGACGTCGGAGACGAACAGGCGCCGCGCCGGGTTGTGCGGGCGCCGCGACCGGCGGGCCCGGGTCCGGGCGTCGGTGCAGGTCTTGCGGTCCAGCCGCAGCACGTCCTGCTCGTACTCGATCTCGATGACCGGCTCGGGCACGCGCTGGCGGTCGCGGACGGCGTTGGCCAGCACCTCGGCCATGACCAGGCGGCCCTTGACCTCGGTCGCCTCGCGGGATTCGACGCCGTCGGCGTCCAGGCCCGGGTAGAGCTGCCCGATGGTGGCCAGCAGCACGCCGGTCTCGCCGAGCGACGGCAGGACCTGGCCGATGTAGCGCAGGAACGTGCTGTTCGGGCCGACGACGAGCACGCCGCGGGTGGTGAGCTGCTGGCGGTGCGTGTAGAGCAGGTAGGCCGCGCGGTGCAGCGCGACGGCGGTCTTGCCGGTGCCCGGCCCGCCCTGCACGACCATGACGCCGCCCAGCGGGGCCCGGATGATGCGGTCCTGCTCGGCCTGGATGGTCGCGACGATGTCGCTCATCTCACCCGTGCGCCGCTGCTCGAGGGCGGCCAGCAGCGCGGCCTCGCCGGCCAGCCCGAGGTCCTGGCCCTGGTCGGCGGCGGTGAGGTCGAGGATCTCGTCGTCGAAGCCGGTGACCTTGCGGCTCAGCGACCGCAGGTGCCGTCGCCGCCGCACGCCTTCGGGCGACGCGGCGGTGGCGAGGTAGAACGGCCGCGCGACCGGTGCCCGCCAGTCGACGAGCAGCGGCTTGTAGTCGTCGTCTTCGTCGAACAGCCCGAGCCGGCCGATGTAGGTGGTCTCTTCGGCGCTTTCGGGGACGAAGTCGAGCCGCCCGAAGGCGAGGCCCTGCTCGACCGAGCCGAGCTGGGCGAGCCGGTCGGTGTACAAGGTCGTGGCGACGTCGCGCTCGGTGCGGGCCTGCGGGGTGCCGCCGGTCTGGCGCAGGGTCTCGTCGAGGCGCCGCTGGGCTTCGAGCCGCTCGGCGTCGAGCTTCGCGTAGAGGGTCGTGACGTACGCCTGCTCGCGAGCGAGCTCGGCGGAGAAGTCGTCCGAAGACAAGGATCCTGCTTTCGCCTCAAGGAAAAAGAGCCAACGAAGTCTAACGGCGGTCGCCGCGCGATCATTCCGTCCCGAGGGCGCAGTACGGGGAGACCTCGCTGCCCGGCGGAACGGCGGCCGGCAGCACCTGCTCCCCCGGCGTGCACGACACGCTCGCCGGCGGCAGCTGCTCGCCACCGGTGATGCGCCCGTCCGGGGCACGGAACAGCACCGCGGCGCCCCGGCTGGTCAGTGCCCGGCAGTTCTCGCTGTGATACCGGACGCCACCGGGGACGACACCGGCGGTCACCGGCGTGAAACCGCCCAGGGCCTCCCGTGCGATCCAGATCACCGGGCCGACCGCGGGACGGTCGAGCACGACGCCGATCCGCTGGCCGGGAGTGAGCAGGGGCACTTCGACGGTCCGGGAGCCGGATGTCACCGGGATCCGGTAGGCGGCGAGAGTGCTGGTGTTCTCCAGCACCGCAGCGCCGGGACCCTGTTCGGTGACGCGGACGGCCCCGCCGTCGGGCGCCGGGCCGGGGAGTGCGGTGATCTTCGCGGGGATGGCGCAGCCGGTGCCGAGCAGCCGGTCCTGGTCGAGGTCGAACCGGCCGTGACCGAGGAAGACCAGCAGGCCGAAGACCACGACCGCGGTGACCCCGACCCCGATCCGCCGGAGGATCAGAACGGCAGGCCGAGGGTCGGCAACCCGATCGCCGAGTCGACGGCCAGGGCCACGAACACGATCATCAGGTACGTGTTCGAGCGGTGGAACAGCGACATGGGCTTGGTCTCTTCCCCGCGCCGCACCGCGGCCTGCAGGCTGTGGGCGTAGAAGAGGAACCAGCCGCCGGCCAGGATCGCGAACGTGCCGTACAGCCACGACGTCACCGGGAGCAGCAGGAGCGTCCAGGCGACCATCACCCAGGAGTAGATGACGATCTGGCGGGCGACGTGCTGGGCGGTGGCGACCACCGGCAGCATCGGGACGCCGGCGCGCTCGTAGTCGTCGCGGTACTTCATGCCCAGCGCCCAGGTGTGCGGCGGGGTCCAGAAGAAGATCACGCCGAACATCACGAACGCCGGCCACTGCACGGTGCCGGTGACGGCCGCCCAGCCGATCACGACCGGCATGCAGCCCGCCGCGCCGCCCCAGACCACGTTCTGTGACGTACGCCGCTTCAGGCCGAGCGTGTAGACGAAGATGTAGAAGAGGATCGTCGCGATCGCCAGGATCGCCGAGAGCAGGTTCACCGTGAAATAGAGCACGGCGAACGAGGCGACGCCCATGACGAGGCCGAAGATCAGCGCGCCGCGGCGGGGCACCGAGTCCTTGACCAGCGGACGGCGTTTCGTGCGGTTCATCACCTTGTCGATGTCCGCGTCGATCACGCAGTTGAGCGCGTTCGCGCTGCCCGCGGCCATCGTCCCGCCGACCAGCGTGGCCAGGACCAGCCACGGCGACGGGATCTGACGGCCGGCGAGGAACATCGCCGGGATGGTGGTCACCAGGAGGAGCTCGATGACCCGCGGCTTCGCCAGCGCGGCGTAGGCGCCGACGACCCGGCGGAGGCTTCGCCGGTCACCGTGCGGTCGTTCACCGGTCGGGTGCACGGCGCTGGTGTCGTCACTGCGTCCGTGCGCAGCGTTCACCAACGACATTTCACTCCCTGCGTCAGGTTCGGGCGGGACCAGTCCGGGTAGCCGAAGAACCAGCCCTACTGAACCCTCGAACGATGTTAGACGTGGTGAATCCCGTGGGTGATCGCGGGTCCTCGACCGGTCCAAGCACTAGGCTGGCCGCGACGGGCCGCGATTGCCCCTGCGCATGGCCGCGAGCAGGAATATCGTCCCTTCGGGATCGATTGAGATAGGTAGCCGCGCGCACGGGTAACCGGAACGAGGAAGACCAGCCGCAACCATCATGACCGGGAGTTGGAGTTCAGTGTCCGAAACCGCCACTACCAGCGAGAACAACCCACTCCTCCGGCGCAACACGCCCGCCGACTGGACCGACACCGACACCCGCGCCGTGGACACCGTCCGGGTGCTCGCCGCGGACGCGGTGGAGAACTGTGGCAGCGGCCACCCCGGCACCGCGATGAGCCTGGCGCCGCTGGCCTACACGCTGTTCCAGCGGACCATGCGCCACGACCCGAGCGACCAGCACTGGCCGGGCCGCGACCGGTTCGTGCTCTCGGCCGGGCACTCCAGCCTCACTCTCTACATCCAGCTGTTCCTCGCCGGCTACGGCCTCGAGCTCGAGGACCTCAAGCAGCTGCGCAAGTGGGGCTCGAAGACCCCGGGGCACCCCGAGTACCGCCACACCGACGGCGTCGAGACCACCACCGGCCCGCTCGGGCAGGGCCTGGCGAACGCCGTGGGCATGGCGATGGCCGCCCGCCGCGAGCGCGGTCTGCTCGACCCGGACGCCGCTCCCGGCGAGAGCATCTTCGACCACCACATCTACGTGATCGCCTCCGACGGCGACATCGAAGAGGGCGTCACCTCCGAGGCCTCGTCCATCGCGGGCCGCCAGGAGCTGGGCAACCTGATCGTCTTCTACGACGACAACAAGATCTCGATCGAGGACGACACCAACATCGCGCTGTCCGAGGACACCGTCGCCCGCTACGAGGCCTACGGGTGGCACACCCAGGTCGTCGAGGGCGGCGAGGACGTCGTCGCGATCGAGGAGGCCATCAAGGCCGCCAAGGCCGAGACGCAGCGGCCGTCGTTCATCGCGCTGCGGACCGTCATCGGCTACCCGGCGCCGAAGAAGATGGGCACCGGCAAGGCGCACGGCGCCGCGCTGGGCGCCGAAGAGGTCGCCGCGGTCAAGGAGATCCTCGGCTTCGACCCGGACCAGTCGTTCGTGGTCGAGGACGACGTGCTCAAGCACACCCGCCAGGCCCTCGAGCGCGGCAAGGCCGCGCACGCCGAGTGGCAGGAGAAGTACGAGGCCTGGGGCCAGGCCAACCCGGAGCGCAAGAAGCTCGGCGACCGGCTGGCCACCCGCACGCTGCCCGAGGGCTTCGCCGACAACCTGCCGAAGTGGGAGCCGGACGCCAAGGGCATCGCGACCCGCAAGGCCTCCGGTGAGGTGCTCAACGCCCTCGCCGAGCCGCTGCCGGAGCTGTGGGGCGGCTCGGCCGACCTGGCCGAGAGCAACAACACGACGATGAAGGGCGCCGACTCGTTCGGTCCCGAGAAGGCCGCCACCGACATGTGGCAGGCCAACCCGTACGGCCGGACGCTGCACTTCGGCGTCCGCGAGCACGCCATGGGCTCGATCCTCAACGGGATCGCCCTGCACGGCGGCACCCGCCCGTACGGTGCGACGTTCCTCATCTTCTCCGACTACATGCGCCCGCCGGTCCGGCTGGCCGCGCTGATGAAGGCGCCGGTCACCTACGTGTGGACGCACGACTCGATCGGCCTGGGCGAGGACGGCCCGACGCACCAGCCGATCGAGCAGCTCTCCGCGCTGCGGGCGATCCCGGGCCTCAACGTCGTCCGCCCGGCGGACGCCAACGAGACCGCGTACGCCTGGAAGGCCGTGCTGGAGGACACCGAGCACCCGTCCGGCCTGGCGCTGACCCGCCAGAACGTGCCGGTGCTCGAGGGCACCAGCGCCGAGGGCGTGAAGAAGGGCGGGTACGTGCTCGCCGACTCCGACGGCACCCCGGACGTCGTGCTGATCGCCACCGGCTCCGAGGTCCAGCTCGCGGTCGAGGCGAAGAAGACCCTGGACGCCGACGGCGTCAAGGCGCGTGTCGTGTCCATGCCGTGTGTCGAATGGTTCGACGCGCAGGACGCGGCCTACCGCGAATCCGTCATCCCGGCCGGCGTGAAGGCCCGCGTGTCCGTCGAGGCGGGCATCGCCCAGTCGTGGCACCGCTTCACGGGTGACGCCGGGGTGAACGTTTCGATCGAGCACTTCGGCGCCTCCGCCGATGCCGCCACACTGTTCCGTGAGTTCGGTTTCACCGCGGAAGCAGTCGTCGAGGCCGCGCGCCGCTCGATCCAGAACACCAAGAATTCCTGAAGGGGATGACGCAGCAATGAGCAACGACAAGCTCGCGCAGCTGTCCGCAGCCGGTGTCTCGATCTGGCTGGACGACCTTTCGCGTGAACGCCTGAACACCGGCAACCTCGCCGCCCTGATCCGCGACAAGCACGTCGTGGGCGTGACGACCAACCCGACGATCTTCGCCAACGCGATGTCGAAGGGCGACGCCTACGACGAGCGGACCCGCGAACTCGCCGCGCAGGGCGCCGACGTCGAGGCGACCATCCGCGACCTGACGACGACCGACGTGCGCAACGCCGCGGACCTGTTCCGTGACGTCTACAACGCCACCAACGGCGTCGACGGGCGCGTCTCCATCGAGGTCGACCCGCGCCTGGCCAAGGACAGCGACAAGACGGTCGTCGAGGCGCAGGACCTGTGGAAGACCGTGGACCGGCCGAACGTGCTGATCAAGATCCCGGCCACCGAAGAGGGCCTGCCGGCGATCACGAAGACCCTGGCCGAGGGCATCAGCGTCAACGTCACGCTGATCTTCTCCGTCGAGCGCTACAAGAAGGTCATCGAGGCCTTCTTCGCGGGCCTGGAGCAGGCGAAGGCCAACGGCCACGACCTGCGCGGCATCCACTCGGTGGCGTCCTTCTTCGTGTCCCGTGTGGACACCGAGATCGACAAGCGCCTGGAAGCCATCGGCACCGACGAGGCCCTGGCCCTGCGCGGCAAGGCCGCCGTCGCCAACGCGCGTCTCGCCTACGCGGCCTTCGAGGAGCTGTTCGCGAGCGACCGCTGGAAGGCCCTCGCGGCCGACGGTGCCAACGCGCAGCGCCCGCTGTGGGCCTCGACCGGCGTGAAGAACCCGGACTACTCCCCCACCCTCTACGTCGACCAGCTCGTCGTGAAGGACACGGTCAACACGATGCCGGAGAAGACCCTCGACGCGGTCGCGGAGCACGCGGAGATCACCGGCGACCAGGTCACCGGCCGCGCTGCCGAGGCGCAGGAGGTCTTCGACAAGCTCGAGGCGGCCGGCATCGACATCCGCGACGTGTTCCTCGTGCTGGAGAACGAGGGCGTCGAGAAGTTCGAGAAGTCGTGGACCGAGCTTCTGGAGACCGTGCAAGGGCAGCTCGAGCAGGCGAAGGGCTGAAGCACGACATGACGACAGGCGAAAAGACCGGCGTCGAGATCGTGGACGCCGCACTGGCGGAGCGTGCCGCGCCGCTGGCCGAACAGCTGGTCGCCGACCAGGCTGCTTCGAAGCTGGCGGCGCAGGACGCGACGCTCTGGGGGCCGGACGCCGAATCCGAGGCGTCGATCCGGCTGTCGTGGACGACGCTGCACAAGTCGTCGCGGCCGCTGATCGGCGAGATCGAGGCGCTGCGGACCGAGCTGCGGTCCGAGGGCGTCGACCGGGTGGTCCTGGCCGGCATGGGCGGGTCGTCGCTGGCGCCGGAGGTGATCACCGCGACCGACGGTGTCGCGCTGACCGTCCTCGACACCACCGACCCGGGCCAGGTCGCCGACGCGCTGGCCGGCGACCTCGACCGCACGGTGATCGTGGTGTCGTCGAAGTCGGGCGGCACCGTCGAGACCGACAGCCACCGGCGGATCTTCGCGAAGGCGTTCGCCGACGCGGGGATCGACGCGGCGCGGCGGATCGTGGTCGTCACCGACCCCGGCTCGCCGTTCCAAGCACTGTCCGAAAAGGAGGGTTACCGCAAGACCTTCCTGGCCGACCCGCACGTCGGCGGCCGTTACTCGGCGCTGACCGCGTTCGGGCTCGTCCCGGCCGGGCTGGCCGGCGCGGACGTCGCCCGGCTGCTCGACCAGGCCGCTTCGGTGGCCGAGGAGCTCGCCGCGGACGACGTCGCCAACCCGGCGGTCAAGCTGGCCGCCGCGTGGGCCGCCGCGCACGAGGCCGGTGCCGAGAAGGTCGTGCTGGCCGACACCGGCTCGGGCGTCAAGGGCTTCCCCGACTGGGCGGAGCAGCTGATCGCCGAGTCCACCGGCAAGCAGGGCACCGGTCTGCTGCCGGTCGCCGTCGAGGGCCCGGAGGCGGCCGGTTTCGCCGACGCCAAGTCCGACGCCACGCCCACCGCGGTCGGCGCCCCGCAGGGTGCGGCGAAGATCGCCGTCACCGGCTCGCTCGGCGCGCAGTTCCTGCTCTGGGAGTTCGCCACGGCGCTGGCCGGGCGGCTGCTCGGGATCAACCCGTTCGACCAGCCCGACGTCGAGGCGGCGAAGAAGGCGGCGCGCGCGCTGCTGGACGACCCGGAGAAGCTGAAGGGCGGCGAGGAACCGGCCACTGTGGACGGTCCGGTCGAGATCTTCGGCTCTTCCGGCGTGGCCACGGACGGCAGTCTCACCGACGTGCTGCGCGCGTTCTTCGCTTCGGCGCCGGACGCGGGCTACATCGCGGTGCAGGCCTACCTCGACCGGCTCGACGACGCGTCGACCGCGGTGCTGCGCGGCGAGATCGCCAAGCGCACCGGGAAGCAGACGACGTTCGGCTGGGGCCCGCGGTTCCTGCACTCCACCGGCCAGTACCACAAGGGCGGGCACCAGAACGGCGTCTTCCTGCAGCTGACCGGCGCCGTCGAGCAGGACCTCGACGTGCCGGACCGGCCGTACACGCTGGGGCAGCTGCAGCACGCGCAGGCCCTCGGCGACGGGCAGGTGCTCGCCGAGCACGGCCGCCCGGTGCTGCGCCTGCACCTGACCGACCGGGCCGCGGGCCTCGCGGCCGTCGTCCGCGCGGTACAGGAGGTCTCCGCATGACGTGGAGCAACCCGCTGCGCGATCCGCGGGACAAGCGGCTCCCGCGGATCGCCGGGCCGTCCAGCCTGGTGATCTTCGGCGTCACCGGCGACCTGGCCCGCAAGAAGCTGATGCCCGCCATCTACGACCTGGCCAACCGCGGGCTGCTGCCCGCGGGCTTCTCGCTCGTCGGGTTCGCCCGCCGCGACTGGGAGCACCAGGACTTCGGCGAGCTCGTGCACGACTCGGTCAAGGAGCACGCGCGGACGCCGTTCAAGGAGTCGGTGTGGAACCGGCTCGCCGAAGGCATCCGGTTCGTCCAGGGCACCTTCGACGACGACAACGCGTTCGACCGGCTCGCGCAGACGGTGAAGGACCTCGACCAGGAACGCGGCACCGGCGGGAACACGGCGTTCTACCTGTCGATCCCGCCCAGCGCGTTCCCGGTGGTGACCAAGCAGCTGGCGCGCTCGGGCCTCGCGAACGCCGACGAGAACACCTGGCGGCGCGTCGTCATCGAGAAGCCCTTCGGGCACGACCTGAAGAGCGCTGAAGAGCTGAACGCGATCGTCAACGACGTCTTCCCCGAGGAGTCGGTGTTCCGCATCGACCACTACCTCGGCAAGGAGACGGTGCAGAACATCCTGGCGCTGCGCTTCGCCAACCAGCTGTTCGAGCCGATCTGGAACGCCAACTTCGTCGACCACGTGCAGATCACCATGGCCGAGGACATCGGCCTCGGCGGCCGCGCGGGGTACTACGACGGCATCGGCGCCGCCCGGGACGTCATCCAGAACCACCTGTTGCAGCTGCTGGCCTTCACCGCGATGGAGGAGCCGCTGTCGTTCGAGCCGCGTGCCCTGCGCGCGGAGAAGATCAAGGTGCTCTCCGGCACCAAGCCGCTCGGGCCGTTGAGCAAGACCAGCGCGCGCGGCCAGTACGCGGGCGGCTGGCAGGGCGGCACGAAGGTCCCCGGCCTGCTGGAGGAAGAGGGCTTCGCGAAGGACTCGAAGACCGAGACCTACGCCGCGGTGACCCTCGAGGTGCAGAACCGCCGCTGGGCCGGGGTGCCGTTCTACCTGCGCACCGGCAAGCGGCTCGGCCGCCGCGTCACCGAGATCGCGGTCGTGTTCAAGCGGGCGCCGCACCTGCCGTTCGACTCGACGTCGACCGAGGAGCTGGGGCAGAACGCCCTGGTCATCCGGGTGCAGCCGGACGAAGGCATCACGCTGCGGTTCGGCTCGAAGGTACCGGGGACCACGATGGAGGTCCGCGACGTCACGATGGACTTCGGGTACGGCCACGCGTTCACCGAGTCCTCCCCCGAGGCCTACGAGCGGCTGATCCTCGACGTCCTGCTGGGCGAGCCGTCGCTGTTCCCGGTGAACGAAGAGGTCGAGCTCTCCTGGAAGATCCTCGACCCGATCCTCGAGCACTGGGCGAAGGAAGGCGCGCCGGAGCAGTACGCGCCCGGCACGTGGGGCCCGGCGTCCGCCGACGAAATGCTGGAGCGCACCGGCCGGAAATGGAGGCGCCCGTGATCATCGACCTGCCGTCCACCACGACTTCGGCACTCAACAAGAAGCTGGTGGAGATCCGCGAACAGGGCGGGCAAGTCGCGCTCGGGCGGGTCCTGACGCTGGTGATCGTCGCCGACGACGACAGCAAGCTCGAAGAGGCGATCGAAGCCGCCAACGGCGCGAGCCGCGAACACCCGTCGCGGGTGATCGTGGTGGCCAAGGGCGCGCGTACGGCCGCCCCGCGCATCGACGGCCAGATCCGGGTCGGCGGCGACGCCGGCGCGAGCGAGGTCATCGTGCTGCGGCTCTACGGCCCGCTGGCCGCGCAGGGCCAGAGCGCGGTGGTGCCGCTACTGCTGCCGGACGCGCCGATCGTCTGCTGGTGGCCCAGCGCCGGTCCGAAGGACCCGGACAAGGACCCGCTCGGCGAGCTGGCCCAGCGCCGGATCACCGACTCGGCCGCGGAGAAGAACCCGGTCCGGGCGCTGACCACGCGCGCCAAGGCCTACACGGCCGGCGACACCGACCTGGCCTGGACGCGGCTGACGCACTGGCGGGCCCAGCTCGTCTCGGCGCTGGACCTGCCGCCGTACGAGAAGATCACGGGCGCGACGGTGACCGGCGAGGCCGACTCGCCGTCGACCGAGCTGCTGGCCGCGTGGCTGGCCGAGTACCTGAAGGTGCCGGTCAAGCGGGTCAAGAGCTCGGGCGCGGCCGGGATCATCTCGGTGACGCTCGACCGGAAGTCGGGCCCGGTGGAGCTGCACCGCCCGGACGGCCGCGTCGGCACGCTGACCCAGCCGGGCCAGCCGACCCGCCGCATCGCGCTGCAGCGGCGCAGCACGCAGGACTGCCTGATCGAGGAGCTGCGCCGGCTCGACCCGGACGAGGTCTACGAGGCTTCGCTGCACGGGCTGGGCAAGATCACGTCGGGCACGAACGGCAAGACGGGAGCGCCGCCGAAGGCGGACGTCACCTCGCCGGCCGCCGCGGCTATTTCCGCCAAGGCCCGCAAATGAGCAAGACGGAAGTCGTGGTCTACGCGAACCAGGACCTGCTGGCGGCCGCCGCGGCCGCCCGGCTGGTCACCCGGCTGGTGGACGTCCAGGCGGCCAAGGGGTCGGCGTCGCTGGTGCTCACCGGCGGCGGCACCGGCATCGCGGTGCTGGCGGAGCTGCAGGCGTCGTCGGCCCGGGACGCGATCGACTGGTCGCGCCTGGACATCTACTGGGGCGACGAGCGGTTCGTCCCGGCGGATTCGGACGAGCGGAACGAGAAGCAGGCCCGCGAGGCGCTGCTCGACCACGTCCCGCTCGACCCGAAGCGCGTCCACGCGATGGCGCCGTCGGACGGCGAGTTCGGCGACGACGTGGACGCGGCGGCCGCGGCTTACGCCGACGTGCTGGCGTCTCAGGCCGGCCCGGAGGACCACGGCGACGTGCCGTCGTTCGACATCATGCTGCTGGGCCTGGGCGGCGAGGGCCACACGGCATCGGTGTTCCCGGAGTCGCCGGCGGTGTACGAGACGGAGCGGTCGGTGGTGGCGGTCCGCAACTGCCCCAAGCCGCCCCCGACCCGCATCTCGCTGACGCTCCCGGCGATCCGCCGGGCCCGCGACATCTGGCTGATGACGGCGGGCGAGGCGAAGGCGGACGCGGTGGCCTTGGCGCTGGCGGGAGCGGGCGAGGTCCAGCTCCCGGTGGCGGGCGCCCGCGGGCATCGAAGGACGTTGTGGCTGCTGGACCGCACGGCGGCGGGCAAGCTGACGAAGGTGTACCAGCCGCCGACGGCTTGAGTCGTTTCCGTGAAGGCCTCCTTACCGGCTCTTGTGACCGGTAAGGAGGCCTTCACGGCTTTGGGGCCGCGGAACTGCTGCGCAGCAGCACCCGGCGGGTGGCATCCAGGTGACGATCCACTACGAACCGGGCGGTGGCGCCCACGACGGGTGGCGCGCCCGTCCACGCGAGGACGGACCAGACGCCATCAAAGGTGACCACGTATTCACGGTCCGACGGGAAGACATGGGTGATCTCGGCGATCACCTCGGAACCGGCAGGGTATCGGTGCCGCACTGCCCGCCACTCGGGCTCGGTCCTCCAGAAGTCGGCCGTGTTCGATCGAAAAGCCTGGTCGAGCGGCCAAAGGCGGACCTGGTGGTGCCGGTGCTGGAGCACTTCGAAATCGGTGACGGTGCCGACGGCCGGCCACTGGCCGGCGGATCGCGGGAGGTGGACCACGTCGACGAATCCGGTCGGCGGCCCGCCCAGGTCAACGAACAGCCCGATCGTGCCGGGACGCGGGATGAGGGTGACCTTCCCCCGCACGTGATCACCCACCGGATACCTCCGGCGAGCGGCGTCGAGTTCCAGTTCGGCGGGGTCGGGTTCGGTCATCGTTCGACCATCTCACGAAGCCGACCGTGGTCCACGGGCCGTTGCGGAAGATCGTCTTCCTGGGCCGGAACTGTCGGTGCCCTCCGGTAACGTGGAAGACGGGGGGCGCCCCCGCGGGCTCGGCCTGTTTCGCGGCCCGGCCCTATTCGGCCCGCCAGCCGCGTTCCAGGCGGCCGAAGATCTCCTCCGCCGCACGTCGCGGATCGTCGTGGCCCGCGATCAGCTCCCGTGACGCCAGCGCGAACTTCGCCAAGGCCGCGCAGGCGACGTCGTCCTCCGGCGCGCCGGTCTCCTCGGCGATCGCGCGCGCCAGGGCCGTCTCGTGGCGCATCCACATCCGCCTGGCGTAGTCGCGCAGCGCCGGCGTGCTCTCGATCAGCCCCACGAACTCTTCGCCCGGGCCTTCGGAGACGTCCCGCAGGATGTGCTCGCGCAGCGCGTCCACGACCGTGCACCCCGGCGGCCGCCCGCGCACCGCGCCGGTCAGCGCCGCCTCGATGTCCTCCTCCAGGTCGAACACCAGGGCTTCCTTGCCGGGGAAGTGCTTGAACAACGTCGTGACCGAGACATCGGCGGCCTCCGCGATCTCCTTGACGCCGACCTCGTCGTAGCCGCGCCGGAGGAACAGCTCGAGGGCGGCGTCGGCCAGTGCCTTCCGCGTCTGCGCCTTCTTGCGCTCGCGGCGTCCGATCACTTCGGTCATGGACTGAGCATACTCACTACAAAAGTGTAGTCGTTGCACTTTTTGAGTCACTATGCTTTTCTGGGCCCATGACCTCCTCACGTATCGCGATCGCCGGCGCCGGCCTCGGCGGGCTGGCCTGCGCCCGCGTCCTGCAGCTCCACGGCCTCGACGTCACCGTCTTCGAGCAGGAACCCTCCGCCGGCGCGCGGCCGCAGGGCGGCACGCTCGACATGCACGCCGACACCGGCCAGGTCGCCCTTCACACCGCCGGGCTGCACGAGCGGTTCCGCGAACTCGCCCGGCCCGAAGGCCAGCAGATGCGCGCGCTCGACGCCCGCACCGCCGCCGTCGTCCACGACGAGATCCCCGCCGAGGGCGACGAGCTCCGCCCGGAGATCGACCGCGGCCAGCTCCGCGGGATCCTCCTGGACTCGCTCGCCCCCGGCACCGTCCACTGGGGACGGCCGGTCGCGGAGGTCACCGCGACCGGCCGGCTGACCTTCGCCGACGGCGTCACCGAGGACTACGACCTGGTCGTCGGCGCGGACGGCGCGTGGTCACGCGTCCGCCGCGCGCTCACCGGCGTCTCGCCCGAGTACAGCGGGGTCACGTTCGTCGAGTTCGGGCTCGACGACGCCGACCGCCGCCACCCGGCCCTGGCGACATCGACCGGCCAGGGAACGATGATGGCGAAGATCGGCGGCCGGGCGCTCTTCGCGCAGCGAAACAGCAACGGGCACATCCGCTGCTACGCGATCTTCTACGCCCCCGAGGAGTGGTCCGCCGGCCTCGACTTCGCCGACACCGCGGCGGTGCGGGCGAGCCTGCTGGAGCGCTACGCCGGATGGCACCCGGACCTGCTGCGTTTCCTGACCGACCACGACGGCGGGTTCACGCACCGGCCGCTGCACGTCCTGCCGGTCCCCCACGCGTGGACGCACACGCCGAAACTGACGCTGCTCGGCGACGCGGCACACCTGATGCCGCCGCTCGGGGTCGGCGCGAACCTCGCCCTGCTCGACGGCACGGAACTCGGCACCGCCCTCGCCACGGCCCCCAGGCTCGGCGAAGCGGTCCGGGAGTACGAGACCCGCATGCTGCCACGCTCGATCGAGACCGCGAAGGCGTGCGCCGAAGGCCTCGGCCACCTGCTCGGCGACGACGTCCACCCTGTCGCCGCGTGACAAACTTCCGCCGGACGACCACACGTGGGTAACATGATTCCCACGATGTGGTCGTCTTGGCGCACGCTGCGAAACGGTGGATCCACTGGGGGTAGCAGCCCTCCGCGACCATCCCCCGGACAGACCAGTCGATTGCGGAATTCGGACGCCGCGACGCGGCCGGCGGGTGAAACTTACCGTCTTCGTACGCCACCTCGTTAGCATCCGCACATTTGTCTGCGGTGGCGCGTCCCGATCGGGCCCTGAGCACCTCTCACCAACAAGTCCACAAGACGAATGGGGTCGCCAGCCATGAGTACAGAGGGACTCTCGATTCCAGGCATCTCGGTCGCCGGTACGGGACCATCGGCCGCCGAGCGCGTCCGCAAGCGTGGCCTGAGCTTGTTCGGCTCGGTGCCCCGCCCCGCCGTGGTCAAGTTCGCCATCGAGGCGGCCGCGGTCATCCTGGCCGTGCTCGACGTCTGGTTGGTGATCCCCGAGAAGGCCCAGCCGTACTCGATCTACCTGTCCGCCGCCGCGTGTCTCGCGGTGGTGTTCCGCCGGAAGTTCCCGTTCCTCGCCGTGCTCGTCGCGGTCCCCGGCTTCCTCGCCGGCTGGGCCCAGCTCGCGTCGATGATCACGCTGGGCATGCTCGCCACCCGCCGCCAGCTGCACTGGCAGACCTGGGTCGGCGCCGCGCTGGTGTGGATGTGCCGGTTCGTGCAGTGGCCGCTGGAGGACTTCGCCCAGCTCAGCTGGCGCGAACACATCCTCGACGGGATCTACGGCGTCCTCGTCGCGGGCATGCCGATCGCGATCGGACTGCTCATCGGCGCGCGCGCCGAGGTCGCGAACAAGCTCGCCGAGCTGGCCACGAGCCGCGACCGCGAGCGCCGCTTCCACGCCGACGCCGTCCGCGCCGAGGAGCGAGCGCGGCTGGCCCGCGAGATGCACGACGTCGTCTCGCACCAGATCACGCTGATCGCGATGCAGGCCGGCGCGCTGCAGGCCCAGACCGCCGACGACCGGGCGCAGGAGACCGCGCAGGTCATCCGCACGCTGTCGAAGCGGACGCTGGAGGAGCTGCGTTCGCTGGTCAGCGTGCTGCGCGCCGGCCCGGACGACGACGGCCCGCGGCCCGGGATCAACGACCTCGACCGGCTGATCCGGACGTCGGAAGTGCCGGTGCACCTGTCGGTGGAGCACCTGCCGGAGGCGCTGCCGAACCAGGTCTCCGCGGCGGCCTACCGGACGGTGCAGGAGTGCCTGACGAACGTCCACAAGCACGCCCCGGGCGCGACGGCGACCATCCGCATCCAAGGTGAGCACGGAGCGCTCAAGATCGAGGTCCGCAACGAGCGCGCCAGCCGCCCGGGCGAGTCGCTGCCCTCGGGTGGCCACGGCCTCACGGGCCTCGCGGAGCGGGCACGGCTGCTGGGCGGGAGTTTCGAGACGTCCGGCACCGAGGACGGCGGGTTCCGCGTCCGGGCCCGGTATCCGCTGGACCGCTGACCTCCGGCCCCCGGTATCCAGCCTAGCGGCGAGGACCGACGATTCCGGATCTCGCGCAGCCGCGAACGGCGGACTTCGGACGAAGACGACCGCGGTCCGCCGCTCGCGGTGTTTCCACCCGGCGAACTGTCGGTGGCCGCCGGTAGCGTGGAAATCGGGGGCTGCTCAGGCGGGTGCCGTAGGACTGAAGTGGCATTCTCGCGTGATCGGGCGGGCATCGCTTTTGCGAGCGCGCGAAAAACCACCCCGAGGTGTCCCGGGGTGGTTGCCGCTCGAAGAGCTAGAGGATTTCCCGGCGCTTGCGCAGGCGGTCGAGCGCCTCCGCCAGGATGGCCTCGCCGTCGGCGTCGCTGCGCCGCTCCTTCACGTAGGCCAGGTGCGTCTTGTACGGCTCGGTCCGCGGCGCGGCCGGCGGGTTCTTCTCGTCCTGCCCGCCCGGGAGCCCGCAGCGGGGGCAGTCCCACTCGTCGGGGATTTCCGCGTCGAGCGCGAACGACGGCCGGGCCTCGTGCCCGTTGGCACACCAGTAGGAGATCCGGCGACGCGGCGCCGACTCCCCCCGTTCCGATTCGCCCGTAGGACCGGCACCCACCCGGGTGCCCCGAATCGCGTTACCGCCAACCATGAATCCTCACACCTAGGAATCGGCGGCGCGCCCCCCAATAGGCACGCCGAATCGCTACGCCCTGCCGCCGTGACCCGGTCGCGGCCGTCGGCGGGACGCCGGACGTCACACCTTGAGCAGCAGACCCAGGCCCACGATGCTGATCAGCCAGACCGCGCCCAGCAGCAGGGTGATGCGGTCGAGGTTCTTCTCGGCCACGCTCGACCCGGCCAGGCTCGACTGCATCCCACCGCCGAACAGCGACGACAGGCCACCGCCCCGGCCGCGGTGCAGCAGCACGGCGACCACCAGCAGGACGCTGGAGACGATCAACAGGATTTGCAGGAACAGCTTCATGTCATCCTCTGGGCTCTAGGAGAATGCAGGGGTACGGCATGGTCGTTTCCGACTCCACCGTACCCCTGGACTCGTCCACTGCTGTGTGACGGACCGGATACACAGGCTACCCGGTCGTGGCCTCGATCAGGGCAGCGGCCCGCCCGCGGCGAGTGCGCAGAGTTTCGTGAACTCCTCGCCGTCGAGGCTCGCTCCGCCGACCAGGGCACCGTCGATGTTGTCGCAGGCCACCAGTTCGCTGATGTTGCCCGATTTGACCGATCCCCCGTAGAGCACCCGGACGGACGAAGCGACCTCGTCGCCGTACTTCTCCTGGAGGGTGGCGCGGATGGCCTTGCAGACCTCTTCGGCGTCCGCGGACGACGCGACCTTGCCGGTGCCGATCGCCCAGACCGGCTCGTACGCGACCACCACGTCCTTGACCTGCTCGGCCTTGAGGCCCTTCAGGCCCTCGATCAGCTGCGTCGTGGTGTGGTGGATGTGCTCACCGGCCTCGCGGACCTCGAGCTTCTCCCCGATGCAGAGGATCGGCGTGATGCCGTGCTTGAGCGCGGCCTTGACCTTCTTGTTGACCAGCTCGTCGGTCTCGGCGTGGTATTCGCGCCGCTCCGAGTGCCCGACCGTGACGAACTTGCAGCCCAGCTTGGCCAGCATCGGGCCCGAGATGTCGCCGGTGTAGGCGCCCGAATCCTGCGGCGCCAGGTCCTGCGCGCCGTAGGTCAGCGACAGCTTGTCGCCGTCGACCAGGGTCTGCACGCTGCGGATGTCGGTGAACGGCGGCAGCACCGCCACGTCGACCTTCGCGTAGTACTTCTCCGGCAGCGCGAAGGCGATCTTCTGCACCAGCGCGATGGCCTCGAGGTGGTTCTGGTTCATCTTCCAGTTGCCGGCGATGAACGGCTTGCGTGCCACTAGTTCTTCTCCTCCAGTGCCACGACGCCGGGCAGTTCCTTGCCTTCGAGGTACTCCAGCGAGGCACCGCCGCCGGTGGAGATGTGCGAGAAGCCGTCCTCGGGCAGGCCCAGCTGCCGCACCGCGGCCGCCGAGTCGCCGCCGCCGACCACCGTGAAGGCGTCGCTCTTCACGAGCGCCTCGGCCACGGCACGGGTGCCGCCCGAGAAGGCCTCGAACTCGAACACGCCCATCGGGCCGTTCCAGAACACCGTCGCCGCGTCGGCCAGCTTGCTCGCGAACAGCTCGCGGGTGCGCGGGCCGATGTCGAGGCCCTCGCGGTCGGCCGGGATCGCCGTGGCGTCGACGACCTCGTGCTCGGCATCGGCCGCGAACCCCGTCGCGGCCAGGACGTCGACCGGCAGCACCAGTTCGACGCCGCGCTTGTCGGCCTCGGCGAGGAAGCCCTTGACCTGGTCGAGCTGGTCGGCCTGCAGCAGGGAGTTGCCGACCTCGTGCCCCTGGGCCTTGAGGAAGGTGTACGCCATCCCGCCGCCGATCAGCAGCCGGTCGACCTTGGTCAGCAGGTTCGCGATGACGCCGAGCTTGTCGGACACCTTCGCGCCGCCGAGCACGACCACGTAGGGCCGCTGGACGTCGTCGGTCAGCTTCTTCA
This sequence comes from Amycolatopsis sp. NPDC021455, assembly GCF_040640995.1. Lineage (NCBI taxonomy): Bacteria > Bacillati > Actinomycetota > Actinomycetes > Pseudonocardiales > Pseudonocardiaceae > Amycolatopsis > Amycolatopsis sp. NPDC021455. The sequence continues at coordinate 13,776 of NZ_JBFACT010000076.1, read as the reverse complement.
GCACGTCCAGCTCGGCCAGCACCAGGCCACCCGCGTACGCCGGGAGCACCGACGCGACCTCGTAGACCGAGGCCTGCTTGCGGTGGACGACGCCGAAGCCGTCGGAGACGAACGCGCCGCCCGGGACGAGCGCGCCCAGCTCGGCGGCCAGCTCGGAGCGGTCCGCGGCGTCCTTGCTGGTCTCGCGCGCGTCGAAGCGCACGTTCTCCAGCAGGACGACGCCGCCGTCGGCCAGGCCGCCGGTCAGCGCCTTCGCGGACTCGCCGACCAGGTCACCGGCCAGCGAGACCTCGGCGCCGAGCAGCTCCGAGAGCCGCTTCGCGACGGGCGCGAGGGTGTACTTCGGGTCCGGCTCGCCCTTCGGACGGCCGAGGTGCGCGGTGACGACGACCTTCGCGCCCGCGTCGGCGAGCTTCTTGATCGTCGGCAGCGCGGCGCGGACCCGGCCGTCGTCGGTGATGCGGTCCCCGTCGAGCGGGACGTTCAGGTCGGACCGCACGAGCACGTACCGGCCCTGAACGCCCTCGCCCAGCAGGTCGTCGAGGTTCTTGACGCTCATCGGGTTCAGGACAGCTTCGAACCGACGAGCTTGACCAGGTCGGCGAGGCGGTTGGAGTAGCCCCACTCGTTGTCGTACCAGCCGACGACCTTGACCTGGTTGCCGATGACCTTGGTCAGCGGTGCGTCGTAGATGCAGGACGCCGGGTCGGTGACGATGTCGGCCGAGACGATCGGGTCGTCCGAGTAGCGCAGGATGCCGGCGAGCGGGCCCTCGGCGGCGGCCTTGTACGCGGCGTTGATCTCCTCGACCGTGGCGGCCTTGGACAGCGTCACGGTGAGGTCGGTGGCCGAGCCGGTCGGGACCGGGACGCGCAGCGCGTAGCCGTCCAGCTTGCCCTGCAGCTCCGGCAGGACGAGGCCGATGGCCTTCGCGGCGCCGGTCGAGGTCGGGACGACGCTCAGGGCGGCGGCGCGGGCGCGGCGCAGGTCCTTGTGCGGGGCGTCCTGCAGGTTCTGGTCCTGGGTGTAGGCGTGGACCGTGGTCATCAGGCCCTGCTCGATGCCGAACGCGTCGTTCAGCACCTTGGCCAGCGGGCCGAGGCAGTTGGTGGTGCAGGAGGCGTTCGAGATGATGACCTGCGAGCCGTCGTACTTGTCGTCGTTGACGCCGAGCACGATGGTCAGGTCCTCGCCCTTGGCGGGCGCGGAGATGATGACCTTCTTGGCACCGCCGGCGATGTGCGCCTTGGCGGCGTCGGCGTTGGTGAAGAAGCCGGTCGACTCGAGGACGACGTCGACGCCCAGCTCGCCCCAGGGCAGGTTGGCCGGGTCGCGCTCGGCGAGGGCCTTGATGGTCTTGCCGTCGACGACGATGCCCTCGTCGCTGACGCTGACCTCACCCGGGAACCGGCCCAGGATGGAGTCGTACTTCAGCAGGTGGGCCATGGTGGCGACGTCGCCGAGGTCGTTGAAGGCGACGACCTCGATGTCCTGGCCGCTGGCCTGCACGGCGCGGAAGAAGTTGCGGCCGATGCGGCCGAAGCCGTTGACACCTACGCGAACGGTCACTGCTGCCACTCCTCTGAGGATCCGGCCGGGACCCCCGGCCGTGACTTGCGGGCTCGCGGCCACCCTAGCGTGCGGGCATGCGCGTCCCTGACTGCCCTGACGAGACTTCCACCACTTGGCGAACGGGTCAAGAATCGATTAAGAAGCGAAGCCGCTCCGGAGCGTTCCGACCGGGTGGACCACGGCGGCCCGGCGGCACCCGCAGGTTCGGGCGCCGGGACCGGTTCCGGCTGATCACATCGGGCGCGAGGCGGCCGGCGAGGAGCCGCGCCGCGGCCCGGCGATGGGAACTTGAACGATCCAGCCCGAAGCGGGTTCCCCAGGGGTGCCGCAGCGGCCCGCGGGGCGGCGCGTGAAGTCGGTGACTCGACCGATCCAGCGACACGTCCCGGGTCGCCCGCGACCGGAGCCACCCCACCGGGCGGCACTCCGCCGGTGCTCCGCTCATCCGGCCAGCTCCCGTTCCAGCGGGGTCCGGAACCGGGGCACCGCCCGGACCTCGCCGAACCAGTCCGCGCACTTGTCCGCCTCCGCCTCGACCGCCGCCTTCACCTCCGCGCCCACGTCCTCGAGCAGGCGGTACGCGATCTCGCCCGACGGGCGCTGGGCCCAGCCGCCCACCACCCGCCCGGAGGCCCAGATCGTCGGGCCGACGTTGCCGCTGCGGTCGAACAGGGCCGGCCGGTGGGGACCGAGGTACCAGTCGCGCTCCTGCCAGCCCATCGGCGTCGGGTCCAGGGCCGGCAGGAACGCCACCCACGGGGGCGGCGAGGACACCGGGTCCAGGTCGTCCGCCAGGGCCACGCCGGGGCCGTCGTCGAGGTCGACCTCCACCGGCTTCACCGCGGCCAGGGCCTTCTTCGTCTGGCCCGCCGTCCAGCCCGTCCACCACCGGAGGTCGGACACCGGGGCCGGGCCGTACGCGTGCAGCCACCTGCGCGCCAGCTCGGCGCGAGCCTCGTCCGGGTCCCACGGGGGCAAGCCGCCCGGCACCCATTCGTCCAGAGGGTGCCAGACGTACTGGCTGCTGAGCCAGCTCCCGCGGGGACGGCCGCGGGCGATCCGGCCGCCCGCCGCCAGCAGGAACAGCACGCGGCTCGTCACGTTGCCGATCGCCTCGTACGGCTTGCCCGCCGCCATCAGCAGCTGCTGCCGCAGGCGTGGCTCGTCCTCACTCAGCTGCTGCGCCGTCGCCGAACCACGGGCCCGCAGCGCCGCCTCGACCGATGCCTCGACGTCCTTCAGCCACGCGGCCGGCTCCGGCACGTTCTCCGGGTGGCCCTGCTGCCCCAGGTGCTGTTCGAGCAGTTTCCGCTGCTTCACGAGGATGTCCGCGGCGCAGCCGGCCTGCACGAGCGCCGCGGTGTCCAGGCCGGTGACGAACACCGTGCGGCGCATTCCCAGCAACCGCAGCAAGGTCCGGTCTTCGTACAGCACCCGCTCCACCGCGGCCACCGCCGGACCGGCGAGCCGGGCGGACGCGGACAGGTGGACGGTCGCCGGGTCGGTGGCGTGCAGCGCGACGACCCCGGCCACGGCGTCCGCCACCGTGGCCGCGGGCGCGGCCAGGTGGTGACGGGCGGCGAGGCGGGCCCGGCGCTGGTCGGTGCTGATCTTCGGAGGCACCCGCTGTTCCTACCACCCGGCACCGACAAAAACGCCTGGTCGCCGGCTCGACCAGGCGATAGCCTCGCGAAATGGTCTCCGGTGCGCACTTCGCGGCCTTCGCCGCGCTGACGTTCCTCCTGGTCGTGGTCCCCGGGCCGAGTGTGCTGTTCACGATCGGCCGCGCGCTCACGGTCGGGCGGCGCGACGCGCTGCTCACCGTCGTGGGCAACGCCGTCGGGGTGTACACGCAGGTCGTCGCGGTCGCGTTCGGTCTCGGCGCGCTCGTGACGACGTCGGTGGCGGTGTTCACCGCGATCAAGGTCGCCGGCGCGGTCTACCTGGTGTACCTGGGGGTCCAGGCCGTGCGGCACCGCCGGAAGCTGACCGAAGCGATGGCAGCACAGGTACGCGCCACGCGCGGCCGGGTGCTGACCGTGCTGCGCGACGGCTACGTCGTCGGCTTCGCGAACCCCAAGTCGATCGTGTTCCTGGCGGCGCTGCTGCCGCAGTTCGCCGACCCCGCTGCCGGGTCCGTGCCCGCCCAGATGCTGGTCCTCGGGCTGTGCCTGCCCGCGATCGCGCTGGCCACCGACAGCGCGTGGGCCCTGGTCGCCGGCACCGCCCGCACGTGGTTCGCCCGCTCGCCGAAGCGCCTGGAGCGGGTCGGCGGCACCGGCGGTCTCGTCATGATCGGCCTCGGCACCACCCTCGCCTTCACGGGCCGGGGTGACTGAGCACCAGGTCGAGCAACCCGGGGAAGGCGGCGTCGAATTCGGGACGGCGCAAGCGGTTCAGGCGCCGCGGGCCCTCGTCGCGCTGCTCGATCAGGCCCGCCGCGCGCAGGACGGCGAAGTGGTGGCTGCGGGTCGCCTTGGCCACCGGCAGGTCGAACGTCCCGCATGCCTTCGTCCACTCCGGCACGGCCGCCAGCTCGCGCAGGATGCTGCGGCGCACCGGGTCGGCGACCGCGGCGAGGGCGTCCTGCAGGGAAACCTGCGCCGGAGAAGCGTGCGAGAGCCCGCGTGCCCGCGCAGTGTTCGATGACTGTCGTACACTCATGTGGTCGACCTCCATCGAACACTCTAAGAGGAGCAGCCATGGCCCGGCACCTCGACGCCGCCTTCGGTCCCGACGCGCGCAACCGGCTCGACGACGCCGGCCGGCCCGGCCGCGAGGGCGCGCTGGCCGCTCTCGAATCCTTCTACTACGCCTTCAACCAGCGGGATCTCGAAGCATTCCGCCGCGTCTGGACGAGCGACCCGCTGGCCCAGCTGAACAACCCGCTCGGCGGCATCCTCCGCGGCGGCGCGGCGATCACCGAGCTGTACGAACGCGTCTTCCGCGGCCCGGCCCGCGTCACCGTCACCTTCGGCGACATCGTCGAGTACTCCGGCGACGGTCACGCGGTGTTCGCCGGCCGCGAGACCGGCGAATACCGCGTGACCGACACCGTCCCCCTGAGCATCCGCACGACGCGGTTCTTCGCTTACGAAGACGGCCGCTGGGTGCAGGTCCACCACCACGGCAGCATCGACGACGCCGAGGCGCTCGCCGCCTACCAGCAGGCGATCCGCGGTTAGGCCAGGGCCTTCACCAGCTCCGGCCACCACTCGCGCGGCAGGCCGTCGAGCGGGACGACGACCTGGTCGGCGCCCGCGGCCCGGTACTCCCGCAGGCGCGCCACGATCGCGTCGAAGTCGCCCCCCACGGTGAGGCCGTCGACCAGCCGGTCGGACAGGTCCGCGATGTCGGCGTCGGTGAAGCCCATCCGCCGGAAGTTGGCCGCGTAGCCCGGCATCCCGGCCAGGAAACCCAGCGAGCCGCCGCGCACGACCTCGCGCACCTTGGCCTGATCGGTCTCCGCCACCACGTTGAGCAGCACCGCGAGCTGCCGGTCCGCGCCCAGGATCTCCCGCGCCGACGCGACGTAGTCCGTCGTCACCAGGTACGGGTACGCGCCCGAGGCTCGGTCGCGCGCCAGCTCGAGCATCCGCGGTCCGAGCGCCGACAGGATCCGCGCGGACTGCGGCACGGCGTCCTCGATCTCGTCGAGGTAGTCGCCGAGCGTGGCCAGCGGACGCGGCCCGTGCGCTCCGCCGAGGCCGACCACGAACCGCCCGGCAGGCAGGTCCGTGTACGCCGAAGCGACGGAAGCCGACGGCACCCGGTCCACCGACAGGATCCCGCTCGCCACTTGGATCCGCGAAGTCCCGCGGACGACCTCGGCGATCCGCGGCAGGTTGTCGTCCCGGCCGCCGGCCATCCAGAGCGTGTCGTAGCCCAGTTCTTCGAGCTGGACCGCCACGGCGGTGCCGGTGTCCAGTGCGGTGTGGGTGGCCCCCAGCGGCCCCAGTTTCGTCATGCGCCGGAGAACCACCACACGTCCGGAAATGTTCCGCTTCAGGCCGTTTGTTCGTCCTCAGCGGAATCGGCTTCCTCGGCCGCCCGCGTGAACATCCGGGTCGCCGACAGCCGCGCGACGCCGTCCGGCTCGCCGAGGTCCTCCAGGGAGTTCCGGATCGTCGAGTCCACCGACAGGTACTTCCGGCCCGCCCGCAGGTCGGCGTCGTTGCGCAGCCGCACGATGAGCGGGAACTCCGACAGCGCGCCCGCGTCGAACAGGCCCGTCGTGTAGATCAGCTGCACGCCGAGCGCCTCGGCGACCGCGCGCTGCAGCTCCAGGAGGTACCCGGCCGACGCGCGGCCGATCGGGTTGTCCAGGAACAGCACGCCGGAGTGCCGGTTGCGGACCTTGCCCCGGTTGTTGGCGCGCAGCGCCGCGAGGGTGCAGTACAGGATGATCGCCGCGGTCAGCTGCTGGCCGCCGGAGAAGACGTCGCGGATCTCCGAGACGCGCTGGCGTTCGGTGCGGAGCACCGAGTCCGGCTTGAGCATGTCGACGCGGAAGCCCTTGGGTGCCGCGGCCCGGACCCCGCGCAGTACCAGGGAAAGCCCGTCGCGCTTGACGTCCCGGCCGTCCGCGGTCTTGCCGACGGCGGCCTCGTCGACGACCTCGCCGAGCTTCTCGGTCAGCGCGTTGTCCTCCAGCTCGGTGAACCGGATGCGGAGGAACTCCTGCCCGGACCAGTCGCCGAGGCCGTCCGGCAGCCGGGAGACGCGCTGGGCCGACCGCAACGTCCGGAGCGCGCCGTCGACCATGCCCTGCAGACGCGTGATGATGCCGCCGCGGTGCCGGTCGATCTGCGCGAGGTCGTCGGTGAGTGACCGCAGGCGCGGCCGCAGCGCTTCGGCCCACTCGGCCGCGTGTGCCGGGAGCTGGTCGCGCTTGACCGAGATGACCTGCTGCCGCACCGGCGTGCTCAGCTTCTCGAACCGCTTCTCCGTCGCGTACTGCGCGAGCTGGTCGGCGGCCGCGCGCACCCGGCGGTCGCCCGCGTCGGCCGCTTCCTGGGCCGCGTTGAAGGTCGCGTTCAGCCGGGCGTGCTGGGCGCGCGCGGTGTCGACGTCACCGTCGTAGGCCGCCGCGTCCGTGTCGGTCACCAGGTGTGCCATAGACTCCGCGAGCAGCGAGAACCCGGACGCCGAGGTGCGCGCGGACTCCAGGGTCGCTTCCGCCGCCGCCCGGCGTTCCTGCAGCTCCTCCCACTTCCGCGCGGCCGCGGACGCTTCCAGCCCGGCCGCGTCAATCAGCTCCAGGCCGTGTTCGATGTCGCGCGGCTTCTCGCCGTTGACACCGTTCTGCAGCGGCAGCGCGTCCAGCTCCGCGCGCCGCGTCGAGACGAGCCCGATCGCCTCGGTGCGCTCGTCTTCGAGGCCGTCGACGACCCGGCGGGCGCGCGCCAACGCGGCCGCGCGGGCCGACGCGTCGGAACCGTCGGGGGTTTCCAGGAGTTCGGCCGCGCGGGCGCGCACGGCCGCGTCGAGGGACTCGACGGCCGAGCCCGCGGCCGCTTCGGCGGACTCGGCCTGTTCCAGCTCTCCGCGGAGGTCGCTGCCGACCTCGACCTTCGCGTACGCCTCGGACGCCGACGCGTACGTCCGCCGGAGCGCGTCCACCGGCTCGGACGGCGCCGGGCCCTCCGCGGCGTCGGCCGCGCCGGGCACCTCGGCCAGCTCGGCGCGCGCGGTGGTCGCGGTCCGGCGGTGGCCGTCGGCGGTGCGCTGCTCCTCCCCCGCCTGCTCGCGCAGCCGGGCGGCTTTGCCCGCCGCGTCGGACGCCTGCAGGTCGGCGCGCTCGGCGATCTCGGTCGCCCGCTCGGCTTCTTCGGTCCACTCCGCGATCCGGGCGCTGCGAACACCCAGCTCGCCGAGCCGCCGGGCCTTCTCTTCGGCCTCGGCGGCGGCCGCGCGCAGCTCGGGGACGCGTTCACGCAGCGACGCGGCTTTTTCGCTCAGCCGCGCGAACTCCGCTTCGGCCTGCTCCAACGCCGTCCGTGCGGTCTCCCGGGCGGTCCGCGCGGCCTGGGCCTGCTCGGCGAGGGTCGCGATGGCGCCGGGCGGGTAGTCCTCACGCCACGTCGTGAGCTTCCACGTCAGGGCGCCGTCCGCGGACAGCTTGGCGGACAGCGCTTCGAGGCGACGCTGCCGCTCGGTGTGCCGCCGCGCCACGGCCTCCCGCTCGGCGTCCGCGGCTTCTTCGTCGTACATCGCGGGGTTCGGCGGCACGAGGAACTCGACGCCGGGTGCGGACGGCACCTCGGCCTGCAGTGCTTCGGTCGTGCCGACGGCGATGATCGCGCTCGGCAGCAGCCGCCGCTTCGTCAGGACTTCCCGGGCACGGGAAGCGTGCGCGGCGTCGTTCAGCAGGACACCGGACACCAGCTGCGGCAGGCTTTCGAGGACTTCGGCGCGCCGGGAAGCGTCCAGTTTGGACAGATAGCGCCAGCCGGACCACGCGGTGATTCCGGCCTCTTCCAGCGCGTCGAGGGCGGCCTGGACGTCCTCCGGCGGCGGCAGGAGTCCGCCGGACCCCAGTGCGGCGAGGGCCCGCTCGTCGGCGGACTCCTCCATCCGCAGCGCGGTCTGCTCCTTTTCGACGGCCGCGCTCGCCTCGCGCAACCGCTCCAGCAGCACCGGAAGGTCGCTTTCCAGGTTGACGTCGTCGGCGCCGAGCAGCTCGACCAGGCGGCTTTCGGCGGCGAGGGCGTCGGTCCGGCGGTGGGCCCGGTCGAGGTCCTCGGTGGCGCGTTCCAGCCGGTCCTGGGTGGTGCCCGCGAGCTGGTGCGCCTCGTTGACGGCCCGTTGCGCCGCTTGGAGATCCGCGCCGACGCGGTCCAGTTCCTGTTCGCGGCGGGTCAGTTCCGAAACAGCTTGCTCAGCCGCGGAGCGCGCGGTCCGCGACGCTTCGGCCACGTCGGCACCCGAGGGCAGCAGTCCGGCACGAACCGCTGCCTGGACTTCTTCGCGCAGTTCGGTGATCCGCGTGGTCAGCCCGCGCGCCTCGGCCCGGCGGGCGGCCGCGAGGTTCGCGGCTTCGTCCCGCTCGGTCTGCGCCTTCTCGGCTTCGGCACGCAACGCGCCCGCGTGCGCTTCGGCCTTGTCGGCCTGCCGTTGGGCATCCTGCGCCAGCGCGTGCAACCCGCGTGCGAGTGCCGAAGCGGCGTCGTTGCGTGCCTTCAGGGCAGGACGAGCCTTCTCCTCGCGGTTGCCGACGAGTTCGCGCAGGTCCTTCGCCTTGCGCGCCGCGTTCAACGAGTTGAGCACGGTCGCCGTCTCGCGCCAGGCTTCGGCTTCGGTCTTCGCCGACGCCAGTTCGGCGTCGACGCGCTTGCGGGCTTCCTGGGCCTCGTCCAGCCGCAGCACCGCGACCAGGCGGCGCAGTTCCGTGACGGCCGCGGCGAGCCGCCGGTGGTCGCCCTCGGCGAGCTTCTCGGCGGACTTGACCTCGGTGACGTGGTCCTCGAGCCCGGACAGCCGCGCGTTCTCGAGCTCGTTGCGCGCGACGACCCGCCCGGCCAGCGACGCCATGTCAGCTTTCGCTGATTCAGCGATCTTCCGCGACTCCGCGGCGACGCCTTCTTCGGCGGCCAGCGGGCCCAGGAGGTCGAGCGCGCCCGCCACGAAGTCGCGCTCGGACAGGAGATCGCCGCGCTGGGCCAGGTTGTGGGCGTAGGTGGCGACGACCTCGGCGAGGTCCTTCGGCTCCTCTTCGGAGATGACCGCGCGCAGCAGGAACTCGACGAACGCGTCGTCGGTGCCGAAGGCGAACGCGTCCGCCGCCTCGCCTTCGCCGGCGTTCATCGCGCGCTGGTAGCGGAACAGCTCGGTGTCGAGGCCGAGCCCGTCGAGCCGGCCGGTCCACTCGTGGTGGCGGCGGGTCCAGGACAGCTCCAGCTCGGGTTCGGCGAGCTGGGCCGCGGTGAGCTTGTCGTGGAAGCCGGACATCGTCAGCAGCCGGCCGTCCTGCGTCATCGGCAGCGACTCCAGGCCCAGCGCCGACGTCGGGCGGAAGCAGTACCAGGAGTCGACGAGGTTCTCGGAGTCGGCGGACACGACGTGCCCGCGCCACTCCGACACCTTGCCGGTGATGATCCGGTGCCCGCTTTCGACGTGCAGCCACTCCAGCACGACGTGCGAGACGTCCTTGGCGGCGACGAACTTCTCGAGGACTTTGGTGCTGGTGGTGCCGACGACCTGGCGGCGGCCGGGCAGCATGACCGAGAAGATCAGCTTGATGAGCACGGACTTGCCGCCGCCGTTCTCGAGGAACAGCACGCTCGCCGGCGACGGGCGGCGCAGCTCGGCCGGTCCGGTCGCGTGGATGCCCGCGCTGAACAGCGCGTCCTGCTTGGGCGCGGTGATCTTGGCGCCGACGCCGCTGAAGTCGAGCACGACGTCCTGGTAGCGGGCACCCGCCGGGCCCACCGAGTGCAGGCGGACCCGCGAAAGCTCGTACATCGATTCCCCTCTACAGCGTGTCCGAAGCGGCCGCGCGCAGCGTGCCCCCGGCGTTCGCGACGGCCACGACGTCGAGCGCGAGCAGGTCGTCGAAGGCGGCGTCGGCGGCGAGTTCCCGCACCTGGATCTGGTAGCGCGGCGTGGTCCGGTAGGTGCCGCCCTGCTCGTCGCTCACCGGGACCAGGAAGCCCTGGTCGGCGAGGAAGCGCAGGGCGCGGCTGACCATGCCGCGGGTGGTGTCGGCGGCCAGCCGCCCGTCCTTGGTGGCGGCCGCGGCGGGACGGCGGGTGTACGCGCGCCACGCCTGTTCCAGCTCGGGCGCGTCGGCCAGGGGGTCGTTGTTGGCTTCGGCCGCCGCGGCTCGTTCGTCGAGCATGCGGGCGGCTTCGCGGACCATCGCGTCGACCTGCTCGACGCTGACGCGGCCGATGTAGGTGTCGTTGGCGAGGTCGTCCGGGCGCGGGTAGCCGAGCGCGGCGGTGGCGAGGTGGATCAGGCCGTGCAGCACCTTCTCGGTCTCGCGGCGCTCGCGGATCTTGGCCTGGCGGGCGTAGGAGTCCATCTTGATCTCGAAGACGGACTCGTCGGTGGCCGCGAGGACCGCGCCGGCCTGCTGGTTGACCTCGAGGACCATGAGGCCGAGCCCGGCGGCGACGGCGTGGGTGAGGGCCTTGAACGCGTTGTCCTCGCCGTAGCGGCGCACGAGGTCGCCGTACACGACGTCACGGGCGGGCAGCTGCTTCGGCCGCATGCCGAAGGCGACCAGCCGGGCCGCGGCTTCGGCGTCCACGCTGCTGTGGGACAGCGCCATTACGCGACTTCCTCTTCTTCGTCGGCCCGCTCTACGGCGGCGGTGGACAGGAGCAGGTCGGCGCCGCCGAACTCGGGGTCGTCCAGGAGCGTGCCGTCGTCGACGGCCAGGAGAACCGAGCGGTCGCCCTGGCGGCGGGCCGCGCCGACCCCGGGACTGTAGGCGTGGACCGCCCGCAGCGCGACCAGGGCGGCAAGCCCCGGCTGGCGGCTGCGGCGGGCCTCTTCCAGCAGACCCGACAGCCGTCGCGGCACCTCGGGCAGGTCGAGGAGTTCGTCGGCGGCGCGCCAGACGTCGTCGCCGAACTTGTCGGTGACCTCGGCGGGCATGAGTTCGGGTTCGGGGATCTCGCCGACCAGCTGATCTCGCTCGGGTGCGGGCCGCAGGAGCAGCGAGACGAGGGAAGACAGCGACGGCACCACGGGCGCGGTGATGCCCGCGACGGCGTGGAAGAAGTGCTCGGCCGGGGCGACGGCGTCGGCCAGCGGCAGGCCGAGTGTCGGCACGAGGAGCTGGCCGAACAGGTCGATCGTCGCGCGCTGGGGCGGGCCGGAGAACTGCTGGCGGTCCTGTTCGGCGCGGAAGACCGCGCCCGCGTCGGCGAGCCGGGACTGCAGGCGCGTGTGCCGCCGGATGCAGTCGCCGACGATGTCGACGAGTTCGGCCGCGCGGCGCTTCTTGTCGAGGTCCTCGGTCTCGTCGCGGGCGGTGGTGATGTTCTTGAGGATGGCGTTCTCGGCACGGAAGCGGGCCTCGATGTGGCTGAGCGCGCTGTCCAGGAGTTCCGGGACCTCGCGTTCCCAGTCGACCGACCGGACGTCGCGGCGGGTCGCGTCGAGCTTCGCGCGCAGGGTTTCGCCGTACTGGACGGTCCGGTAGCGGGCCTGCTCGGCGGCGAGCTTGGCGTCGGCGAGGCGACCGCGGTTGATCAGGTTCTCGAGCTTGACCTCGGCGGCGATCTGGGCCGACTCGACGTCGGTGTCGAGCGCGCCGACGAGGACGTTGATGGCCTCGTCGGTGGCGCGCAGGTAGACCTCGCCGTCGCGGGCGGCCAGCTCGACCAGCAGCTTGAAGTCGAACTGGCGGCGCTGGTAACCACCCGGCCCGACCGAGCCGTAGACGCGCCGGAAGCCGCGGTCGGTCGTGCCGACGTTGATGAGGTTGTCCAGGACCCACTTGGCGACGCGGACGTGCTCTTCGGGCATCCGTGATGGCGCCTGCTGCGCGATGAACGGCAGCAGCCGGTCGATGACCTCGTCGTGGCCGGCGCCGGTGTCGAAGTCCATGGCGATGGTGACCTGGTCGATCGTGTGCAGCGCGATCTCGGCCATCTGGTAGATCGTGGCGTCGGCCCAGTCGAGCTTCGCCTTCCGCGCGTCCAGGTCGTGCAGCGGCGCGGTGCAGGCCAGCGCCTTGAGGCGGCGCGTCAGCCCCTCGTCGGCCAGGCCCATCATCCCGGTGTCGTCGTCTCGCACAGCAGGCCAGGCTAGTCGGCCACCCTCTGCGCACGCGCGGGTGACAGGCTAACGTCGCTCACATGCGTGAGATGAGCCGTGAAGAGTGGTGGAAGTTCGCTTCGGAGGGCACGCGGACCGGCATGCTCGGGCTGGTCAGGGCCAACGGTGCCCCGATCGTGACGCCGGTGTGGTTCCTGCTCAACGAGGGCCCGGACGGCGACGAGCTGATCTTCACTACCGGAACCGAGACGCTCAAGGGCAAGGCCATCGCCCGCGACGGCCGGATCTCCCTGGCCGTCGACGACCAGAAGCCGCCGTTTTCGTATGTCCAGTTCACCGCCGAGGCACGGCTGATCCACGACCTCGACGACCTGCTCGCGTGGGCGACCAAGCTGGGTACGCGGTACATGGGCGCCGAGCGCGGCGAGGAGTTCGGCAAGCGCAACGCCGTCCCCGAGGAATCCCTCGTCCGGGCGAAGATCACCAAGGTGATCGCGCGCGCCGCCATCGCCGGCTGACCCCGTTTCGCTGGTAACCTGCCCCTGGGGGTGGGGGTATGCCTTCAGGGGACAGACGCGACGCCGTCAAGGCGATCGTCAGCGCCGGCCAGCGAGAGCTGGTCGCCGAGCTCGAACGCCTCGACGGCGGCGGCCGTTTCGGCCGGTCCGGCCGCACGCGGCTGCTCGAGAACGGTGACGTCTTCGAACGCGCCGTCGTCAGCGCGGCCTTCTCGGACGAGTTCTTCACGGCCGGGCTGTCGGTCGTGCTGCACCCGCGCAACCCGTACGTCCCGGCGTTCCAGGCGCACTTCCGCTACCGCGAAACCGCGGATTCGTGGGGGTTCGGCGGCAGCGTCGACCTCCTGCCCTGTTACGGCTTCGCTTCCGACGCGACGCACTTCCACCGCGTCCTGAAGAACCACTGCGACACGCTCGACCCGGCGTTCCACGCCCAGGCGAAACGGGCGTGCGACGACCGCTTCCGGCTCCCGCACCGCGACGAGGCCCGCGGCATCGGCGGCATCCTCTTCGACCACCTGCGCCTGCCCGGCCCGGACGGCTGGCGGCGTTCGGCCGCGTTCACGGCGGCGGGCATCGCCGTGATCGCCCCGGCGTACTTCCCGATCGTGCGGCGGCGGAAGGACCTGCCGTACGGCGAACGCGAGCGGCAGTGGCAGCTCTACCGCCGCGGCCGGTACGTGGAGTTCACGCTCGTCCACGACGCGGCGACCGCGGTCCAGGCCGACGTTCTCACGGCGTTGCCACCCTTGGCGCGGTGGGAGTCCGAGTTCACGCCCGAGCCGGGGAGCGCGGAGGCGGAGCTGGCGTCATTCCTGGTCCCGCGTGACTGGGCAGCCGAAACCCCGGTGACGGCCGGCTGACCCTGAAGCGCCCCAATGTGGCGTTCGGTGCGTCCAACGCACCCAATGTGGCGTTCGGTGCGTTGGACGCAACCAACGCCACAGATCGGAAG
>NZ_JBFACT010000075.1:0-39524 GCF_040640995.1 Amycolatopsis sp. NPDC021455 | reverse complement strand
CCCCGTGGGTGCGGCGGCGGGGGGGGCTCCCAACTCCGCCCCAAACGCGGGCGCCCCCCCCCCCCCCCCCCCCCCCCCCACGCCACATTGGGTGCATCAGAAGGCTTCCGCGGGGCGCCTCAGCTGGCCTGCTGTCGCGCGTTGTCGGGCACCTCGAGCACGTCCAACGGCACCAACGGCGCCAGCTTCGGCCGCTTCGGTGAGAGTCCGTCCCCCATCGACTCGCCCCGGAGCTGCCTCCGGATCCACGGCAGGAGGTGCACCTTCGTCCACGTCAGGTCCGAGCGTCGCGAGTCGATCCAGCGGCTCGGAAGCACCTCCGAAGGCCACGGCTCACGCCAGTCGCCCTCCAGGGGGATGCCCAGGACCTCCGCCGCCTTCAGGGCGATGCGGCGGTGGGCCTCCGGGGAGAAGTGGAGGCGGTCGTCGCTCCAGGCTCGGCGGTCGTGCAGGGGGTCCATCGTCCACAAGTCGACCATGCGGGCTCCGTGGCGCTCCGCGATCGCCCACAGGTTCGTGTTGTAGATCGCCACCTTGCCGCGCAGGACCGACATCACCGACAGCACCTTGGTGTCCGGGCCGTTGAACATCAGCACCGGGATCCCGGCCTCACGCAGCTTCGCGACGCCCTCTTCCAGACGCTCCGTGACCGCGTCGACGTCCGCGCCCGGCACGATGATGTCGTTGCCGCCCGCGCACAGCGTCACCAGGTCGGGTTTCAGCTCCAGGGCGATCGGCAGCTGCTCGTCCAGGATCTCGTCGAGCATCTTGCCCCGCAGCGCCAGGTTGGCGTACCGGAAGTCGCTCCGGCCCGCCGCCAGGATCTCGGCGAGCCGGTCGGCCCAGCCCCGGAACGACCCGTCCGGCAGGTCGTCGTTGAGGCCCTCGGTGAAGCTGTCCCCGATGGCTACGTAGCTGTCGATTCCGTACACGTTGGGTCCCCTTCCCATCCTGCGGCCGACACACCCCGACATGTAGTTGTACACCTCAACTATCGCACCCCCACGATGCGTCCACCGCCACCTCGGGTTCAGCCTGGGGTAACAGTGTCTTATCTTGTCGGCCATCGCCGCCTCTGTATTACGCGCTCTTCACCCTCGGCATGCCGTGAAACAGCACACTCGGAGGCAAACCCGGCACCCGATGTGGCGAAAATCTCCCCGGCCGGAGCGTCCCGGCCGGGATCCGGCAGGCTGGACACGTGTCCGGAGAACCCCGTGAGTCGCTCGCGCAGATCCTCGGTGGCCGCCGGGGCGCACTCGACGCCAGCATCCCGCCCGTCGGCTTCGTCGCCGGCTGGCTCGCGGCCGGGCAGTCGATCGCCTGGGGCGCCGGCGCCGCCATCGCGGTCGCCGTCGCGCTCGGGATCTACCGGATCGTGCGGGGCGGCAAGGTCCGCGCGCTGGTCGTGAGCCTGGCCGCGGTCGTCGCCGCCGCGCTGATCGCCCTGCACACCGGCCGCGCCCAGGACTTCTTCCTGCTGCAGCTGATGTCCAATGTGGCCAGCGCCCTGCTGTGGGCGGCCAGCATCGTCGTCCGCTGGCCGCTGCTCGGCGTCGTCGTCGGTCTGCTGCTCGGCCAGAAGGCGCGCTGGCGGCGTGACCCCGTGCTGCTGCGGGCCTACTCGCGGGCCAGCTGGGTGTGGGTCTTCGGCCAGTACGCGCTGCGGGTGGTGGTTTACGGCCTGCTGTGGTGGTCCGGTCAGGTGATCGCGCTCGGCGTGGCCCGCACGGTGCTGTCCTGGCCGCTGGTCGCGCTGACCGTCGCGGTGAGTGGCTGGGTGCTCTACCGCGCGTTGCCGCCGGAGCATCCCGGCCTGCGCCTGGCCCCGGAGACCAGTCCGGACGACGTACCCAGGACATAAGGCGGCCCCCGGCGAGGGGGGAGGGTCCGGGGGCCACTGCCTACGTTACCCGGACTACCCGGGTTCAGTCGACGGTTTCGCAGCTTTGCGCCGCGTTTTGCTCAATCTCTTTCCGGCCGGGGTCTCGGCGTCCCCTCGCCGAAGGCCGCCACGGCGGCGAGCCAGGCCGCCCCGAGCACCCCATCGGAGCTGGTCAGCACCTCGAGATCGGCCAATCGGCGGCGCACGAGCGCGCCGACCGGGCTGTCGCCGGTGAGCACCGAGCCGACGAGCACGACCGGAGTCGACTCGCCGGGCTCGCGCGCGGCGAGGGCGTTGCCGACCAGATGGCCGGCCGCGCGGGCGACGATCTCGAGCGCCGCCGGCTCCCCCGCGTCGTGCGCCGCGCTCACCAACGGCGCGAACCGGGCGAGCCGGACGGGTGCCTCGGCGTTGGCCGCCGTGATGAGCGCGCGCGACGCGGCGAGCCGCCCGGCGTCGGTCCGGACGTCCAAACCGGACGGTCCGAGTGCGGCGGCGAGCACCGCGGACGGCAGCCCGTCGAGCGGGAGCCCGCGCCCGAGCGCCTCCAAAGTGGAACGGACCGCCTCGCGGCCGAGCCAGAACGCGGACCCTTCGTCGCCCAGCAGCCAGCCGTACCCGCCCGTGGTGCCGGCGAGGCGCCGCTTCCGGATCCGGCCCGCGATCGACCCGGTGCCGGCGACGAGGACGGTTCCGTCCGGCGCCGACGTCGCCGACGCGTACGCCACTTCGGCGTCGGTGACCGTCCGCACCACGCCGGGCAGCCCGATCCTCGCCCACGCCGCGTCGAAGACCGCCGCCACGTCCGGGTCGCTGAGCTTGCTGACCCCGGCCATACCGACGACGCACGCCCGCACGCCGCCGGGATCGCGGTCGCCCAGCGCCGCGGTGATCGCGTCGGCGATCCGGCCCGCGGCGACCTCGGGCGCGTGCGCGTTGGGGTTGGCGCCTTCGCCGCGTCCGGTGCCCAGCACGGCGCCGGTGGCGTCGACCAGGGCGGCCCTGGTCGACGTGCCGCCGGCGTCGACGCCTACCGCGAAGCTCACCGGGTCTTGGTGACCTTCAGCAGGCCGCGCGGGCTGTCGGGGTCGCCGCCCCGGGCGAGTGACAGGCCGAGGGCGATCCGCTGGACGGGTAGGATCTCCAGGATCGGCGCCAGTTCCTCGACGGTCTGCGGGACGTCGATGCGCAGGGCCGCCGGGGTCTCGGCCGACGCCGAGCCGACCGCGACGACGTCCGCGCCGCGCTTGCCGACGGCGTCGATGACCTCGCGCATCGCGTCGGCGCCGTGGCCCGCGCTGGTCAGCGCGAGCACGGCGGTCTGGTCGTCGACCGCGGCGACCGGGCCGTGCAGGAGGTCGGCGCCGCTGTACGCGCGGGCGGCGAGGTAGCTCGTCTCGGCGAGCTTGAGCGACGCCTCCAGCGCGGTCGCGTAGGAGTAGCCGCGGGCGGTGGTGAGGACGCGGTTCACGAACCGGTACCGGTCGACCGCGCGCTGTACGCCTTCGGTGGCACCGTCGAGGGTCTGCTGCGCGAGCTCGCCGATCTTCTCGGCGTCGGCGGCCTTGCCGCCGCGGACCGCGTCGATGAGCAGGTAGAGCGCCATCAGCGTCGCGGAGTACGTCTTGGTCGCGGCGACGGCCTTCTCGACGCCCGCGCCGATGTCGACGCCGAGCTCGGAAGCCGCCCGCAGCGGCGAGTCCGGCGTGTTGGTGACGGACACCGTGAGGGCGCCCTGGCGCCGCGCCGTTTCGGTCACTTCGATCAGGTCGGGCGAGCCGCCGCTCTGGCTGACCGTGACGAAGAGCACGTCGCGGAGGTCGGGCCGGGCGCCGTAGAGCGTCGCCGTGGAAGGCGAAACAAGACCAGCCGGAAGGCCGAGCAGTACCTCGATCAGGTACTTCGCGTACAACGCTGCGTGGTCGCTCGATCCACGGGCGGCGAGCAACGCGAACCGCGGCGGCCGTTGTGAGATCTTTTCCGCCACCCCCGCGATTTCCGCCTGACGCGCCACCAGTCCCGCCAGGACGTCCGGCTGCTGGGCGATCTCCGCGGCCATGTGGGCGCCGGGCCGTTGTTCGGTCATCATTTTCCTCTCCACCTCCGGCATTATGTACCGGACTCAGGCGGCGTCGGTCAGGTCTAGACCAATGTTATAGGGGCGGCGCGTTTGGGGAAAAGGGTACGTTTCTTATGGGGACGTGGCGTGCGATGAGGGAAGGCATAGGGAGCCGGGCATGTTGGAGACCACCACCACGGGCGAGGCGGGCGCCGTCGCCGGGATGCGCGGGCAGCGCGAGCCCAAGTACTGGGCGTTGAAACAGCACCTCCTCGATCTCCTCGACGTGCTACCGCCGGGGTCGCCGATCCCGACCGAACGCGCGCTCGCCGGGGAGTTCACGGTCTCCCGCACCACCGTGCGCCAGGCGCTGGCCGACCTGACCGCCGAGGGGCGCCTGCACCGGGTGCAGGGCAAAGGCACCTTCGCGGCCGAACCGAAGCTCGCCCAGCGGCTGCAGCTGTCGTCCTACACCGAGGACATGCGCCGGCAGGGCCTGAAGCCGTCGTCGAAGCTCCTCGAAGTCGAGGAGCTGCCGGTCGAGGGCGACCTCGCGAAGCTGCTCGGAATCCGCACGGGCGCGAAAATTCTTCGCCTTCGACGGCTTCGACTGGCGGACTCGCAGCCGATGGCGCTGGAGACGACGCACCTTCCGCTCGGCCGTTTTCGCGGGCTGCGCAAGCACGTTTCGGCCGGCGGGTCGTTGTACGCCGTTCTACGCGAGCACTACGGCGTCGAACTCGAGCGCGCGGAAGAGACGATCGAGACGTCGCTGGCGGGGCCGCAGGAAGCGGAGATGCTCGGCGCGGACGTCGGCATGCCGGTGCTGATGCTGACCCGCCACTCGTTCGCCACGGACGGGAAGCCGGTCGAGTTCGCCCGCTCGGTCTACCGCGGCGACCGCTACAAGTTCGTGACGACGCTGCTGCCGTGATCCGCGGTTGACGGGGGTGCCCGGTCAAGGTGAAGTTGACCGGGTGACTGCCACCGAAGACACCGGGATCCGGTGGGGAACCCACGCCGCGCGGGGCGTGCTGGCGACCACGATCCTCGGGTCGGGCATGGCGATGCTCGACGGCACCATCGTCAACGTCGCCCTGCCCCGCATCGGCGCCGAGCTGAACGCCTCCGTCGCCGGGCTCCAGTGGATCCTCGACGGCTACATGCTGGCGCTCGCCGCGCTGATCCTGGTCGCCGGTTCGCTCGGCGACCGGTACGGCAGGCGCCGCATGTACCTCGTCGGCGTCGTCTGGTTCGGCGTCGCCTCCGGGCTGTGCGCCGCCGCGACGTCCACCGAGATGCTCGTCGCGACGCGCGTCCTGCAGGGCGTCGGCGGTGCCCTCCTGACGCCGGGATCGCTCGCGATCCTCCAGGCGTCCTTCGCGCACGACGCCCGCGCCCGCGCCATCGGCGCGTGGTCCGGGCTCGGCGGCATCGCGGCCGCCGCCGGGCCGCTGCTCGGCGGCTTCCTCGTGCAGGTCTGGTCGTGGCGGCTGGCGTTCCTCATCAACGTGCCCATCGCCGTGGCCGTGGTCCTCATGGCGCGCAAGTTCGTCCCCGAATCGCGGGACCCGGACGCCACCGGCCACCCGGACTTCGGCGCCGCCGCGCTCGGCGCCGTCGGCCTCGCGGGGATCACCGGCGCGCTCGTCGAGGCGCCGGGACGCGGCATCGGCGACCCGATCGTGCTGGTCGCCGGGCTGGTGGGGATCGCCGGGCTGGCCGCGTTCGTCGTCGTCCAGCACCGGTCGGCGGAACCACTCGTGCCGCCGTCGCTGTTCCGCGACCGCACGTTCACGCTCTCCAACGCGCTGACGTTCGTCGTCTACGCGGCCCTCGGCGGCGTCATGATGCTGCTGGTCATGCAGCTGCAGGTGTCCCTGCACTACTCGCCGACGGCGTCCGGCCTGGCCGGGCTGCCGCTGACGGTGATCATGCTGCTGCTTTCCGGCCGCTCCGGCGCGCTCGCGCAGCGCATCGGCCCGCGGACGCAGCTGGTGGCCGGCCCGATCATCGTCGGCATCGGGATGCTGCTCATGCTGCGCATCGCGCCCGGCGCGTCCTACCTCGGGACGGTGCTGCCGGCGGTGGCGGTGTTCGGGCTCGGCCTGGCGACGGTCGTGGCCCCGGTGACCGCGACGGTGCTCGCCGCGGCCCCGGACCGCTACGCCGGCGTCGCCTCGGGCGTCAACAACGCCATCGCGCGCTCGGGCGGCCTGCTCGCGGTGGCGGTGCTGCCCGCCGCGGCCGGGCTGACCGGCGAGGCGTACGCCGACCCGGTGGCGTTGACGGCGGGCTGGCGGACGGCGCTGGTCATCTGCGCGGCACTGGCGATCGCCGGCGGCCTGATCGCGCTGGGCATCCACAACGGCGTCCTCGAACCGCCGTCACCCGCGAAGCCCGACGACGAGTGCCCCCACCTGGGCGAGTGCTACCACTGCGGCGTCGAGGGCCCGCCGACGCACGTCCGCGGCGGCGGGACCCCGGTCGCCGGCTCCTAGCCCAAAGCGCCCCAATGTGGCGTTGGTTGCGTCCAACGCACCGAACGCCACATTGGGTGCGTCAGACGCACCGAACGCCACATTGGGGCGCTTGAGGCGACCACTGGTCAGGCGACTAGCCCGCGAGGATCTCGGCGAACATCGCCGGATCCGCGTTGCCCCCGGAGACGACGGCCACGGTGCGGCCCGCGGGCAGCTCGGCGGCGTGGGACAGGTACGCCGCCGTCGTCACCGCGCCGCTGGGCTCGGCCACCAGCCGGGCCTGCCGGGCCAGCGTGCGGACGGCGTCGCGGATCTCGTCCTCGGTGACCGTCACCATGTCGTCGACGACCTTCCGCAGGTGCGCGAAGGTCAGGTCCGACGGCTGCGCGCGCAGGCCGTCGGCGATCGTGCGGGCCCGGTCCGCCACCGGCCAGTCGGCGCGGTGGCCGAGCCGCAGCCCCTCGGTCGTGTCGGCGGCCAGCGCGGGCTCGACGCCGATCACGCGGGCGTCGGGGCAGCGGGCCTTGATCGCGGTGCCGACGCCGGAGGCCAGCCCGCCGCCGCTCACCGGCACGAGCACGACCTCGACGTCCGGCAGGTCTTCGGCGATCTCGAGGCCCACCGTGCCCTGCCCGGCGATAATGGCCGCGTCGTCGAAGGGCGGCACGAGGGTCAGCCCGCGTTCGGCGGCCAGTTCGTGCGTTTTTTCCTCGAGTTCGCTGATCGGCACCTCGATGACTTCGGCGCCGTAGGAGCGGGTGGCGGCGACCTTGATCCGCGGCGCGACGTCCGGCACGACGATAACCGCGGGCACGCCGTACCGCTGCGCGGCGTACGCGACCGCCTGCGCGTGGTTGCCGCTCGAGAAGGCGATGACGCCGCGGGCGCGGACGGCGTCGTCGAGAGCGCTGATCGCGGTGAACGCGCCGCGCACCTTGAACGCGCCGACCGGTTGCAGATTCTCGGGTTTGAGCCACAGGGTCTTGCGGGGATCCCATGTCTGGAGCAGCAGGGGCGTGCGCACGGCGACACCTTCGACGCGCTTCGCGGCGGCCTCGATGTCTGAGATCGTCACCAGTTCCATCTGCCGAGTATGTCAAGAAACCGTTCGGTCTGGAGTGTCTAATTTGGACAGACGGAGTGGTGCTCCTCACGCACCGGCAACGTGGGGAGTTCCTCACGCGCCTTAGACGTTGGACAAGGGAGAAGACGACTACCTAGATCGGGATCATGAGCAAGGAGAACGCAGCGGCTTCGGAGGAGAAGGAAGAGAAGTCGGGCCTGCGGATCGCGCAGGTCCTGGCGGCGGCGCTGGCGGCGGTGACCGCGGCGCTGCTCGGATCGACGTTGGGCGTGGCGGGCACGGTGGTCGGCGCCGGCGTGGCGAGCGTGGTGTCGACGGTCGGCAGCGAGCTGTACCTGCGCTCGCTGCAGCGAACCCGCGAAGCGGCGCTCAAGGCGCGCCAGCTGGCCACGTCGGGAATCCGCCGGCGCGGACACGCCGTGGACATCACCGACCAGCCGACGGTCCAGCTCAAGCCGCCTCCGGACGAACCGCGGCTGTCGTCCCGGCTCCGGAAGCTGCGCTGGCCGCTGATCATCGGCACGAGCGCCGTGGCGTTCGTGGTGGCGATCCTCTCGATGGTCGGCGTCGACGCGGCGACGGACGGCAAGGTCGCGGGCGGAACGGGCGCGAGCGTGGGCAAGATCTTCGGCGGCGGATCAGGCACGACGGACAAGACCCCGTCGACGACCCCGACGGCCCCGACGGACGACACGCAGGTTTCCCCGACGGAGACGACCACGACGCCCTCGGCCACGTCGACGACTCCGACGACCTCGTCGGAGTCCCCGACACCGACCCCGAGCACGACGACGCAGCAGCCGTCGACCTCGGCCCCGGCCACGACGGCGACGCCGCCGACCAGCAAGGGCGCGGCCGCGACCACTCCGGCCCCGTGAAGGCCATGAGGGGCACCTTCATGGACACAAGAGCCATGAGGGTGCCCCTCATGAACGTCAGACCAGGCGGGCGCGCAGCTCCCGCGCCGCTGCCTCGGGGTCCTCGGCGTCGGTGATCGCCCGGACCACCACGATCCGGGACGCCCCGGCCTCCAGCACCGAAGGCAGCCGGTCCGAGCCGATGCCGCCGATCGCGAACCACGGCCGGTCCGGGGCCCAGGCCGCCGTCGCGCGGACCAGGTCCAGGCCCGGTGCCGGGCGGCCCGGCTTGGTCGGTGTCGGCCAGCACGGGCCCGTGCAGAAGTAGTCGACCCCGGGCTCCGCGGCCGCGGCCAGGGCCTGGTCGAGGGAGTGCGTCGACCGGCCGATCACCACCTCGTCGCCCAGGATGCGGCGGGCCAGCGGGACCGGGATGTCGTCCTGGCCCAGGTGGAGCACGTCGGCACCGACCGCCAGCGCCACGTCGGCCCGGTCGTTCACCGACAGCAACGCTCCGTGGCGGGCGCACGCCTCCGCCAGCACCTCCAGCGCCGCGATCTCGCCGGCCGCCTCCAGGGCGCCGGTCTTGTCGCGCAGCTGGATGACGTCGACGCCGCCCGCGAGGGCCGCGTCGGCGAAGGCAGCCAGGTCCCCACGCGAAGTGCGGGCGTCCGTGCAGAGGTACAGGCGTGCCGCGTCGAGGCGGGCTCGGATCTTGTCACCGGAGAGGGCAGGCATAGCGGCGACCGTACCCCGCGCGTTAGGGTGGACGTGTCCGCACGGGAGCCCGAGGCACGGGCTGAGAGGGAGCTGCCGCTCCGACCGTGGAACCTGATCCGGGTCATGCCGGCGCAGGGAGCGTGATTCCATGACGAACCTGGCAGTGGTGGGCGGCGGCGTGATCGGCCTGTCCACGGCGTGGCGAGCCGCCGCGAACAACCACCGGGTCACCCTCTACGACCCCGAACCCGTCCGCGGCGGCGCGTCCTGGCTGGCCGGGGGCATGCTCGCCCCCGTCACCGAGGCCTGGCCGGGCGAGGAGGACGTCCTCCGCCTCGGCGAAGAGTCACTGAAACGCTGGCCGGACTTCGCCCGCGACCTCGAGGAAGAGGGCGTCGACCCCGGGCTGGCCGGGCACGGGACGCTCGTCGTCGCCTTCGACAGCGCCGACGCCGGCTACCTGGACATCCTGGCCGGCCACCTCCACGAGCTCGGCCGCGCGGCCGAGCGGCTCACCGGCCGGGAGGTCAAGCGGCTCGAACCCGGCGCCGGATCCGTCCGAAGTGGACTTCACGTGCCCGGCGACCTGGCCGTGGACAACCGGAAACTCCTCAACGCGCTGTACGCGGCCTGCGAAAAGCGAAACGTCCGGTTCCGGCGTGAGCGCGTCGAAGAGCTCCCGGACGCCGAGGCCGTCGTGCTCGCCGCGGGCGCCTGGACCGGGCGGCTGCACCCGCTGCTCGCCGACGCCGTCCGCCCGCTCAAGGGTGAGATCCTCCGGCTCAGGCCCCGCCGCGGGTGCCTGCCGCCGCCCACGCACACCGTCCGGGCCGTCGTCGAGGGCCGCCCGATCTACCTCGTCCCGCGCGGTGACTCCGAGCTCGTCCTCGGCGCCACCCAGTACGAGGCCGGGTTCGACCAGGCCGTCACCGCACGCGGCGTGCGTGAGCTGATCGAGGGCGCCGAACGCGTCTTCCCCGCGATCACCGAGTACGAGCTGGTCGAGACCGCCGCCGGCCTGCGCGCCGGCAGCCGGGACGCGCTGCCGTACCTCGGCGCCTTGGACGGCAGTGTTTTCGCCGCCACCGGCCACCACCGCAACGGCCTGCTGATGGCCCCGGTGACCGCGGACGCCGTGGTCGCCTGGCTCGAGGGGGAGAAGCCGCCCGAGGGGACCGAAGCCGCTTCGCCCGCCCGCCTGCACCAGAAGGAGCACGTCTGATGGAGATCAAGGTCAACGGCGAATGGACGGAGTTCCCCGACGGCGCGACCGTCGCCGACGTCCTCGACGCCACCGGCGGGCAGCGGCCGGGCATCGCCGTCGCGGTCGACGGCGTCGTCGTCCGCCGTGCCGACTGGTCGGCCACCGCCGTGCCCAAGGGGGCGGGCGTCGACGTGCTCACCGCGGTCCAGGGAGGCTGAAATGGACGAAGAACCGCTGGTCATCGGCACCTGCAAGCTGACGTCCCGGCTGATCATCGGCACCGGCGGCGCCGCCAACCTCGCCGTCCTCGAACGCGCGCTGGTCGCGTCCGGGACCGAGCTGACCACCGTCGCCATGCGCCGCGCCGACGCCGAAGGCGGCTCCGGCGTCCTCGAGCTCCTCCGGAGGCTCGGCATCGAGCTGCTGCCGAACACGGCGGGCTGCCGGACGGCCGCGGAAGCCGTCCTCACCGCGCAACTCGCGCGGGAGGCCCTCGAGACCGACCTGATCAAGCTCGAGGTGCACGCCGACGACCGGACGCTGCTGCCGGACCCGATCGAGACCCTCGACGCCGCCGAACGGCTGACCGCCGACGGGTTCACCGTGTTCGCCTACACGAACGACGACCCGGTGCTCGCGCTGCGGCTGGAGGAGGCCGGCTGTGCCGCGGTGATGCCGCTGGGCGCGCCGATCGGCACCGGCCTCGGCATCCGGAATCCGCACAACATCGAGCTGATCGTGTCGCGGGCGAACGTGCCGGTGATCCTGGACGCCGGAATCGGCACGGCCTCGGACGCGACGCTGGCGATGGAGCTCGGCTGCGACGCCGTGCTGCTGTCCACGGCCGTCACCCGGGCGGCGGACCCCGAACGGATGGCGTCGGCGATGCGCGCGGCCGTCGTCGCCGGTCACCTGGCCCGCGGTGCGGGGCGCGTGCCGCAGCGCTTCTGGGCGCAGGCGTCGAGTCCACCCCGGTGAACCAGGGCGCCTTCACGCCGAGCGCGCACCGGGAGCCCGTAAGGTGGACGGCATTTCCGGTGAGGGCAGAAGGAGCCAGCCGTGACCAGCACATCGGTCCAGGACGTCTCGGGCAGGTTGTACCTCGCCGTCGGCAGGCTGTCCCGGTCACTGCGGCAGGCGGGCGTGCCCGGGCCGGGCCACGGCGCCATTTCGGCCCTGGCGACGCTGGTACACGCCGGCCAGCTCCGGCTCGGTGACCTCGCGGCGAAGGAGGGCGTCGCCGCGGCGACGATGTCGCGGATCATCGCGTCCCTGGTCGAGGCCGGGTACGTCAGCCGCGAGTCCGACCCGGTCGACCGGCGGGCGTGGCTGGCGAAGGCGACCGAAGAGGGCGAGCGGCTCGTCTCCGGCGTCCGCTCGACCCGGGTGCAGGAGCTGAACCGGCGTCTCGACCGGCTTTCGCCCGAGCACCGCGAAGCCCTGACGGCGGCGATCCCGGCTCTCGAGGCCCTGATCGCGGACGACTAAGCCGCCTGCTCGCGCCGCAGTTCGGCCAGCTCCGCGCGCAGGGAGCGGAGCTCTTGGAGGATTTCGCGGTTCGCGGCGGCCTGCGCTTCGGCCTGCTTCGCCTCTTCCTCGCGGATGTCCTGGCGCAGTTCGTCCTCCATGCCGCTGACGACGACGGCGATGAACAGGTTCAGCACCGCGAAGCTGGACACCAGGATGTAGACGACGAAGAAGATCCAGGCCATCGGGGCCTGTGCCATGATCGTCTTCGCGATGTCCGGCCACGCCTCGCCGGTCATCACCTGGAACAGCGTGAACAGCGACGTGCCGAGGTCGCCGAAGTCGCCCGGGTCGATGCCGCCGAACAGCTTCGTCGCCATCACGCCGGCCACGAAGATGATCAGCGCGAGCAGCGCGGCGATCGACGCCATCCCCGGGATCGCGGCGAGCAGCCCGGAAACGACCTTCCGCATCGACGGCACGACCGAGATCAGCCGCAGCACCCGGAGCACGCGCAACGACCGCAGCACCGCGAACGGCCCGGTCGCCGGGATCACGGCGATGCCCACCACCAGCAGGTCGAAGATGTTCCAGTTGTCGCGGAAGAAGCCGCCGCGGTAGGCGTAGAACTTCGCCAGCAGTTCGGCGACGAAGATGCCGAGCGCGATGTGGTCGAGGACGTGCAGCAGCCCGCCGTAGCCGTCCATCACCGACTTCGACGTCTCCATGCCGAGCGTGACCGCGTTGAAGACGATCACGGCGATGATGAAGTTCTGGAAGCGGCGGTCCTCCAGGACCTTCGCCACCCGCGCCCGCCCGGTCAAGGCCGTTCCCCTGCCTGTTCGAGGATGTAAACGGGCAAATCGTAACGGTGGCCTCCGCTGTGCCAGGAGTCACAGGCCGGATTGGGCGGATAGCTTCGGCTTGCCGCTTTTCGGCCGGAGTTTTCCGCTGAAAGAAGGGCTGGTCAGTCCTTGGTGTTCCTCCGGGCGCGCGGGTTCTGGTGCAAGGTCGGCATCGGCGCCGCGATCGTGGGCACCGTCGCGGGCGTCATCGTCGAACCCTGCGGGCTGGTCGAAGGCGGGGCGATCGCCGTCGCGGGCGGGGCCGCGGCGGTCGGCGGCGGGGCCGTCGCGATGGCGACGAGCCCGAGCAGCAGCAGAAGCTCGAGGAGTACCGCAACAAGAGTCCGGAGATCAGGGAGAGCGTCATCAACGGCAGGATCAGGCACCTGGAAACCGAGATCCGCGGGTGCCAGGAACAGCTCGACAAGCTGCTCGGGAACTGCCCGTGATGAGCGAGGGCACGGAAATCCCCCTGGACCGGCTACGCGAGGTGGCCGAGCTGCTGCTGGCGCACGTCGAGCGTTCCGGTGGCTCGGTCACGCTCGAGCGTGACCTGTTCTGGGAGCTGACGCCGGAGCAGCTGGTGGCGATGGCCGACGACCCCGACCGGGTGGTCGGCTACGGGCTGGTCTGGCTGGCCGACGTGCTGCGCGCGCTCGGCCACCAGGCGCTCGGCTGACGCCTCAGCGCTCTTCGGGAGCCAGCCGCCAGAACGCCGAGACCGGGCCGACCTTGGCGCCCATCGGGTAGGCGTGCTCGACGGCGTGCGAGACGAACCACTTGCCGTACCGCGCGGCCTCGACCACGGACATCCCCTTGGCCAGGCCCGCGGTGAGCGCCGACGCCATCGTGTCGCCCGCGCCGTGCGTGTGCGGGGTCGCGTAACGCCGGCCCGGCAGCTCCACGAACGTCGAGCCGTCGAAGAGGAGGTCGACGCACTCGGGGTCGGCCTGCAGGTGGCCGCTCTTGACCAGGACGTACCGCGGGCCCATCCGGTGCAGGACGACGGCCGCGGTGTGCATGCCCTCGCGGTCGGTCACGGTCATCCCGGTGAGCAGCCGGACCTCGTCGAGGTTCGGGGTGAGCACGGTCGCGCGCGGCAGCAGCTCGTCGCGCAGGGCGTGCAGGCCGGCCTCGTCGAACAGCGGGTGGCCGTGCATCGACGCGGCCACCGGGTCGACGACGAACGGGATCTTCGCGTCGCGCCCGATTTCGGCGTTGTCGCACGCCGCCGCGACGGCGTGGATGATCTCGGCCGAGGCCAGCATGCCGGTCTTCGCCGCGCCGACGCCCATGTCGGCCGCCACGGCCTCGATCTGCCCGGCCACGATGTGCGGCGGCAGGTCGGCGCGGTCGTGCACACCCAGGGTGTTCTGGACGGTGACGGCGGTGACCGCGACCAGGCCGTGGACGCCACAGGTCAGGAACGTGCGCAGGTCGGCCTGCAGCCCGGCGGCGCCGCCGGAGTCCGAGCCGGCGATGGTCAACGCGGTCGGAAGGCTCGTCGTCATGGTGGTTTCCCGACTTCTGGTCTAGTCCATCCATGCCCCCGCCACCGCCCTCAACGGAGACGCTTCGCGTCACAGTATTGGATCAGCGGCCTCTTTTGCTTCATCAACAGTCAACCACGGTGGGACATTGTGAACGTTACTCACGTTCGAAGGAGCCTGGATGAAGCTCTTCTCGGTGGCAGTCCTCACGGCCGCTCTCGCGTTCTCCGGGGCGACGGCAGCCCATGCGGACGGTCCCAAGCTCTCCCACGTCACGACCGTCGGCGTGCACAACACGTACGACCCGGCGGCCTACGGCTATCTCGCCCAGGCACTCGACGCGGGCTCGTCGCTGATCGAGCTGGACGTCTGGCCGGACTTCTTCACCCACGAGTGGAAGGTCAGCCACTCGAACCCGCTGGGGAACCAGAACAACTGCGTCGCGGCGACTTCGGCGTCGCAGCTGTACTCCGGCGGGAAGAACAAGAACCTGGAGTACTGCCTCGACGACATCCGGATCTGGCTGGCCGCCCACCCCGGGCACACGCCGATCACGCTGAAGCTCGAGATGAAGACCGGCTTCTCGGACAACACGGGCATGGGCCCGGACGAGCTGGACGCGACGTTCCGTTCGCACCTCGGCAGCGTCGCGTTCCGGCCGTCCGAACTGCTCGGTGGCTATGCCACGCTCGACGACGCGGCCAAAGCGGACAACTGGCCGTCCGTGGACGCGTTGCGGGGCCGCGTGATCACCGAGATCATCCCCGGCACGGTCGAGGAGGGGAACCCGACCGACACGCTGCACACGGACGTCGAGTACGCGCGTTACCTGATCGGCCTGAAGAACGCGGGCCGCATCGGCGACGCGAACATCTTCCCGACCGTGCACGGCGCGGCCGGCGGTGACCCGCGGGACAAGTACACCGCCGACCTCAAGCCGTGGTTCGTCGTGTTCGACGGCGACGCGAACGCGTGGGTGACCCAGACCGGGCCGTGGTGGTACGACGCCAACCACTACTACGTCGTGATGACCGACGCGCAGAACGTCGCGCCGGCCATCGACGCCCACAACCCGACGGTCGACCAGGCCAACCAGCGCGTCGCCGACCTGGCGAAGCAGCACGCGTCGGTGGTCACTTCGGACTGGACCGGGCTCACGACGGTGCTGCCGCAGGTGCTGCCCCGGGGTTAGAGCGTCAGCACGAGCTTTCCGGACACTCGCCCGGATTCGCCCAGCTCGTGCGCCTCGGCGACGTCTTCGAGCGGGAACGTCCGCTCGACGCGGATCTTCAGCTGACCGGCTTCGACGAGTTCGACGAGGCCGGTCAGCCCGCCGCGGTCCGGCTCGACGAGGATCCGGCTCGTCCGTACGTTCCGTTCCGCGGCGGCCTTGTCGACGCGGTCGGCGACGCCGCTCGGCACGGCGATCAGCAGGCCGCCCTCCTTGATCGCGGGCAGCCAGCGCAGGTCGCTCTCCTCGCCGACCAGTCCGAAGTAGACGTCCACATCGGACGTTGCCGCCGTTTCATCGTGGTAGTCGATGGGTTCGTCGACGCCGAGCTCCCGCAGGAAGTCGTGCTTCTTGGCGCTGGCCGTGCCGATGACGTGCGCGCCGCGCGCCTTCGCGATCTGCACGGCGAGGTGGCCGACCCCGCCCGCGGCGGCGTCGACGAAGACACGCTGTCCGCTCTGGACGTTCGCGACGTCGACCAGGCCCTGCCAGGCGGTGAGTCCGGCCAGTGGCAGCGCGGCGGCCTCGGCGAACGACAGTCCCGCCGGCTTGCGCACGAAGTGCCGCGAAGGCGCGGTGACGTACTCGGCGTAGGCGTTGGCCGGCCGCGGGAACCACGGCATGCCGAGGACTTCGTCGCCCTTCCGGACGCCGGTGGCGCCGAAACCGGCCTCCTCGACGACGCCGGCGACGTCCCAGCCGACGGTGAACGGCGGCTCGCCGAGGAACCCGCCGCCGCGGCGCACCTTCCAGTCGACCGGGTTGATGCCGGCGGCCTTCACCCGCACCAGGACCTCCGTCGGCCCGGGTGCCGGCCGCGGTGCCTCGGTGACGTGGAGCACCTCCGGCCCGCCGAGTGCCTGCTGGGTCACGATGCGCATCACTTGCTCCTTCGCTCTCGGGGTTGCCTCCGCTATCTTTGGACCGTTCGTCACTTTTCGCCAGAAGGCACTTGTCGGTAAAGTAGGTACCCGATGGAAACCACCTGTGACC
Source organism: Amycolatopsis sp. NPDC021455 (assembly GCF_040640995.1). Taxonomy (NCBI): domain Bacteria; kingdom Bacillati; phylum Actinomycetota; class Actinomycetes; order Pseudonocardiales; family Pseudonocardiaceae; genus Amycolatopsis; species Amycolatopsis sp. NPDC021455. The sequence goes on along the minus strand of NZ_JBFACT010000075.1, from coordinate 23,206 downwards.
AGGGCGGACCCTGGGACGTCTATCTCCGGAACTGCCCGTGCCGGGACGTGCTGGACCTGCTGGCCAACAAGTGGACGGCACTGATGCTCGGCGCGCTGGCCCGCGGCCCGCACCGCTTCGGCGAGCTGCGCCGCGCGGTCGACGGCATCAGCCAGAAGATGCTGACCCAGAACCTCCGCCAGCTGGAACGCGACGGCTTCCTGACCCGCACGGTCTACCCGACCACCCCGCCCACGGTGGAGTACGCGCTGACGGAGATGGGCGCCGAGGTCGGCGCGCACCTGATCGCGCTGAGCGCGTGGTCGCAGGCGAACTTCGACCGCATCCGCTCCGCCCGCGCGGACTACGACGGCCGCGAACTCGAGCCGGTCCGCTAGCCCGTAACTCGCGTGATCAGGGACGTAACTCGCGTGATTGAAGACGGAACTCGCGAGTTGCGGCCCCAATCACGCGAGTTACGGGCCCAGTCACGCGAGTTCCGGGTTCAGGAGGCGGGCGCGGTGGTCGAGGAGCGCCACGCCTTCGCGGATGCTCGGTGGCGGCGTGCGACCGGACTTCTCGCGAAGGACGTGGATCGCCTGGATATTGCGGCCCTCGCCGACCAGGGCGTCGAACTCCTCCCGCAGGTCTTCGGGCAGGGACTGCCACAGCTCGTCGTTCGTCACCGGCCCAGTTTGGCAGCGTCGGCTCCGCGGCCGCGCGTGGTTACCGGCCCAGCACCCAGAACGGTGAGACCGGGCCCACGCCGGCGCCGAGCGGGTAAGACTCCGCCACGCAGCGCTCGATGAACTTCTTGCCCGCCGCCACCGCGTCCGGTACCGACGCGCCCTTCGCCAGTGACGCCGTGATCGCCGACGCCAGCGTGTCGCCGCCGCCGTGGGTGTTCTCCGTCTCGTACCGCGGTCCGCTGAGGGAGATGTACTCGCGGCCGTCCGAGAGCAGGTCCACGCAGTCGGCCGTGCCCTGCATGTGGCCGCCCTTGACCAGGACCCAGCGGGAGCCGAAGGCCAGCAGCGCCTCGGCGGCCGACCGCTGGGAAGCCGAGTCCACGACATCCACCCCGGTCAGCAGGCGGACTTCGTCCAAGTTCGGCGTGATCAGCGTCGCGCGCGGGAACAGCTCCGTGCGGATCGCCTCCAGGGCGTCCTCGCGCAGGAGGGCGTGGCCCGTCATCGACGCCGCCACCGGGTCGACCACCAGCGGGAAGTCCAGGCCCAGCTCGTCCAGGGTCTTGGCCACCGCGCGGATGATCTCGGCGGTCGCCAACATGCCCGTTTTCGCCGCGTCGACGCCCATGTCCGACGCCACTGCCTTGATCTGCGCGGTGACGACGTCGGCCGGGATCTCGGTGAAGCCCTGCACGCCCAGGGAGTTCTGCACGGTGACCGCCGTCAAAGCCACCAGGCCGTGGACACCGTGCGCGAAAAACGTGCGCAAGTCCGCCTGGATGCCCGCACCACCGCCGGAGTCCGATCCGGCGATGGTGAGAGCCGTCCGAGGTGTCATTGGCCGATCACGGGCAGGTAGACCTTGCCGCCGGACTCGGTGAACTCCGCCGACTTCGAAGCCATACCGGCTTCGATGGCTTCCACAGTGGACAGTCCGTGTTCCTCGGCGTACTTGCGGACGTCCTGCGTGATCCGCATCGAGCAGAACTTCGGCCCGCACATGGAGCAGAAGTGCGCGGTCTTGGCCGGCTCGGCGGGCAGCGTCTCGTCGTGGAACGACCGCGCCGTGTCGGGGTCGAGTGAGAGGTTGAACTGGTCGTTCCAGCGGAACTCGAAGCGCGCCTTCGACAGCTCGTCGTCCCACTCCTGCGCGTACTTGTGCCCCTTGGCCAGGTCGGCGGCGTGCGCGGCGATTTTGTACGTGATCACGCCGGTCTTGACGTCGTCGCGGTTCGGCAGGCCGAGGTGCTCCTTCGGCGTGACGTAACACAGCATCGCCGTGCCGTACCAGCCGATCTGCGCCGCGCCGATGGCCGACGTGATGTGGTCATACGCCGGCGCGATGTCCGTCGCGAGTGGACCGAGGGTGTAGAACGGCGCCTCGCCGCAGAGCTTTTCCTCGAGTTCGACGTTCTCCTTGATCTTGTGCATCGGCACGTGGCCGGGACCTTCGATCATCACCTGGACGTCGTGCGAACGTGCGATGTGCGTCAGCTCGCCGAGGGTCTCCAGCTCGGCGAACTGGGCGCGGTCGTTGGCGTCGGCGATCGAACCGGGGCGCAGGCCGTCGCCGAGGGAGAACGTGACGTCGTACTGCCGCAGGATCTCGCAGAGTTCCTCGAAGTGGGTGTACAAAAAGGACTCCTTGTGGTGCGCCAGGCACCACGCGGCCATGATCGACCCGCCGCGGCTGACGATCCCGGTGACGCGTCGCGCGGTCAGCGGGATGTAGCGCAGCAGCACGCCGGCGTGCACGGTGACGTAGTCGACACCCTGCTCGCACTGCTCGACGATGGTGTCGCGGTACACCTCCCACGACAGCTTTTCCGGTTCGCCGTCGACCTTTTCGAGCGCCTGGTAGATCGGCACAGTGCCGACCGGGACCGGCGAGTTGCGGATGATCCACTCGCGCGTCTCGTGGATCCGCTTGCCGGTGGACAGGTCCATGATCGTGTCGGCGCCCCAGCGGGTGGCCCACACCATCTTGTCGACCTCTTCCTCCACCGAGGACCAGACGGCCGAGTTGCCCATGTTGGCGTTGATCTTCACCAGGAAGTTCTTGCCGATGATCATCGGCTCGGACTCGGGGTGCTTCCGGTTCACCGGGATCACCGCGCGGCCGCGGGCGACCTCGTCGCGCACGAACTCCGGCGAAACCCGTTCGCGGGCGGCGACGTACTCCATTTCGCGGGTGATGACGCCCTGTTTCGCCCAGCCGAGCTGCGTGTTGTGCTCACGCCCGTCGGCCCAGCCCGCCCGCAGCCGGTGCAGTCCACTGTGGACGTCGATGGTGGCGTCCGGATCCGTGTACGGGCCCGAAGTGTCGTAAACGTCGAAATGCTCGCCATTCGACAGATCGATGCGGCGCGCGGGGACGCGGAGCCCGGATTCGGTCTGGTGGTACACCTTGTGCGAGCCGGTGATCGGGCCCGTGGTCACGCTCACGGCAGCATTGTTCTCAAGCGTCGTCAACGACTTTCACTCCCTACGCCGGCATTACCCGGTCAGGTTCATGCGGTCGGTGACGCCTGCGAAACGCAAGTCACCCTCTCAGCCCGCCATGGCGCGAGCTCCCGCGGTTTTGGTGTTGTGCCCCCGACCATGCCACGCCGGAGGCGCAGACTCAAGTCCGCTCACCTCACCCGACCAGTTCGGCGGGTGTGGCGTAGACGTCGACCATGGCGCCGTTGCGCAGCACGGTGATCGGCAGTGCGGTGCCGATCACTTCCGCGAACAGCTGCCGCTGGATGCCCTGGGCGTCCGACACGCGGGTGCGCCCGACCGTCAGCACGAGGTCGCCCGCGCGGAGGCCCGCCCGGTCCGCGGGGCCGCCGGAGACGACTTCGTGCACGCGCAGCCCGGCGCGCTGCCCGGTGCGCTCGGCGACGTCGTCCGGCAGCGGCGCGGGCACGCCGACGACGCCGAGGTACGCGCGCCGCACCCGGCCTTCGACGACGAGCGTGTCGATGATCCGCCGCGTGGTCGCGTTGATCGGCACGGCGAGCCCGAGGCCGATCCCGGCGACGGCGGTGTTGACGCCGACGACGCGGCCGGCGGAGTCGGCGAGGGCGCCGCCGGAGTTGCCCGGGTTGAGCGCGGCGTCGGTCTGGATGACGTCCTCGATCACGCGGGTGGCGCGTCCCTGCCGCACCGGGAGGGCACGGCCGAGCGCGCTGACGACCCCGGCGGTGACGGTGCCGGAGAAGCCGAGCGGGTTGCCGACGGCCACGACGAGCTGCCCGACGACGAGCCGGTCGGCATCGCCCAGCACGGCGGCCGGCGGCGTCTCGCCACGAACCCGCAGCACGGCGAGGTCGGACAGCGGATCGGCACCGACGACGTCGAACGGCACCTCGCTCCCGTCGGCGAAGGTGGCGACCCCGCGCCGGTGGTCGCTGACGACGTGGGCGTTGGTGAGGAGGTGGCCGTCGTCGGCGAAGACGACGGCCGAACCGCTGCCCCGGCCGAGCTGCACCCCGGCGACGTGCGGGGTGACGGTCTTCGCGACGCTGCTGACCGCGCGCGAGTAAGCGTCCATCGCGTCGTCCATGGGCACCTCGATTACACCGTTGCAGGTACTACAAGTGTGCGCCCGGATCGGCGGGAAGGCCGTTCGCTGCTGGAGAACTCAGCTCTCGAGGGCCACGGTGACGCCGAAGCCGATCAGCAGCCCGCCCGAGGTGCGCTCGAGCCATTTCTTGACGCTCTCGCGACGCAGCCACTGCCCCAGCCGCGTGACCAGGAGCGCGAGCGTCGAGTACCAGACGATGTCGACGGCGATCCAAGCCACGACACAGACCAGCAGCGCGCCGGTGCCGGCGTGGGCCGGGACGAACTGCGGCAGGAACGACAGCGCGAACACGCCCGCCTTCGGGTTGCCGACGTTGGTGACGAGTCCGGACCGGAAGCCCGTGCCGGGCCGGATCTCCTTCTCCTCGCCCGTGCCGCGGAAGAACAGAGCCTTGACGCCGAGGTAGATCAGGAAGAGCGCGCCCGCGAACCGCAGGACGTCGTACGCCGTCTGCGACGCGGCGAGCAGCGCGGTCAGGCCGAACACCGCGGCGAGCCCCCAGAACGCGACCCCTGCTTCGATCCCGGCGATCGTCGCGAAGGCGTTGCGCTTCGACCCGCGGGCGGCCTGCTTGATCAGCATGACGGTCGCCGGGCCGGGAACCATCGCGATGAGGAACGCGGCCGGGATGAAGGCGAGCAGGTTCGGCATCACCTGATCGTGGAGCAGCCGTCCGGGGCGTGCAACGGCATTACCGGGACCGGTGACGGTCAGTGGTTCACCGGATTGGGGCATGCATCGGGCAGAAATCGGCGGCAGACTGCCAGGCGCTTCTGTAACGGTGCAGAGGCGACCTTTCTGTGGGGTTGATATGCGCAAACTCATGTTCGGCGCCCTGGCCGGGCTGCTGGTCACCGGCCTGATCCCGGGGACTGCGGTGGCGCAGGGGGAGGCTCCCGGCGCGCCCGGTGCCCATCCCAGCTGGCTCCCGGCGAACAAGACCGGCTTCGGCACGGCGCGTGACCGGTCGAGCAACGTCTGGTTCACCCTCCAGGGTGGCCAGCTGTCCGAGGTCTACTACCCGGACCTGTCGACGCCCAGCGTCCGTTCGCTGAACTTCGTCGTCACGGACGGCCGCGGCTTCGCCGTCACCGACTACTCGGCGAAGTCCCAGCAGGTCCGGCGGACCGACGACGACAGCCTCGGCTACGAGCAGACGATCACCGACGACCAGCACCGCTGGCGGCTGCGCAAGACCTACGTCACCGACCCGGCCGCCACGACCGTGCTGGTGGACGTCGACTTCCAGTCGCTCACCGGCCGTCCCTACCAGCTCTACGCGGTCGCCGACCCGGACCTGACCAACGACGGCTCCGACGACTCGGCCGCGCGGCGGGGTGACACCGTCACCGCGCAGGACGCGTCGAACGCCGCCGCCCTGACCGCGAAGCCCGCCTTCACGAAGACGAGCGTCGGCTACGCGGGCGTGTCCGACGGCAACACGCAGCTCGCGAAGACCTTCGGACTCGCCACGTACGACACCGCGGCCAAAGGCAACGTGGTGCTGACCGGCCGGACGAACGCCGACGGCGTCCGGAACCGGCACGTCACCCTCGCCCTCGGCATGGGTGCGAAGGCCGCCGACGCGCTCGGCAACGCGCAGGCGTCGCAGCGACGCGGCGTCCGCGACATCACCCGCGCGTACGACCGCGGCTGGCAGCAGTACCTGCGTGGCGTGAGCAAGCCGCCGTCCTCGCTGAAGACCGGCGCCGAACGCGACCTCTACAAGGCGTCGATGCTGACGCTCGCCGCGAGCGAGGACAAGCACCACCCGGGCGCCTTCATCGCGTCGCCGAGCATGCCGTGGCGGTTCGGCAACAACGACCCGGAGTGGTCGCCGTCCGGCACCTACCACCTGGTCTGGCCGCGTGACCTCTACCAGATCGCGACCGGGCTGATCGCCGGCGGCGACAAGGCGGGCGCGAACCGCGCGGTGAGCTACATGTTCGGCACCCAGCAGCAGCCCGACGGGCACCTGCCGCAGAACAGCCGCGTCGACGGCGTGCCGTACTGGACGTCGATCCAGCTCGACGAGACCGCGTTCCCGATCGTGCTGGCCCAGCAGCTCGGCCGGACCGACCTGTGGCCCGGTGTGAAGAAGGCCGCCGACTTCATCCTGGGCTACCGCGGTCCCAACGGGCAGGCGTCGCCGTACACCCAGCAGGAGCGGTGGGAGGAGCAGGACGGCTGGTCCCCGTCGACCATCGCGTCGGTGATCGCCGGGCTGGTCTGCGCGGCGGATCTGGCTTCGCACAACGGCGCTTCCGCGGACGCCGCCCGGTACCTCGCCGCGGCCGACAAGATGAAGGCCGACCTGCCGAAGCAGACGATCACCACGAACGGGCCGCTGTCCAAGGACCCGTACTTCGTGCGGCTGACCAAGGACGCCAACGCGAACGCCGGGACTACGTACAACCTCGGCAACTCCAGCGTGACGATGGACCAGCGCGCGGTCACCGACGCGGGCTTCCTCGACCTGGTCCGGCTCGGCGTCTACCGCGCCGACGACCCGGTGATCCGCAACAGCGTGCGCGTCACGGACAAGGAGATCTCCTTCACCACGCCGACCGGCCAGTTCTGGCACCGCTACACGAAGGACGGCTACGGCGAGCAGGCCGACGGTTCGCCGTGGGACTACACGTTCCCGGCGGAGAGCCGCACGACGTTCGGCCGGTTGTGGCCGCTGCTGGCCGGTGAACGCGGCGAGTACGAGCTGACGCTCGGCGATCCCGCGTCGGCCGCGCGGCGGCTGCGTGACCTCGGCCGGGTGAGCAGCTCGGCGGAGACCATGCCGGAGCAGGTGTGGGACGAGAACCCGCCTTCGGGCCAGACCGGCTTCCCGGCCGGCACGCCCACGACGTCGGCGACCCCGCTGGCCTGGACGCACGCCCAGTACGTCCGGCTCGCCTGGGACGTCAAGGCGGGCTCGGTCCTCGAAACGCCTCGGGTGGTCCGCTGCCACTTCCTCGGCTGCTGATAAGCCGTGAAGGCCTCCTTACCGGCTTTTATGGCCGGTAAGGAGGCCTTCACGGACTTGCCGGGTCAGATGACCGCGCCGTCGTCCTCGGGGGTCTTCGGCGGCAGCCACGAGTTGCCGGGGACGCCCCATTTGTTGTGCTTCAACATCTTCTTCGCCGCGCGGGCGTGCCGGCCGACCAGGCGGTCGAGGTAGATGTACCCGTCGAGGTGGTCGGTCTCGTGCTGCAGGCAGCGCGCGAAGTAGCCGGTGCCCTCGACCTCGATCGGGTTGCCGTCGATGTCGGAGCCGGTCACCTTCGCCCACTTCGCGCGGCCCGTCGGGTACGACTCGCCGGGCGCCGAGAGGCAGCCCTCCCAGTCGTCGTCCGGGTCCGGCATGGTCTCCGGGATCTCCGACGTCTCCAGCTTCGGGTTGACGACGACGCCCTTGTGCCGCACGCCCTCGTCGTCCGGGCAGTCGTAGACGAACACCCGCAGGTCGAGGCCGATCTGGTTGGCCGCCAGGCCGACGCCCTCGGCGGCGTACATCGTCTCGAACATGTCGTCGACGAGCGTGCGCAGCTTCTCGTCGAACTCGGTGATCTCCCGAGTCGGCTGGTGCAGCACGGGTTCGCCGGCGATAACGATGGGGTGGATGGTCACGGCGAGCCAGTTTAGTCGGACCCCTCTGGTACACCTGCATCAGACCGTGACGCGCCGACGTCGATGCCCACGTCGGCGTGCTGATCCGTGGTTGAATGGCGCCCGCGGAGGAGCTAGGTCCGATCGCCATGACGCCCGATTGAGAGGGACTCGGATGGACGCCGCGGAGTCGATGGCTGGGCCGCAGCCGTCGCCGCCGAAGCCCGTGCCCGGCCTGACCGAACGCGAGGTCGAGATCCTCGCCTTCGAGCGTCAGTGGTGGCGGCACGCCGGGGCGAAGGAGAACGCCATCCGCGAGCGCTTCGATCTGTCCGCCACGCGCTATTACCAGCTGCTGAACAAGCTGCTGGAGAAGCCGGAGGCGATCGAGGCCGACCCGATGCTGGTGAAGCGGCTGCGCAAGACGCGCGCCGCCCGGCAGCGTAAACGTGGTGCCCGGCGACTGGGGATCGAGCTGAAATGAGCGTGTTTTCGGGTATGTCCCGGCCGATGAAGGCCGCGGGCGTCGTGCTGGTCGGCGTGGCCATCGTCGCCGCCGTCATCGGCGGGATCACCGCGCTGAGCGGGGGCGGGTCGAACGAAGCGGGGCCGAGCGGTACTCCGACGCAGCCGGGCACCTCCGGCGGGCCGTCGTCGCCGCCTTCCACGTCGTCTACGGCCACGTCGCCGTCGACGTCGAGCACGGCTTCGCCCACTCCGCCGCCGCCGACCACGCCGCCGCCGGGGCAGCCGACGTCGCCCGGTCCCGGCCAGCCCGGCGGTGACCAGCAGGCGTCCAACAAGTGGGTGACGGTCCGGGTCTACAACAACTCGCTGATCGAGCACCTCGCCGCCCGCGCGGCCGACGACTTCCGCAAGGCGGGCTGGAACGTCACCGAGGTCAAGGGCTATCCCTACGGCACCATCCCGGAGACGACGGCGTACTACCGCCCGGGCACCGACGAGGAAGCGGCCGCGAAGCAGCTCGCGCAGGAGTTCGGCTTCAAGGCCGAGCCGCGGTTCGACGGAATCAAGGACGCGTCCCCCGGCGTGATCGTCATCGTGACGAAGGAATACGGAACCAACCCCAAGGGCAGCTGACCAGGCGCCTCAATCCCCGGCCTGGGTCTTCGCGTAGGCCTCCAGGGCGGCCAGCTGGGCCGGGTCGAGGCTCGGCCGGACCGTCTTGCGGGCCGTCTCCAGGTGCGCTGCCGTGACTTCGCGGGCCTCCAGGGACTCGCGCATCGCCGTCAACGCCGCTTCGCGGATCAGCGCGGCGCAGTCGGCGGCCGAGTAACCGTCCAGAGTGGACGCCACCGCGGCGAGGTCCACATCGGACGCCAGCGGTGTGTTCTTCGAGCTCGCGGCCAGGATCGCGGCGCGGGCTTCGGCGTCCGGCGGCGGCACGTAGACCCGGCGCTCCAGCCGTCCCGGCCGCAGCAGCGCCGGGTCGACCAGCTCCGGCCGGTTCGTCGCGCCGAGGACGACGACCTCGCGCATCGGCTCGACGCCGTCGAGCTCGGTGAGCAGCGCCGCGACCACCCGATCGGCGACACCCGAGTCGGACGACTGCCCGCGGCGCGGGGCCAGTGCGTCGATCTCGTCCAGGAAGATCAGCGCGGGGGCGGCCTCCGCGGCCCGGCGGAACAGCTCGCGCACCGCGCGCTCGGACTCGCCGACCCACTTGTCCATCAGCTCGGCGCCCTTGACCGCGAAGACGTTCAGCGCGCCGGTGCCGGCCAGCGCCCGCACGAGGAACGTCTTGCCGCCGCCGGGCGGCCCGTACAGCAGCACCCCGCGCGGCGGTTCGACACCGAGCCGGGCGAAGGAGTCCGGGTAGCGCAGCGGCCACAGCACGGCTTCGGTGAGGGACTGCTTGACGTCGGTCATGTCGCCGACGTCGTCCAGGGTCAGGCCGCCGGTGGCGAGATTGTCCGAAGTGGACATCGAGACCGGCCGGACGGTGGCCAGCGCGTCCAGCAGGTCCTGCTGCGAGATGCGCGGCTCGTCGGTGTCACGCTGGCGCAGCGCCGCCCGCAGCGCCGCGTCCCGGCGCAGCGCGATGAGGTCCGCCGCGACGAACCCCGGCGTCCGCTCGGCGAGGACGCCGCAGTCGATGCCGGAGTCGAGCGGGACGTCGCGGAGCAGGACGTTCAGCAGCTCGCGGCGGGTTTTCGCATCCGGGAGGGCCAGGCCGAGCTCGCGGTCCAGCAGGTCGGCGGCGCGCAGCCGCGGGTCGGCCGACTCCGCGCGGGCCGTCGTCGCGACGACGGCGAAGCGCTCGCGCCGCAGCGCCGTCCTCAGTTCCTCCAGCACGACGGTGGCCACCGGCGGCGGGGTGGCCGCGGGCAGCAGTGCGTCGATGTCGGTGAGCAGGAGGACTGACGGGCCTTCGGCACTGCGGATCGCCTCGCGCAGGCGGGCGACCGCGACGTTCGGGTCCAGCACCGCGAGGTTCGGCGCGGCCAGCGGGATGACCCTGATCTCGGCGTCGTGGGCCACCGAGCGCACGAGCGTCGCCTTGCCGACGCCTTCGGGGCCGGACAGCAGCACGCCGAGGTGGGCGGGCGCGCCCAGCCGCGCCAGCAGCTCGGGCCGGTGGAAGGCGAGGTCGAACCACTCGGCGAGCTTGCGGGCGGCCGTCTCGGCACCGATCAGGTCCGCGAGCGGGACGGTCGGCTCCTCTTCGGCTACGACCTCGTCTTCGACGATCTCGGCGTCGATCCACTCCTCGGCCGCGGTGACGGCGGAGGTGCGGACCAGCGCGGTCGCCGTCCGGGGCGCGGCGGCCTCGGGCGCGGGTCGCGCGCCGTCGCGCCAGGTGACCACTGTGGACGGTCCGACCGCCACGGTGCCGGCCGGCTCGGTCGCGGTGACGGTGAGCAGCTCGTTCGTCCAGGTCGCGCCGATCGCGCGGGACAGCTGGCCGCGCAGGCCGGCCGGGTCCGACCCCGGCGTCGGCGCGAGGTCCTGCGGCAGCAGGGAGACGGCGTCACCGACGGTGAGGACCTTGCCGATCAGGGCGAGCCGCAGCACGTGCGGGCTGAGCGAGACGCTGGCCAGCCGCGAGCCCGCGACGGTCACCGTCTTCGCGGCGGCGACCTCGGCCGGCGCGACCACGACCTCCGAGCCCTCGGTGACGCCGAGGTTCGACATCGTGACGTCGTCGGTGAGCACCACCCCGGGCACGCCGGTCTCGTCGGCGGGCGCGGCGAGCGCGGCACTGACCCGGGCCCCGGTGAGGTGGACGGCGTCCCAGGCCCGCAGGCCGAGCGCGTCGAGGACTTCGGGATGCAGCCGGACGACGCCCCGGCGGGTGTCCAGCGCGGACGGCGTGTGCCGGACGGTCAGCGTGATCTGCGGGTGGCTCACGCCGTTCACCCTAGCGATCCGGCGCCCCCGCAGGAGCCGAGAACCCGTGTCGTCCCCTCAATCACGCGTGTCGACGCTTCAATCACGTGTGTCGGCTTCTCGATCACAGGATGATCGAGAGCGATTGCCGGCCCACGTGGCGCTCTTGTGATCAGACGGCCGACACCCGTGTCTGGAGGGTCGACACGCGTGATTGGGGGGTCGACACGGCGTGCTTACTTGCGGCGGAGGCCGATCTGGCGCCAGGTGCGGCGGCGCTGGCCGTTCTCCGAGGTGACGCGGGGGGTGCGGGCTGTTTCGCGGGGGAGACGCACCGCGCGCATCGCCGCGCCGGCCACCCGGCGGCGCAAGGGGGGACGCAGGCCGAGGCGGCGCGTCGAGCGGGCGCGGCGGATGGCTCGGCGCTCGCGGGGCGGGACCGTCCAGGCCTCCGGGTGCGCGGCCAGCCAGCGGTGCCGGTGGATCGAGTACGGGATGTGCGCCAGGTACAGGACCATCGCCACGACCAGCGCGACCAGCGGGAACTGGATGATCGCCGCGGCCAGCAGGGCCACGCCGAGCAGCAGCGGGGCGATCGCCTTGGCCGGGGCCTTGACCGTCTTCAGCGACAACGTCGGGATGCGGCTGATCAACAGGGCCGCGATGGCGACCGTCCACGCCCACACGACGTACTGCGACGACCACCACCCCTCGCCCCACTGCAGGTAGGCGACCAGCGGCAGCATCCCCAGCAGGCCGCCCGCCGGCGCCGGGACGCCGACGAAGAACTCACTCGCGTACGGCGGCTGCTCGGTGTCGTCCAGCAGCGTGTTGAACCGGGCCAGCCGCAGGATCATGCAGACGGCGAAGATCAGCGACGCGACCCAGCCGATCCGGTCCGCGCCCGTCTGCCACACGTAGATGACCAGCGCCGGCGCGACGCCGAACGAGATGCCGTCGGACAGCGAGTCCAGCTCCGCGCCCATCTTCGACGTCGCGTCCAGGAGACGCGCGATCCGGCCGTCCAGGCTGTCGAGCACCGCCGCGATGCCGATCGAGGCGATCGCCATCCCGTAGTTCCTGGTCAGCGCGAACTGCACGGCCGACAGGCCCGCGCACAGCGCCAGCACGGTGATGGCGTTCGGGAGCAACCGGACACCCGGGGTGGTCACGCGGACCATCGATCAGCCTTCCGGAAGCGCGGGGAGTTCGGCGATCACGGTCTCGCCGCCGACCGTGCGCTGGCCCTTGGCCACGAGCACGCGCGAACCCGGCGGCAGGTAGAGGTCCACCCGCGAGCCGAACCGGATGATGCCGTAGGTCGCGCCGGCACCGACCTTGTCGCCCTCGCGGATCTCGCAGAGGATGCGGCGCGCGACCAGCCCGGCGATCTGCACGACGACGAGCTCGTGGCCGTCTTCGGTGCGCATCAGCACGGAGTTGCGTTCGTTGTCGTCGCTGGCCTTGTCGAGGTCGGCGGACAGGAACTTGCCCGGCCGGTAGGCGACGCGCTCGATCACGCCGTTCGCCGGCACGCGCTGGACGTGCACGTCGAAGACCGAGAGAAACACCGACACGCGCATCCGCGGCTCGGCGGGGAGGCCCAGCTCGGCGGGCGGGACGGCTTCCTCGATCAGCGACACGATGCCGTCGGCCGAGGCCAGGGCGACGCCGTCACGCGGCGGCGGGACCCGCTTCGGCTCGCGGAAGAACGCCGCCGTCGCGACGGTCGCGAGCGCGCCGACGAGCCCGAGGCGCTTGGAGAACCGGCGCGCGAGCAGCGTCGCGGCGACGCCGCCCGCCACGAACGGGCGGCCTGCGGGGTGCATGGGCGGCAGCGTTTCGCGGGCGAGCTGGAGTGCGTGCGCGACTGGGTTGCCGGCGGGCTCCGGCCGGGTGCCGCTCATGGTCGGGTCCCCTGGTTTCGTGTCGGAAGGACGGCTGGGCGCCGGGGTCCGGCGGCCGCGTACGGGCGCCACCACGCTACCGCTGCCCCAGGTGAGCGTGTCCGCGTCCCCCTGTCCGGTCCTCCGCGAGGGGGTCACCGCGGTGGGTGGGAATGATCGCCGCGCGGTAACACAAGGTCGATTTCGACGATGACTCTAAGTAGTTGACGCCGCTCGGGGCGCTGCCCCGCCCGACCTGTGAGGACCGATGACCGATCGCCGCGATCCCGCCGACGCTCGTCTTCGCGACCTCCTGGGCGCGTGGCGGCGGGAGATCGACGAGGTACCCGTGCCGCCGCTCGTCGACCCCGTCCGCGCCGTCGACGTGGTCATCGAGGCGAAAAGACGAAGCCGGGTGCATGCGCCCCCCGACGGCGCACGCACCCGGCCGCGGGATCAAGACCTGCGAGACGCGCAGAACGACATACCTTAGCCGCCGGAGCGGCGTTGATCACGGTTTGTCCGGCAAAAGTTACCAACGGTCACCCGGACGACGGCCGATGCCGCTCGCCAGCCGCAGGATCGCCAGCAGCACCACCGCTCCGAGGATGGCCACGCCGAAGCTGGGGAAGTCGAAGTCGAACGTCTTCGCCTGGCCGGTCGCGAGCCGGTAGACCAGCCCGCCCAGCGCCGCGCCGACGACGCCGACGAGCACGCTGACCAGGCAGCCTTGCCGTCGCCGCTCCCGGCCGCCGACGACCAGGTTCGCGGCCCAGCCGACGATCGCGCCGAAGATCACCCATGCGACGAATCCCATGACGGGAGCTTACGCGAGACAACGCACAAGAGCTATTGCACAAGAGTTGTTGTGCAACTACTCTTGTGCGTCATGAGGGAACCCAACGTCCGCGAAATCCGCGATTCGAAGGCACTTGCCGCCATCGCGCACCCCCTGCGCCATCGCCTGCTGGACCTGCTGCACCTCGACGGCCCGGCGACGGCGTCACTGCTGGCCGAGAAGACGGGCCAGGCGGTGGGGAACATCAGCCACCACCTCAAGGTGCTGGCGGCCAGCGAACTCATCGAAGAGGCGCCCGAGCTGGCCAGGGACCGCCGGGAACGGTGGTGGCGGCGCACCTCCAGCGCGATCAAGTGGGGCGCGCAGGACTTTCCCGACGACCCCATCGCCGAAGCGGCCGAGGTGCTGACCCTCGACCACCAGCACGCGATCGCCCGCGAATGGCTCGCCAAGCGGGAGACCTATCCCCTGGAATGGCGCGGGGCGCTGTTCAGCATCGACGGCTGGGCCCGGCTCTCCATCGCGGAACTGGAAGAGCTGAACGACCGGATCGTCGCCATGCTCGCCGAGTACCGGGACCGCACCCTGCCCGACGACGGCGTCGAGCGCCGTCCGGTCTTCTTCGCCGCGCGAGCGTCACTGGGCCAGCCGTGAAGGGGCTCTGGGGGAACAGGGACTTCCGGCTGCTCTGGACCGGCGAGACCACGAGCATGCTCGGCAGCATGGTCGCGAGCACGGCGTTGCCGCTGGTCGCGGTGGTCACACTGCGGGCGAGCACCTTCCAGGTCGCGCTGCTGACGGCGGCGGCCTGGCTGCCGTGGCTCATCGTGGGCCTGCCCGCCGGCGCCTGGGTCGACCGGCTGGCCAAGCGCCCGATCATGCTGACCTGCAACACGGTCTCGATGGCGGTGTTCGGCAGCGTCCCGCTCGCCGCCGCCTTCGGCGTGCTGACCATGCCTTACCTGCTGGTCGCGGCCACGCTCGGCGGCTTCGCGAAGGTGTTCTTCACCCTTGCCTACCGCGCATACCTGCCGTCCCTGGTCGGGGCGGACGAACTCCTCGAAGGGAACGCGAAGCTGCAGGGCAGCGAGTCAGCGACAGAGGTCGCCGGACCGGGCCTGGCCGGACTGCTGGCCCAGGTGTTCGGCCCGGTCAGCGGCATCCTGGCGGACGCGGTCAGCTTCGGCGTCTCGGTGCTCTGCGTGCGGGCGATCCGGGGGCGGGAAACCGTGATCGCGGTCGAGCGCACGCCGTTGCGCAGCCAGATCGCCGAAGGACTGCGGTTCGTCACCGGTGACCGCTACCTGCGGACGCTGACGGTGTTCGGCGCCGTGTCGAACATCGCGCTGACCGGGTACGGCTCGATCCAGATCGTCTTCCTGTCCCGCACGCTCGGCGCCGCGCCCGGCCTGGTCGGCCTGGTCCTGGCGCTGGGCTCGACCGGTGGTGTGCTCGGCGCGGCGCTGGTCGGCCGGCTCGGCGCCCGCTTCGGCGCCGCCCGCGCGTTCTTGCTGTGCGAGGCCTTCGTCGCGCCGATGGGGCTGCTCGGCCCGCTGAGCCGGCCGGGCTGGGGCATGGTGCCCTTCGTGCTCGCGCTGTTCGGCGTCTGCGCCGGCTTGGTCGCCTCGAACATCCTGACCATGACCTTCCGGCAGCAGTACTGCCCGCCCGAGCTGTTCAGCCGGATCAACTCCAGCGCCGCGATCGTCAACTACGGCACGATCCCGCTGGCCGGTGTGCTCGGTGGCGCGCTGGGCGAGGCGATCGGCGTCCGCGAAACGCTGTGGGTGATGGCCGGCGTGCTGATCGCCGCCTTCCCGGTGCTCTTGCCGTTCGCCAAGCTGCGGGAGTTCCCCGCTAGAGCAGAAGGACGTCCACCTCGTCGCCTTCCGCAGCCGACGTGACGTCCTCCGGCAGCACGATCAGGCAGTTGGCCTGGGTGAACGCCGCCAGCAGGTGGGAGCCCGGGCCACCGCGCGGCCCGACGATCCCGGTGACCTCCCGCTCGGACGGCGTGAACACGCCGCGGCGGTACTGGCGGCGCCCGGACGGCGAGGACATCGCCTCGGTGAGCCGGGCCCGCACGCGGCGGCGGGAGACGTCGGTGTGGCCCAGCGCCGTCAGGATCGCCGGGCGCAGGAACGCCTCGAACGACACCAGCACGCTGACGGGGTTGCCGGGCAGGGTCACGACGGGTACGCCCTGCCAGCGCCCGCAGCCCTGCGGCCCGCCCGGCTGCATCGCGATCTTCGCGAACTCGACGCCCTGCCCGGTCAGCGCGTCCTTCACGACTTCGTACGCGCCCGCGCTGACGCCACCGGAGGTGACCAGCAGATCGGCGTCGGCCAGCTTCGGCTCGATGACCTTCCGGAACTCCTCGACGTCGTCGACGACGCTGCGGACGACGTCGACCTCGCAGCCGAGGCCGCGGATCGCCGCCGCGAGCATCACGCTGTTGGACTCGTAGATCTGGCCGTGCCGCAGCGGCGCCGGCGCGTCGATCAGCTCGGTGCCCGTCGAGGCGACGACCACCCGCAGCGGCCGGTGCACGCGGACTTCGGCGAGCCCGACCGCGGCGGCCAGGCCCAGCTGCGAGTGGCCCAGGACGGTGCCCGCGTGCAGCGCGATGGTCCCGGAGAGAACGTCCTCGCCGCTGCGCCGGATGTGCGCGCCTTCCTTGGCCGCGGCGGAGATCGTCACCGTTTCCGTGCCGCCGTCGGTGTCCTCGACCATCACGACGGCGTCCGCGCCGGGCGGCAGCGGCGCGCCGGTCATGATCCGGTGCGCGGTGCCCGCTTCGAGGGGCCGGACGTCGACCCGGCCCGCGGGGATGTCGTCGGCCACCGGCAGGGTCACGGGCACCTGCGCGACGTCCGCGGCGCGGACCGCGTAGCCGTCCATCGCGGAGTTGTCGAACGGTGGGAGGGAGACACCGGCCCGCACGTCCCCGGCCAGGACGAGGCCGGCCGCGGCGGCGAGGGGCAGCGTGGTCGCGGGGGCCGTGCCGAGGAGGGCGGCGACCCGGTCGCGGTAGTCGTCGACGGAGATCACCGGACCATCCTCCACCCCCGTGGGGCGCGTGCAAGACTCTGCGTCGTTCGAGAGCACGCCACAGGGGAGCACGCATGCAGGTGGGAATCCGTCAACAGCCTTCGTTCGCCGTCGCCCGGCTGATGCTGGCGCCCGGCGAGCCGTGCCAGGTCGAGTCCGGCGCGATGATGGCCACCAGCTACGGCGTGCAGGTCCAGTCCCAGGCGCAGGGCGGGATCATGAAGGGCCTCGGCCGCGCGTTCCTCTCCGGCGAGTCCTTCTTCATCTCCACCTTCACCGCGCCGCCGAACGGCGGCTGGGTCGACGTCGCCGCCAACCTGCCCGGCGACATCCAGGTGATCACCCTCGACGGCCGCACCGGCTGGGCCGTCACCCGCGGCTGCTGGCTCGCGTCGTCGCACGGCGTGCAGACCGAGACCAAGTGGGGCGGCATGAAGAACCTGATGGGCGGCGAGGGCGGCTTCCTGACGCACGCCACCGGTCAGGGCCAGCTGCTCGTCAGCTGCTACGGCGCCGTCGAGACGATCACGTTGCAGCAGGGCGAGATGGTGACCATCGACACCGGGCACGTCGTCGCGTACGCCGACACCGTGCAGTACCAGATCCGCAAGGTCGCGCAGGGCATCATCCAGTCCATGAAGAGCGGCGAAGGCCTGGTGTTCGACTTCGTCGGCCCCGGCCAGATCATGACGCAGACGCGCAACCCGTCGGCGTTGATCAGCTGGCTCGTCTCCCACGTCCCGTCACGCTGATGCGCGTCCAGACCCGGCACACCCCCGGCTTCGGCGTCGCCCGCGTCCTGCTCGACCCGGGCGAGGCCGTGCAGGCCGCCCCCGAAACGCTGCTCGCCAGCCGGTTCGGCGTCACCGAGACGCCGGCGGGCCGCGGCGGTGTCCGCGCGAGCAAGAGCACGACGGCCGTCTACACCGCGCCGTCCGACGGTGGCTGGATCGACTTCGCGCCGCTGCGGCCCGGTGACGTCTACCCCCTCGAGCTGCGCGGCGGCACGGGCTGGTCGGTGCACCGCGACGCCGTGCTGGTGCGGCCGTCGTCGGTCCGGCACGACGCCGGCTGGGTGCCGTTGCAACAGCTCTTCGGCGCCGACACGGGGTTTCTGGAGCACTACAGCGGAACCGGGCCGCTCGTGCTGGCCGCACCCGGCCCGGTGGACGCGTTCGAGCTGGGCAAGGGCGAGCTGGTCACGGTCCGGCCGGACTACCTGCTGGCCTACCCCGACACCGTGCAGTGCCGGTTGCGGGCGCTCGACCCGGGCGGGCCGCAGTCGCTGCGCAGCGGCGAAGGGCTCGCGGTCGACTTCGCGGGTCCCGGGACGGTGCTCGTGCACGCGCGGAACAGACGCCTTTCGGGTACGTGATCTTCGGACGAATTGCCCATTGCCGCGGACAATAATTCCGGTAGCGTGATTGCTACTCGCACCGCTGGCATCCGCTCGGGCCAGCGGATCCTTTGTGCTGAGGGAGGGCGCCGTGGCTGTCGGCACCGTCAAATGGTTCAACTCGGAAAAGGGCTACGGGTTCATCGAATCCACGGAGGGGCCGGACGTGTTCGTCCACTATTCGGCCATCCAGTCCGAAGGATTCCGCACCCTGGACGAGGGGGACCGGGTCGAGTTCGAAGTGCAGTCCGGCCGCGATGGTCGTAGCCAGGCAGCCGATGTGCGGAAGGTTTCGTAACACGCCCCTCCGCTGATCGGTGAACCCCCGGCAGACTCCGAACCAGGGGCGTTAGGCTTCGGGCGTGACAGGCGATGTGTCGGGGGACCTCACCGGTCGCCGGCTGGGCAACTACCGCATCGACGGGGTGCTCGGCAAAGGCGGCATGAGCGTGACCTACAAGGCCACGGACGTGCGGCTCGGCCGCAAGGTGGCCCTGAAGGTCATCGGTGACCACCTCGGGACCGACGCCGAGTTCCGCGAGCGGTTCGTCGACGAGGCGCGCAACACGTCCGCGATCGACCATGCCAATGTCGTGCCGCTGTACGACTTCGGCGAGCTCGACGGCATGCTCTACATCGCCATGCGCATGGTCGACGGTGGTGATCTCGCCGCGTTGATCTCGGGGGGACCCATCGCGCCGGCGCGCGCCCTGACGATGCTCGACCAGGTCGCGGACGCCCTCGACACGCTGCACAACCGTGGTCTGGTCCACCTCGACGTCAAGCCGGCGAACGTGCTCGTGACGAAGAAGGAGACTTCGCGCGAGCACGTGTACGTCGCGGACTTCGGGCTGACCCGGCGCGGCGCGACCGGGCACCGGACGCGCGGCGGCGACTTCCTGGGCTCGCCGACGTACGCGGCGCCGGAGCACCTGCGCGGCGAGCCGCTGGACGGCCGCACGGACCAGTACGCGCTGACGTGTGTCCTTTATGCCTGTCTCACCGGCAGCCCGCCGTTCAAGGGTGACGTGCCGACGGTGATCAAGGGCCACCTCAACGGCGACCCGCCCGCGATCTCCCGGGTCGTCGCGCTGCCGCCGTCGATCGACGAGGTCATCCGGAAGGGGATGGCGAAGAACCCGGCG
The DNA here is from genome assembly GCF_040640995.1 of Amycolatopsis sp. NPDC021455. Classification (NCBI taxonomy): domain Bacteria; kingdom Bacillati; phylum Actinomycetota; class Actinomycetes; order Pseudonocardiales; family Pseudonocardiaceae; genus Amycolatopsis; species Amycolatopsis sp. NPDC021455. Next base: position 3,739 of record NZ_JBFACT010000075.1, on the reverse strand, counting down.
GACCGCTACCCGAGCTGCGTCGAGATGGTCGCGGCCGCGCGCCGCGCGCTCGGCCCCCTTGCGACGTCCGACACACCACCCGGCCCGCCCGGGTCCCATTCGGGCGGAATCCCCGCGCCGCAGCGTCCTGGTCAGGTACAACAGGGGCCGCACCAGAACAGCGCACCGCAGGGAGAGGGGGCCCCCGTGCACCCGTACGGAGGACAGCAGCAGCCCGGCTACGGCCAGGGCCCCGGACCGCAGGGGCCGCCCGGGCCGCCGCCGGGTTACGGCTACCCCCAGCAGGGCCCGCCGCCCGGGATGCCGCCGCAGGGCCACCCGCCGCAGGGGCCGCCCCCGGTGTACGGCTACCCGCAGCAGCAGGGCATGCCCCCGCAGGGCCCGCCGCCCGGCTACGGCCCGCCCGGCGACCCGATGCGGCTGCGTCCCCCGATGCCCGCGGGCGGCGCGGGCGCGTTCCACCAGCCGAAGAGCGGCGGTGGCAAGAAGTGGATCTTCGCCGTGCTCGGCCTCGTCGTGGTCGCCGGCCTGGTCGTGGGCGCGATCATCTTCTTCAGCAGTGGTGACAGCGGCGGCGGCGGTCAGACGCCGGCCCCGGAGATCCCGGTCGGCCCCGGCGACTCGCAGAGCAACGCTCCCTCTTCGCTGAAGGCGCCCCCGACGTCGATCTCCATCAAGCAGACCTCCTGATCGTGCGACGCTGAGCTGGGCTTCTTGCACTCTCCCCCTGAGAGTGCTAAACACGGTCTTGGCACTCGACGCCGTCGAGTGCCAAAGGTCGGGACGGTGAGGCTGACCCCCACCCGGGTCCAGTCGTCCGTCGCGGGCACCGAGCCTGGCCGAGGAAGAGTCCTGCTGCCGCCGCTGTGGACAGCGCGGCGGCTGCGCCCAATACCGGAGGACCACACCGCAATGGCCAAACTGATCGCGTTCGACGAGGACGCCCGCCGCGGTCTCGAGCGCGGCTTGAACACCCTCGCCGAAGCCGTCAAGGTGACCCTCGGCCCGCGGGGCCGGAACGTCGTGCTCGAAAAGAAGTGGGGCGCGCCGACCATCACCAACGACGGTGTCTCCATCGCCAAGGAGATCGAGCTCGAGGACCCGTGGGAGAAGATCGGGGCCGAGCTCGTCAAGGAAGTTGCCAAGAAGACCGACGACGTCGCGGGTGACGGCACCACCACCGCCACCGTGCTCGCCCAGGCGCTCGTGCGCGAGGGCCTGCGCAACGTCGCCGCCGGCGCCGACCCGATCAGCCTGAAGCGTGGCATCGAGGCGGCCGTCGAGGCCGTCACCGAGCAGCTGCACAAGGCCGCCGTGCAGATCGAGACCAAGGAGCAGATCGCTGCCACCGCCTCGATCTCGGCCGCGGACCGCACCATCGGCGAGCTGATCGCCGAGGCGCTGGACAAGGTCGGCAAGGAAGGCGTCGTCACCGTCGAGGAGAGCAACACCTTCGGCCTCGAGCTCGAGCTCACCGAGGGCATGCGCTTCGACAAGGGCTACATCTCCGGTTACTTCGTGACCGACCCGGAGCGTCAGGAAGCCGAGCTCGAGGACCCGTACATCCTCCTCTTCGGCTCCAAGATCTCCACCGTCAAGGACGTGCTGCCGCTGCTGGAGAAGGTCATCCAGTCCGGCAAGCCGCTGCTGATCATCGCCGAGGACGTCGAGGGCGAGGCGCTGGCCACCCTCATCGTCAACAAGATGCGCGGCACCTTCAAGTCCGTCGCCGTCAAGGCCCCGGGCTTCGGTGACCGCCGCAAGGCGATCCTGCAGGACATCGCGATCCTGACCGGTGGCCAGGTCATCTCCGAGGACGTCGGCCTCAAGCTGGAGAACGCGGACCTGTCCCTGCTGGGCAAGGCCCGCAAGGCCGTCATCACCAAGGACGAGACGACCATCGTCGAGGGTGCGGGCGACGCCGACCAGATCCAGGGTCGCGTCAACCAGATCCGCGCCGAGATCGACAACTCGGACTCGGACTACGACCGCGAGAAGCTGCAGGAGCGGCTCGCGAAGCTGGCCGGCGGCGTGGCCGTCATCAAGGCCGGCGCCGCGACCGAGGTCGAGCTCAAGGAGCGCAAGCACCGCATCGAGGACGCGGTGCGCAACGCGAAGGCCGCCGTGGAAGAGGGCATCGTCGCCGGTGGTGGCGTGGCCCTGATCCAGGCCGCCGAGGCCGCGTTCGCGGGCCTGAAGCTCGAGGGCGACGAGGCCACTGGCGCCAACATCGTCAAGGTGGCCGTCGAGGCCCCGCTCAAGCAGATCGCGATCAACGCCGGCCTCGAGGGCGGCGTCGTGGTGGAGAAGGTCAAGGGCCTGCCGCAGGGTCACGGCCTCAACGCCGCCACGGGTGTCTACGAGGACCTGCTCGCCGCCGGCGTGCCGGACCCGACGAAGGTCACCCGCTCCGCGCTGCAGAACGCCGCTTCGATCGCGGCGCTGTTCCTGACCACCGAGGCTGTCGTGGCGGACAAGCCGGAGAAGGCTGCTGCCGCTCCGGCCGACCCGTCCGGTGGCATGGGTGGCATGGACTTCTGAGTCCGGTCGCTTGAAGGCCCGGCCCGCTTCGGCGGGCCGGGCTTTTCTTATGGCTTGGTAAAGAACCAGACGGCGAAGGCGCCGACGATGACGACGCCGAGCGCGAGCACGCCGAGGCCCCCGAGCCAGGCGGTGCTCGCTTCGTCCGCTTCCAGCGCGACGACGATCGCCCCGATCCCGGTGAGCAGGACCCAGATCGCGAACGCCGCGGCGGTGTAGAGCACGGTTTTGGTGACAGACGGGCTGCCGGTGTCGTTGAACGCGAGCGCGAGGAAAGCGGCGAAGGCGGTCAGTCCCAGCCCGGCGATCAGGTAGAGCCCGCCGAGGACCCCGACGACGACCTTGGCGGCCGTTCTGCTCCCTTGATCCACGAGCGCGAACCCTAACCCCTCGAACGGGATCCGCGCCGGTCTTTTACGCCGCCCGGCTCAGCCGCCTCCGCCGAACGGCCCGGACGTCCCCTTGGCGTCCGGGCCGTTCCCGTGACTAGCCGCGTCCCCCGACGGCGGCGTTCCCCCAGACCCACGCCCCCCGGCGCGGGTGGTTTTCAGTGCACCCCGGCGTCCGGCGGGCACCGGCTCCCCCTGCGAACCGGCGCCCGCCCGCGTCAGGAGTCCTCTTCGGGCGTCAGGATCGCGGCGGCGACGTAGACCGGGATGGCGATGCCGACGGAGAGGAAAACGGCGGCGACCATGCCGATGCGCAGGACGTTGGCATCGATGCCGAGATAGGTGGCCCAGCCGCCGCAGACACCGGTGAGCATCTTGTCGGTCCGGCTGCGGCGGAGCTTCTTGGTGGTTTCCGGGGAGTACACGCTGTTCGTCATGGCTCAATGGTGTCTCCCGAGGACCGTCGGCCACATCGGGAACGGCCCGGACCCCGACCCTGAACTTGCCCTCGGGGGCTCCCCCGGTGGTCTGCCCCGAGTTGCCCACAGGCGGGCCGAGATGTGGACAGGCCGCGACGCTGGTCGCCGGGGCCGGCCGCGCTGTCGAAGGTCGCGAATGAGTCATTGGGGACCTGGCACGTCCCGAATGAGTCATTCGCGACACCTGCCCTTTTCCGGTACCGAACCGTCGTGAACCGCACGCTGAGGCATGACCGGCACACCACCCAGACCCCTCCCCGCCGCCCCGATACGAAGCCAGAACACGGCCGGTAGTGCCGGGTCAAGGCACGCTTTCCCGCCTTGACGCGG
>NZ_JBFACT010000074.1:0-41489 GCF_040640995.1 Amycolatopsis sp. NPDC021455 | reverse complement strand
CGCAGGACGGGCAGTGGACCGAGACGTCGCCGGCCAGCTGGTCGATCGCGATGTTCAGGGCGCATTCGCAGGCGCGGCACCAGCGGGTGCCGGTGGTGATGACGACGTGCAGCGGTGAGGCGACGCAGTCGTGCAGCCAGCGGCGGTGGGTGCGGCAGGTGACGCGCTCCAGCGGGTTGAGGCCGTCCTCTTCGGACTGGTCTTCGCCGGTGAGCGCGATGGCCAGACGCCGGTCGGTGATGTCGGCGTAGCGGGGGTCGACGAAGTCGGCGGGCCGCAGCGCGAGCCGGTCGCGGCGGTTGCGGCGCGGGGACGTCGGCTCGGCAGTGACCGCCGGGGCGAATCCGCGGGAGGAGTGGCTGTCCATGGCGTGCCTCACTTTCGTCAGGATTCAGACTCCCCCGGTCAGGGCCGGGCGACGAGGGCCCGACCGCCCCGGTTTCGTGGGACTGGAGGTCTCGGTTTCGATGGGGCGAAGGCCCAGGAGGGTGAGGACTTTCGGCCGTCAGGAGGTGGTGCGCGCCAGGTACGCCGGGCAGGCGGCGTTGTGCAGCAGCGCCTGGCCGAGGAAGCTGCCGCGGCCCCGGTCGCCGAGCACGACGAGCTGGGCGCCGGTACTGTGCTCGATCAGCTCGCGGCGGGGATGACCGCGGACCGCGACCCGCTCGATGCGGACGTCCTCGGCCGACGCGTGCACCACGACCAAGGTGGCGTGACGGGCTTTCGCCTCGGCAACCGCTCAGGTTTTTCGCAGGGTGATCGTCGCCAGGGAGTACTCGCGGACGGCCGCCTCGAGCTCGGCAGGGTCCGGGTCCCGGTGAGCCGGCAGGGCCAGGCCGAAGCGACGCTGCGCGTCCGTGCGGCCGAGCTGCGCGATCGCCTTACCCAACTGGGTGGCCACTGTGGACGGTTCTTCCTCGAGCTGGGCGTGCATCTGCCGGGTGAACCCCTGGTGGGTCACTATCACCTCGGTGGTGTCCCGCAGGTTGGCTCGCCACGGGTGCTGGGTGACGATCAGCAGGGCGTCATCGAGGTCGGCGAAACCGACCGGGATGTCGTAGTGCCGCCCGGTGCGCCGGCCCGTGAGGTGCAGGATCAGCACGTTCGCGTCGAGCAGGCGGTGCAGGCGCGAGCCTGCGATCGCTCGTACCAGGGGGTTCATGGCGGTGATCAGCCGTTGTGGTGGGATCCGCCGGGTGATGGTGTCGCTCATCGCCGTTCTCCTTGCGTTCGCCGGGTTGTCAGTCGTGGTAGAGGCCGAACGGCGTCGACTCGGCCGTTCCGCCTGGCCGGTGGCAGTGACGCCGAGGTGGCTCAAGAGTGGTTCGTCACGGTAGGTCCACGTGAAGGTGTCCAGGTCCCCGGTCCGGGTGCCGGTGCCCAGGAGCTGCTTCAACGGCACGGTGCGGTTCACCGGTTCGACGCGGGCCGGCCCGCGTCGGAGAAGACCTGCACGGTCATCATCGGAGTCGAGGCGGACGAGGCGGTGGCGGGGGTGGCCGGCGGTCCGGCGGGGGTGGCCGTGCGGTCCAGGAGGACCGCGATCACGAGCGCCCCGGCGACCACGAGTACGCCGCCAGCGTGGCGAGCACGGCCCACCTCCTCCGGCGGTTGCGGATCACATCAGTGCTCCCGGCCGATCGAGAGCTTCAGGTAGCGGGTGATGCCGAACCGGCACCACGCCTGGGCGTACTTCGGCGCGACCTGGGTGAACGCCGCGTCGGCGTCGACGACCCGCGGGTCGGTGACGTGGTAGGTGACACCCCGGGACCGCAGGGTGGCCGTTCCCTCAGCGAGGACGTTGCGCAACCAGTCGACCTCGGTGCCGTAGGGCAGCGGCACGATGAAGCCGCCGTCCGGGGTACGGCCGGCGACCACCGGTGTGGTGTACCGGCGGCCCGAGCGGCGCCCGACGTGCTCGAGAGCCGAGGCGTACCAGTGCTTGCGCCCGGCCAGCAGCAGCATCACCGGGTTGAGGACGCGTTTGTTGAACTGCCTGACGGTGTCTTTCGCCGAGCGGTGCCGGTTCGCCGTCCGTGCAGGCTCCTTTGTGGACACGGTGTGCTCCCTTCCCGAACCTTGGCCGGACTTCCCGATTACACCCCCGCGGGACCCGGGCGGCCAGGGGAAAAGGTCTCGCGAGCAGGGGCAGGAGGACCTCGGATCGAAGGACGGCGCCCACCGCGTGCCGGCTCCCGGTGGACTGGTCACCTCCGCGAGTGGCCTCGGCATTCGGCCGTGGCTGCGGCCTCAAGGCCGGGTCGTTCCGGTCCCGGCCGGCTCCCGTGCCAGCAGGGCGAGGACCTCGGTGTCGTCGACTTGGTCGAAGTCGGTGTACCAGTCGCCGACGGGGCTCTTGCGTCGCAGCGGGACAGGGCAGAGAGTCTGGGCGACGCCCGTGGCGAGCGAATGCAGGACATCGAGGGGCGCGACCGGAACGGCGAGGACGATCCGGCCGGCCTCCCTGGCCCGCAGCACCCGGATCGCCGCACGCGCGGTGGCGCCGGTCGCGATGCCTTCGTCCACCAGGACGACGGTCCGCCCGGCGACCCGCATGGGCGGGCCGTCCGGGTGGTAGCGAGCGGTTCGCCGGGCGAGTTCGGCCTTCGCCGAGCGGGCGACCCGGCCGAACTCGGCCGGCGTGACCTTGAGCGCCCGGATGGTGGCCGGGTTGCTCACGACGACGTCCGGCTCGCCGATCGCGCCGATGACGAGGTGCGGGCGCCGAGGCGCGATGAGCTTGTGCACCAGCAGCGCGTCCAGCGGGGCGTGCAGCGCGTCGGCGACCTCGCGGGCGACGGCGACGCCGCCGTGGGGCAGGCCGAGGACGACCGGTTCGTGCCCGCGCAGGTAGTGCAACCGCGCCGCCAGGGTCTGGCCGGCTTCCCGCCGGTTCCGGAACCGCATCCTTCGCCTCCCGCCGTCGGCCGTCCCACCACCTTGTCCGGCCGGCGATCGGACCGAGCAGGGCAGGAAGTCACGGCCTTCGGTGGCACAAAGTCCTTCACGCGCTTCCGGAGTCGTCAGCGGCTCGGTCAGCACGCCGGAAGCCGCCCCGACGTCGTCGCGCTGGACGTGGTGGCCGGTGCGCGGTGGCGAACCGTGGTGGTCGCGATGGGACGGGGACTTTCGGCTCTCGCGGCGACGGGTCGCCGGGCGCATCGTGGGTGGGCGACGAAGTCGAGGGGATGGCGCCATGGCAGTCCGGAAACCGCCGGGATCCAGGGATGAGGACAGCGAGCCGGCCGACGGCTCCGGGGACGTTCACCTGTGCCGGGCCGCGTCGCCGGTCGGGGTGGGGACGGCGTTGCTGAGCGTGGTCACGTTGGTGGCCGGGATCACGACACCGCCCCGGTCCGGTGTCTTCTGCCGCGGCCCGTGCGTGGCCTACCCGTACACCGACGTGGCCGCGTTCGTGCCGCGGGACTACTGGTGGATGTATCCGGGACTCGCGTTGGCGCTGCTGGTTGTGGTGTTCGTGGTGTGCCTGGCCCGGTGGGCTCCGTCCGGCCACGGCCTCCTCGCCGTGGTGTCGGTGTGCTCGACCGCGATCGGCGCGGCGGTCCTCGTGGTCGACTACGGCGTCCAGCTCTCCGTTGTCCAGCCGGCTCTGCTGGCGGGGCAGACCGACGGGCTGACGCTGTGGTCGCAGTACAACCCGCACGGCTTGTTCATCGCGCTGGAGAACATCGGCTACGCGCTGCTCGGTGGGGCGATGCTGCTCCTCGGTGTCGCGCTGGCGCAGCACCGGGCACGGGCGCCGCGGGTGGTCGGCCGGGTGCTCGGGATAGGTGGCGCGCTGAGCGTCGCCCTGCTGGTGGTCCTTGTCTCGATCTACCGCGCGGACCTGGATGTCCACTACGAGGTGGCCGCCGTCTTGGTCACCTGGCTCGTTCTCACCGTGACCGGCACGCTGGTCGCGGTCCATTCCGCCCGGACCAGGCGGTCCGCGGCCGCCCCGGAAGCGAGGTGATCGGTATGGGTGCCGCGGTGCGGGTGAACGGGCTGCGCAAGCAATACGGCGACGTCGTGGCCGTGGACGACGTGAGCTTCGAAGTGGGTGCGGGAGAGATCGTCGGCCTGCTCGGACCGAACGGCTCCGGGAAGACGACGACCGTGGAGTGCGTGCAGGGCCTGCGCCGGGCCGATCGTGGCGAGATCGACATCTTCGGCTCCGATCCTCGGCGCGATGCGCCGAGGGTGCGCCGTCTGGTCGGCAGTCAGCTGCAGGATTCCGCGCTGCCGGACCGGATCAAGGTGTGGGAGGCGCTGCGGCTGTTCTCGGTGCTGTCCCCGCAGGGACCGCCGTGGGAGCGGCTACTCGACGACTGGGGGCTGGGGCCGCAGCGCAACACGGCGTTCGGTGATCTGTCCGGCGGTCAGCGGCAACGGCTGTTCGTGGCGCTGGCGTTGGTCAACGAGCCGAAGGTGGTGTTCCTGGACGAGATGACCACCGGGCTGGACCCGGCGGCCCGGCGGGTGGCGTGGGACCTGGTCGCAGCGGTCCGTGAACGGGGTACGGCGGTGGTGCTGGTGACGCACTTCATGGACGAGGCGGCCCGGCTGTGCGACCGGATCATGGTGCTGTCCGCGGGCCGGGTCGTGGCCACGGGCACACCGGCGGAACTCGTGGCGGCCCGGACCCACGGCAGCATCGTCCGGTTCACCGCGGGCGGCCCGGACGGCCTGGACTACCTGCGCGGCGTGCCGGGCGTTGCCCGGCTGTCACGGACGGGCGACCAGGTCGAAGTGGCCGGGACCGGACCGTTGCTGGTCAGGGTCGCGCACGCACTGGCGGTCCATCACGAGGAACCGGCCGACTTGCGCGTGGAACTGCCTTCGCTGGAAGACGCTTACCTGGCCCTGACCGGTGGTGCCGCCCCAGCTCCGCGCAGAGCGGGAAAGGAGTGAAGGCTCGTGCGTGTCCTGCGGGAAATCACCTGGATCGAACTGAAGCTGTTCGCGCGGGAGCCGATCACGGTGGTGTTCGTGCTCGTGCTGCCGCTGATCGTGCTGTACGTCCTCAACGGTGTGTTCGGCAACCAGCCGGCGCCGTCGGTGTACGAGGGAGTGGGCGCGGTCGACTTCTACACCCCCGCCTACGTGGCCTTGGTGGTTGCGACGGTGGGGGTGCTGTCCGTGCCGGTGCACTTGGCCGGGTACCGCGAGCACGGGGTGCTGCGCCGGTTCCGCGCGTCCGCCTTGTCCCCGGTGGCCCTGCTGGGTGCACACATGATCATCGCGACGGTGACCGGAACCGTGGGCGCGGTACTGCTGACCACGCTGTCCACGGTCGGCTACCACGGCGTGCTGCCGCACGACTGGGCCGGCGTGGCGGCCGGGTTCCTGTTGATCACCGCCGCGTTCGCGGCGCTGGGCGCGTTCCTCGGCGTGACCCTGCCGACCGCCCGGGCCGCGCAGGGCCTGGGAGTGCTGCTGTTCTTCGTGTTCCTCATGCTCGGTGGGGCGGGTCCGCCGCGGGAGGTGCTGCCCGGGGCGATGTCCACGCTGGCGGACGCCGTTCCGTTGACCTACGCCAGTGCCGTCCTGCGGGATCCCTGGCTGGGACGGGGCTGGGACGGTGGCGCCGTCGCGGTCATGAGCAGTGTGCTTCTGGTGAGCCTGGCCCTGACCTGGTGGCGGCTGCGCCGGGTCGAAAGATGACGGCACCTCAGGCGGTCAGCGTGCGGTTCAGCCGCCACGAGGCCGCGGCCAGCAGCGCCACCGCGAACGTGGCCAGTACCCCGAGGGGCCGGAGGATGTCGGCGAGGCCGCCGCCGCGGGAGAGCAGCGTCGTCCACGCGTCGACCGCCCAGGCCTGCGGGGTGAGGTGGCCCAGCGCGCGCACCGCGTCCGGCACGATCTCCAGGGGCCACATGCAGCCGCCGAGCATGCCGAGGGCCACGCCGGACGTCGTGCCGAGCGCGGCCGCCTGTTCGGGCGTGCGGAAGAGCGTTCCGGCGAACATCCCGGCGCCGGTACCCACCACCGCCCAGGTGAGGACCAGCGCCGCCGCGGCGACCGGGTCGCCCCAGCGCACGCCGAACAGCGCCGCGCCCGCCCCGACGATCAGTGCCGACTGCAGCAGCGCGAGGCCGAGGTAGTACAGCGACTCGCCGAGGACGATGTCGCGGGCGCGCACCGGCGCGGCCAGCACGCGGGTGTGGATCCCGAGCCGTCGGTTCTCCACCAGCGCCGCGCCGGCGGCGACCGAATTGACGAAGACGAACAGCACCAGCATGGTCGGCGCGCTGTAGGTGAACCCGGCGGGCAGGATGTCGCTCGAGCCGTTCACCACTTCACCGGTCACCGACACCTCCGGCACCATGCGTTCCATCGCGGTGGCGAGCGGCAGGCGGCCGGCGAGGTCGCCACCGGCCTCCCTCGCGGCGAACGCGGCGGCCTGCACGGTTTTCGCGTGGCGGGCGACGGCGGCGGAGACCGCCTGCCACGCGGCTTGTCCGCTGCCGGTGAGTCCGCCGGCCAGCAGGGGCAGCCGGATGTCCCGGCCACTTGCCAGTGTCGCGTCGAACTGCGCCGGGATGAGGAGAACGGCATCGACCTCGTTGCGGCGCAACGCGTCCCTCGCGGCCGGTTCGCCGTCGAACACCGTGGTGCGCAGTCCTCCGGCGCTGCCGAGATCTCCCACGAGCTCGGCCGCGAGCGGGCCCGGCGCCGGGACGACGCCGAGCCGGGGTGCGCTCTGCCCGCCGACGGTCGCGCCGATGACGAGGATCACGACCAGCGGCAGCAGCACCATGAAGAAGGCGGCGACCCGGTCGCGCAGCATTCGTTTCAGGGAGGCGCCGGCGATGGTGAGAACGCTCATCGGCGTGCCTCCAGCTTCCTCAGGACGCCGGTCAGGGCGGTGAGCGCCGCGCAGAACGCGAGGATCGCCAGTACCGGCACGATCACACTGGTGCCCGGGGCGCCGCCGGCCAGGTCGGTGAAGCCGCGCAACGCCCAGCCGTTGGGGGTGAACAGTGCCACCGTGCGCACCAGCGGCGGCGCGGCACCGGCGAACACGAAATGCCCGCCGACGAGCACCAGGCCGAAGGTGAGCATCGCCGCGAGGCTGTCGGCCTGGCGCTCGGAGCGTGACACCGAGATGACGAACGCGGTCAGGCAGGCGACGCTCAGCGCGACGGCGAGGATCAACGCGGCGACGGCGGGCACCGGTCCCCAGTCGGTGCCGAAGACAAGCGACGTGACCAGGTACACGGTGCCGAGACCGGCGACGCTGTAGGCGAAAGTGGCGAGCGACTTGCCGGCGAGCACGGCCCACCGGCCCACCGGGGCGACGGCGATCCGGTCGAGGGTGCCGTCCCGCCGTTCGAGGAAGTACCCCCGCGCCGCGAACCCCATGGCGAAGAACAGGAAGAAGATGCCCATCGCCGGGGCGAAGTAGCCGACACCGGAGATCGGGCGGGTGCCCGACGCCTGCCGGACGACCTGCTCGGGCAGCCGCAGGGCGGCCGCGCGGGCGGCGAGGTCGCCGGTGGGCGCGCCGGCGGCGGCCGCGGTCGCCACGGACAGGCGGTCGGCGTCGAGCTGAGCGGCGAACGACTCCGCGACCGAGCGCACCACCTGCCCGGCCACCGGGCCGTCCACAGTGGTCAGCACGGTCACCGGTGGCGGGGTCCCGCCGTGGGCCGCGGCGGAGAAGCCGGCGGGGATCACCACGCCCGCACCGGCGTCCCCGCGGTCCACCCGGGCGCGGGCGTCGGCGGCGTCGGCTACTGGGGTCACGGTGAGCACTCCGGCGAGTTCGGGGCCGGTCAGGAAGGATGTGAAGGCCTGCGCGAGAACGCCGTGGTCCTCGTCGACGACGGCGACCTCGGCGTGGAAGGTTTCGGCACCGCCGAAGGCGATGCTGACCAGACCGGCGATCGCCAGCGGGGCCAGGAAGCCGAGCACCCAGGCGGACCGGTCCCGGGCGCGCTGGCGCAGGTCCTTGGCGGCGATGACGAAGACGGGCCACATGGTCAGTCCCGCAGCGCCGTGCCGGTGAGGTGCAGGAACACCGCTTCCAGGTCCGGTTCGGCCACCTCGGCCGACCGGACGACCGCACCCGCCCGCTCGGCCGCGGCGAGCGCGGCGGGCAGCAGCCGCCGTCCGCCGTGCCCGAGCAGGTGCACCTCGGTCCCGGTGACGTCGGCGCCCTCGACGCCGGGCAGGTCCCGGCACAGCGCGGCGAACGCGGCGAGGTCGCCGGTCGCGGCCAGGGTGATCCGGTCCCGTTCGCCGAGCCGGTCGACCAGCTCGCGCCGGGTGCCTTCGGCGACCAGCCTGCCGTGGTCGATGATCCCGACGCGGTGGCAGAGCCGTTCGGCCTCGGCCATGTCATGGGTGGTGTAGAGCACGGCCATCCCCCCGGCGCCGAAGCGGTGGACGCTCTCCATGATCGCGTGCCGGCTCTGCGGGTCCACGCCGACGGTCGGCTCGTCGAGCACCAGCAGCGTCGGCCGGTGCAGGAGCCCGGCGCCGATGTTGAGCCGGCGGCGCATGCCGCCGGAGAACGACTCCACCTTGTCCTTCGCCCTCTCGGCGAGCCCGATCAGGTCGAGGACTTCGTCGATCCGGGCCCGGAGCGCTTTGCCGCGCAGCCGGTACAGCCGTCCGAAGAAGGCGAGGTTTTCGCGGGCGGTCAGATCGGGGTACAGCGCGATGTCCTGGGGCACGTAGCCGATCAGGCCGCGACCCGCGGTCGAGGCCGGGTTCACCGTCGCGCCCCCGACGGCGACGTGGCCGGCGTCGGCGCGCAGCAGGCCGCACACCAGCCGGATGGTCGTGGTCTTCCCGGCGCCGTTCGGGCCGAGCAGCCCGTAGGTTTCGCCGGCCGAGACGGCGAAGGAGACGTCGTCGACGGCGACCCGGTCGCCGAAGCGCTTGCTCAGCCCGGTCGCGGCCAGGACACCGCCCGTCGCGGTGCGGGCGGAGAGCGCTGCCTGCTGCGTCATCGGCCCAGCATCGGCTCGGCGGCGCAGTGCCGGGAGGGCCGAAGGTCCGCGAGCCGGGGGACCGACGGTCCTGGTGAGCCCGCCGGGTGCGGCGTTGACTCGGGCCGCGGGGAACGGGGAAGGAGGCCACGCATGGCGACGACCGCCACCGTGGCCGACGTGCTGCGGATCCGGCCGTTTCGGCGGTTGTGGCTCGTGCTCGCGGTGTCCTCCGCCGGGGACTGGCTCGGCCTGCTCGCCACCTCGACGTTCGCCGCCGCGCGATTCAGCGGCCCGATGGCCCAGGGGGCCGCCTTCGGCGGGGTGATGGCCGTGCGGCTGCTGCCCGCCCTGCTGCTCGGCCCGGTGGCCGGGGTGGCGGCCGACCGGTTCGACCGCCGGCACACGATGATCGGCTGCGATCTCGGGCGGTTCCTGCTCTTCGCCTCGATCCCGACGGCCGGGCTGTTCGTGGCCGATCCCGGAGTGGTCGTCGCTTGGGCGGCGGCGGCCACCTTCGGCATCGAAGCCCTGGCCATGGTGTGGTCGCCCGCCCGGGACGCCGCGGTGCCCACGCTGGTGCCGCCTGGTCACCTGGAGGCGGCCAACCGCCTGTCCCTGGCGACCACGTACGGCGTCACGCCGGTCGTCTCCGCACTGGTCATGGCCGCCCTGTACGGCCTCGCGGCCCCGGTCGCCGTCGCGCTGTACCTGAACGCCGCGACGTTCCTGGTGAACGCCGGCGTGCTCGCCGTCGGGGTGCGTGAGCTGAGCGGGCGGGGCAGGCACCCGGCCCACGCCGGTCTCCGGCGCGAGCTGGGTGAGGCGTGGGGGTACGTGCGCCGCACCCCTTCGGTGCGCGGGACCGTCATCGGGATCCTGGTCGCCTTCGCCGGAGCCGGAGCGGTGATCGGGGCCGCCCAGCGCTACGCCCGGTCCGTCGGTGACGGCGATGGCGACGTGGCGTTCACCCTGCTGTTCGCGGCCTTGTTCGCCGGGATGGCCTTGGGTGTCGCCGTCGGTCCGCTGGTCGTGCACGGTCTCTCGCGTCGCCGCTGGTTCGCGCTGTCGATCGCACTGGCCGGGTTCTCGGTCGTCGTGCTCGCCCTCGCCCCGGACCTCGGCACGTCCGCGGCCGCCTGCGTCGGCACGGGTGCCGGCGCCGGGATGGCCTTCCTGGCCGGCTGGACGCTGCTGGGCGGCGAGGTCGGCGACGGCCTGCGTGGCCGGGTGTTCGGCTTCGTCGAGGCCGGCGGTCGCCTCGCCCTGCTCGTCTCGATCGCCGTCGCCAGTGTGCTCGCCGGCCTCCGCGCGGTGCCACCGGGGATCCCGGCGAACCGGCTGGTGCTGCTCGGCGCCGGCGGTGCGGTCCTGCTGGCCGGGCTGGCCGGCCTGCGGCGGATCGAGGCGTGAGCGGAAAGGCCCCTTCAGCCCGTCCGGGTGGTGACTTCCGGCCCTGTGCCGTTGCGGGATCGCGCGGTCGGCTGGAGTGATGAGCCGAAGCGAGGTCGACCGTGCGAGTCCTGCCGACCGTGCCTTCCTCGCGATGGGCACCGGTGCCGCGCCGGTGCAGTTCGGTGTTCTCCTGCTGCTCGGCCGGGCCGGCGGGCTCGACCTCGCCCGGGTGCGGCAGCTGATCGGCGAGCGGGTACCGGCGGTCCCGCGCCTGCGCCGGCGGCTGGTGCCGGCACCGTGGGGCGGTGGCGGCCCGATCTGGGTCGACGACCCCGGGTTCGACGTTCGCCGGCACGTCCGGGCGTCGGTGTGCGCGCCGCCGGGGGATCGGCAAGCCGTTCTCGACACCGCGCTTTCACTGGTTTCCACGCCGTTGCCGCGAGACGGCGCGCCGTGGTCGGCGACGTTCGTCACCGGGCTGGCCGGTGGGGAAGCGGGGCTGGTCGTCGTGCTCGACCACGTGCTCGCGGACGGGGTCGGCGGTCTCGCCGTCCTGGCCCGGCTGGTCGACGGCGGCCCAGGGGCGGCGGCAGTGCCGTTCCCCCAGCCGCGGCCTGGCCCCGCGGCACTGGTCCGGGACGCCCTGATCGGCCGGGCCCGGTCGGTGCGCAGGCTCCGGCCTGCCGTGCGCGCCCTGTGTGCGTCGACCGCCGCCGCCGGCGGCCTGCACCCGCCCCGCGCCACACCCTGCTCGCTGCTCGGGCCGGCGAGCCCCCGCCGTCGGCTCGCGGTCGTCCGGGCCGATCTCGCGCGGCTTCGGGCCGCCGCGCACCGGCACGGAGCTTCGGTCAACGACGCTGTCCTGGTCGCGGTGGCCGGGGCGCTCCACCGGCTGCTGCTGGCGCGTCAGGAAGACGTCCGGACGTTCGCGATCGCCGTGCCGGTGTCCGGCCGGGTGGCGGCGGACGCCCCGCACCTCGGCAACGCGGTCAGCCCGCTGCTGGTCACCGTCCCGGGTACCGGCGACGTGGCCGGGCGGCTCGCCCGCGCCGCGGCCGGGGTCCGGGCCGCGAAAGCGGCCGCGGCGGGGCCGCCGCCGATCGCGGTGCTGGGCCCGCTGTTCCGGTCGCTGGCCGCGCTCGGCGGCTACCGCTGGTACATGAACCACCAGCACCGGATGCACACGCTCGTCAGCCACGTGCGCGGCCCGGCCGGGCCGGTGACGTTCGGCGGTGTCCCGGTCGGCGAGGCCATTCCGCTCAGCGTCGGCGAAAGCGGGAACCTGACGGTTGTGTTCGAAGTGCTCACCTACGCCGGGAGCCTGGTGATCTCGGTGCTCGCCGACGCCACTCGCTGCCAGGACCTCGACGTCCTCCTCGACGGCCTGGCGGAGGAGCTGGCGCTGGTGTGCGGGGAATCCCGCTGAAGTGAGTTCTTTCGGCTCCGGCGCAGTGGACCGGAGACTCTGCCGCGGGGAGTCGTGCGGGGACGACGATCGGCGGTGAACGGAGGTCACGATGACGACCGGCGTGCGGACCCGCCGACCACCCGTGCGGACCCGGCTCGCCGGGTACCTCGCCGGGGTGGTGGTCAACGGGGCCCTGCTCGCCTTGATCAACGGGCGGCCTGGCTGGGCGGCCGTGCCGTTCCTCACCGACGGGTTCGCCGCGGTGGTCGGAGTCGTCGACGTCGCGCTGGTGGCCGGCCTGGTCACCGGCTTCGTTCACCTGTGGCACGACCCCGAGTGGCTCGTCACCGCCGACGGCCTCGTGACCACGGGCGCCGGCCTGGTCGCCCTCGTGCGGATCTGGCAGGTCTTCCCCTTCGACTTCGGCGCGACGTCGTCCGACTGGGCCACGGCGGCCCGGGTCGTGCTGGCGATCGGGATCGCCGGATCCGTGCTCGGGCTGGTCACCGGGCTGGTGGATCTGGTCCGGGCCGGACCCGTGGGTGGCTCGTCCGTCGAGTGAAAGGTGTGATCATGACCGATTCCGTTGTCACCGGCCAAGACCTGCTGATCGACCGGTTCCTGCCCCGCTTCGACGTGACCCTGACCGAGCACGTCGTCGCCGACGCCGGCCTCGCCGAAACTTGGCAGGCCGTGCGCGACCTGGACCTGATGCGGGTCCGCTCGCCGCTGACGCACTTGGCGGTGTTCGCGCGCAACACGCCGGCGCAGCTGAAGCCGTTCGCCGGGGACACCGCACTCCCGGGGTGGCTGCGGCTGGGCGAGACGCCGGGCCGCGAGGTGGTCCTGGGTGCGGTCGGGCGGTTCTGGCAGCCCGGCGCCGAATGGTACGACGTGCGGGCGATGACACCCGCCGGGTTCGCGGCGTTCACCGAGCCGGACTGGGGCCGGATCACCGCGGCGATCTCGGTGCGGCCCTACGGCCTGTCGCGAACGCTGGTGACCTGCGAAGCGCGGACGGCCACCACCGATCCGGTGTCGGCACGCCGGTTCGCGCGCTACTGGTGGCTGGTCCGGCCGTTCGTCCGCTTCGTCATGCAGGCGACCCTGCGCACGATCCGGGACGACGCCGCGTCCCTCGCCGATGGCCGCCACACGACTTCGGACGGCGCGGTCGGCCGCTGGGCCCGCCGGCACTACCGCGGTGCCCGGCCACACGGCGTGGCGCGGGTGCTGAACCACGGTGACGCCCTCGCCTTCGCCGCGGGCCTGCTGCCGAAGCGGGGCGTGACGCTGGAGGTGCCCGGCCGGCTCACCGGGTGGCCGGTCCGGGTGCCGCTCGTCGTGGCCGACCACGAGGGAGAGCGCTACCTCGTGGCGATGCTCGGCGACCGGACCCAGTGGGTGCGCAACGTCCGAGCGGCCGGCGGCCACGTGGTGCTCCGGCACGGCCGCCGTGAAGCCGTGCGGCTGGAAGAGCTCGCGCCCGCGGAACGTCCGCCGGTGCTTCGCCGGTACCTGGCCGTCGCGCCGGGGGCGCGCGCCCACATCGCCGTCGACCGGCACGCCCCGCTCGAGGAGTTCGCCCGGATCGCCGCGGACCTCCCGGTGTTCCGGATCGTGCCGGAGGACGCCGGGACCTGAGCGGCGAGCCGCCTCGGCGCATTTCGGCCGGTGTTCGATCCGCCGGTGCCGGGTGACGTCGGAACCGTGGACTTTGTTCCCTGGCGGGATGGCCCTCCTCGGGGTCAGGGTGCCGGTATGACGGAAATCGAGGTCCGGGTCTACCAGGACGGGAGGCTGCTGCAGCGGCAGCTGTGCGAGTCCGAAGAAGACGCTGCCACGGTTGTCGACGACTGGAGCGAACTGGCCGGGGTGACGTGCGAGGTCGACGACCTGTCGGTGCGGCACCGGCAGGGTGACATCCTGGAGCCCGAGCCGGCGGATCTGCTCGAGGACGAGCCGGGTGGCTTGCGGTGACCTGGCCGGCGGGCGGCCTGCACACCGATCTGTACGAGGTCCGGATGGCCGTGAGCTACCTGCGCCGCGGTATGACGGGGCCGGCGACCTTCAGCCTCTTCGTCCGCCGGGTCCCGCCCGGCCGGGGGTTCCTGGTGAGTGCCGGGATCGACGAGTGCCTGGACTTCCTCGAGCACTTCCGGTTCGGCGAAGCGGACCTGGCTCACCTGGGTGAGGTGACCGGGTTGCCGGCGGCGGATCTGTTCGCCCTGAGCCGGATCAGGTTCACCGGCGACGTTCTCGCGATCCCGGAAGGCCGGGTGGTCTTCCCCGGTGAGCCGCTGCTGGAAGTCACCGCGCCCCTGCCGGAGGCCCAGCTGGTCGAGACGGCGCTGCTGAACTTCACGACCTGCGCGGGCGCGATCGCGGCGAAGGCCGTGCGCTGCCGGGTCGCCGCGCCCGGCGCCGATCTCGTCGACTTCGCCGCGCGTCGCACGCACGGGTTGGACGCCGCATTCGCGACGGCGCGCGCGACCGCGATCGCCGGGTTCACCGGCACCAGCCACGTGGCCTCCGCCCGGCGGTTCGGGCTGCGGGCCGTGGGGACGATGGCGCACTCCTACGTCCAGGCGTTTCCGTCGGAGTACGCGGCGTTCCTGGCTTTCGCGGAGGACTTCCCCGGGGCGGCGGTGTTCCTCGTCGACACCTACGACACCTTGGCCGGTGTCCGCGCGGCCATCGCCGTGGCGCGGGACCTGCGGTTGCCGGAGTCGGCGGTCGGGATCCGGCTGGACTCCGGTGACCTCGGCGAGCTGGCCGCCGCCGCGCGCGGGCTGCTGGACCGGGCGGGCCTGCCGGGGGCGCGGATCATGGCCAGTGGTGGGCTGGACGAGTTCGCGCTCGCGCGGCTGACCGGTGCGGGTGCGCCCATCGACGCGTTCGGGATCGGCACGAAGGTCGGCGTCTCCGCCGACGCGCCGTTCCTGGACAGCGCGTACAAGCTGGTCGCCTACGATGGCCGGCCCGTGGTGAAACTGTCCGCCGGCAAGGTTTCTTCGCCGGGGGCGAAACAGGTGTTCCGTGGTGGGCCGGACGAGCCGGACGTGATCGCGCTGCGCGGGGAGCGCTGCCCGGCCGGCCGGGAACCGTTGCTCGTCCCGGTGATGCGCGCGGGACGGCGGCTCGTCGCCGACGACCTGCACGCGGCTCGTGAACGGCTGGCGAAGGACCTGCGCGCGCTGCCCGGTGCCGCACTGCGGCTCGGCGATCCCGAGCCACCTGCGGTCCACCGGTCGGCCGCGCTGCGGCGGCTGACCGACGACCTCGTCCGCCGCACCGAGGTGGCGGCCGTCGCGGGCTCGCCTGACCGATGAGCCCGGACGGCCGGTGTCCGGAACCCGGCGTCGCCGCTCAGCACGAGCTGTGCGTGAGGAGGTCGAACGCGCGAGCCTGGTGTGCGCTCGCTTGGCCGAGTTCGTGATCCAACCTGTTCAAGGCGGCGAAGTCCTGCTCGTCCATCGCCTTCAGCCAGTCGTGCATGCCCTGGTCCATCAGTTCGGTCGAGCGGTGCATTTCGGCGTCGGCTTCGCGCAGGCAGCCGGGAACGGTCCGGCCGGCCAGCGCCTTTTCGAGACCGGCATTGGCGTCGTGCACCTTCCTGAGCGCGTCCCGGCACTCCGGCACGTTCGACGGCCCGCACTCGGCCGGGATGCCGGCGATCGCCGTGCCGACCGCGTTCGCCGCGGGCGTCATGGCGGCGAGGTAGGCGACGGCGTCGGCACCGGGGATCCCGGTCGCCGGTGGTTCGGTGACCGAGGCCGGCGTCGTGACGGCCGGAGCCGGGGTACCCGGATTGCCGCCGCACCCGCCGCTTCCCGCCGTGATCGCCACGGCCAGGAGGATCGCAGCTGATTTCCGCATCGTGATGGCTCCTTCCCCGGTCTGCGCTAGACGTCCGATTCCCGGGGCGCGGCCGAGCGGGCCACGCCCGACAGGGTGAAGACGATGGACAGGCCGATCACGAGGTTGAGGATCGCGGTGGTCAGCCGGGCGTCGAGACCGGTGGCGAGGCTGAGCGGCATGACCACGCCGATCGCCGTGACCAGCACCATGATCCACCCGAAGAAGACCAGGGCACGGGGCGTGGTCACGAGGAGCAGATGCAGCAGGCCGGTCGCGGCCAGGGCGACGGCGGCGGCGCTGAGGGTGTAGGTCAGGGTGTTCGCGCCGCCCCAGGTGCCTTCTCCCTTCGGCGCGAGAATCGGGACGTGCACGATGCCTCGCGCGGTGAGGATCCCCACCACCGTCACGAGGACGGCCACGATGGCGGCGGCCACTCCGCCGGCCCACAGCCGTCCGGCGTCGACCGTCCGGCGGTTCTCGACATCGGGATTGTTCATCGGTCTTCCTTTCCGGTCGGGTTCCGGCGGCGGCCGCGCCGGAGGCGGAAGCCGGCGCCGCTGGCGGCGAGCAGGACCGCTCCGGCGGTCAGGACGATCACCGCGCCGCCCGCGGCTCCGTCGGTGAGGTCCCAGACGGTCTCCGGGACGGCGAGGGTGACGCCGAGGATCCCGGAGACCAGCAGCGGCCAGCTCCGTTTCCAGTAGTGGAGTGCCAGGAAACCGGCGCCGAGCGCGAAGGTCAGGACGTAGGCGACGGCGGCGGTGCCGCTCTCGCCCAGGGGCTGCTGCGCGCCGAACAGCGCGAGCGCTGTGCCCAGCGCGGTGCCGATCAGCCGGTGCGGGAGCGCGCCGGCCAGAGCGAGGCCCGCGATGAGGAGCCCGGTCGCGGCCACGGCCAGGCCGCCGCGCACCGGGGTGAGACCGATGGTCGCGTCCAGGCCGGAGAGGACCGTGGCCACGGCCAGGCCGGCGGCGGCGAGCAGGCCGGTCACGGAGGGGAGCAGCAGGTAACCCGTGATGGCGAGCACCGCCCCGCTGCCGCAGGCGAGTGCGGCACCGGCGCTCCCGGCATCGTCGGGCAACGCGACCACGACGGTGATCGCGGTGGTGCCCGCGGCCAGGGCGATCAGGGTCGCGGCGACCCGCAGCCGCGCCGACGGCGGCCGGCGCCGGGCCGTCAGCAGGCCCGAGAACCCTTGTGCCGCAATGACTCCGCTGGTGAGCAGAAGCATTGTGGCGGTGCCGGCGACCGCCGTCCGGGCCGGCTCGGTCCAGCCGGCCCACGACGTGGCCACCAGGAGCACCGCGCCGACGAGCGCCAGCCCACCACCGAGGTAGCCGGCGACCTCCGCCCACGGGATCCGCGGCCCGCGCGCCGACTCGGCTTCTCGCAGCGCGCGTTCGACTTCGGCGGCCTGCTCCGGCGACAGCACCGCCTCTTCGACCAGCCGGTGCAGTGCTTCCGGCACCGGCGACTTTCCCGTCATCACCGCAGTTTCGCCGTTGCGAGACGGCACGGGCAGGGCCACAGGGTTGCCGGTCGCGGGACTTTGGGCCTCGTGTGAGGCTGCTCCGCCGATGGCGGGTGCGAGGCCGGATCACCGTCGGAAACGGTGGTGATGATCGGGCGGCGGGGAGGGGAGGCCGCTCCTGGACCACCACCACCGTTCTGGAGGGAGAGCGCCCGCTGCGGGATCTGCGGGGCCGCGGGCGGCTCCCTCACCATCCATGTTCGTCCGCGATACCGGCGGGACGTAGAGCGGAAAGTCCTTGTCCAGCAGGAACAACGTCGTCCCTTACCGGGGAGGCGGTGGTGCGGGAACCTGGCCGGCGCGCCCCGCGGCGAACGGTGCGAGCAGCTCGCGCAGCTCGGCCGCCGTGAGCGGGCCGTGTGGCCGGTGCGGTGCGGACGGCGGCGCGGCGGTGTGGTCCAACCCGAGCATCGCCAGAAGCTCCGCTTCGTCCTCACCGTCGCGTGCGTGCCGCTTCACCGTGCGGGTCGCACGCCGTCGTGCCTCCGGTGACGGCTCGCCGGCCGCGGTGGTCCCGAGCATCGCGTTCCCCTCCTTCATCGACCTGGGTGGTTCAGTCTTCCCGATCGGAGACGTCGAGCCGGTACCCCGGGACGAGCCGGGGATGGCCCGGCGTGAACTCGACCCAGACCGAGCCCGGACGGAGATCGGGTGTCCGGCCGACCACGACGCCGGTCCGCCCGTCGAACCGGCCGCCGTGGGCGCGCACGCGCAGGCCGCTGGGGAACCCGCCCGCGCGGGCGGGACCGGGGTCGCGATCGTGGTGGAGGAAGCCCATCTCACTCGCCCCTCCCGTCGCCGGCCGTGACCCTGAGGTAGCGGGCGATGCCGAAGCGGCACCAGGCTTGGGCGTAGGCGGGGGAGACCTGGGTGAAGGCCTCGGCCGCGTCGATGATCCGGGGCTCCGTCACCACGTACGTGACCCCGCCCGACCGAAGAGTCGCCGTCCCTGCGGCGAGGACGTTGCGCAGCCAGTCGACCTCGGTGCCGTACGGCAGGGGCACGACGAACCCGCCGGGCACGCGGCCGGCCACCACGGGTGTCGTGTAGGTGCGGCCCGACTTGCGCCCGACGTGCTCGAGTGCCGACGCGTACCAGTGCTTGCGGCCGGCCAGCAGGAGCATGGCGGGGTTGAGGACGTGCTTGTTGAACAAGCGCACGCGGTCTTTCACCGAGCGACGCGGGCTTGTCCCGGACATTCGGTCCTTTGTGGACATTGTCGTCCTCCTTGCCCGTCAGGTGGTGTCAAGCTGGTGGTGGTACTTGGGCGGTGCCTGGAGGGGCTCCAGGACATGTCCCAGGTGGCGCCGCGGCGTCGGCGGCAGGGGTTCGGACCCGGGTGGTGCCCATCCGACCCGCAGCAAGACCGGGGGATGCGCCTCGCAGCTGCCCCACGGACCGGTGAGGGGACAGGACGCGAGCCCGAGCGCCGTCGCGGACAGCAGCACCGCGCTGGTCGCCTCGCCCGCGCGCAACAGCGCCATCCGGTCGTCGTTCGCCGTGGCCAGTACGAGCACTTCGCCGCCTGCTTCGAGAGCCGGCGGCCGGGTGAGGACGGTCCCCGGCTGACGATCCGGGACCGGCCCGCGGACAGCACCGGTCACCACGTGCAGCCGGGCGTCTTCGCGGGCCGCCGCGCGAGCCAGTGCGTCCAGGTGGTCGCGGGGCACCGGCCACGCCGCGGGCGGGCGCCGGTCGGTGCGACGGCGGGGGATGGCCGCCGCCAGCGCGGTCATCTCCTCCGTCGGCCGCCCGGCGGGGTGCGGGGTCACCACGGCCAGGTGCGCGGGATCGTCCGGGTCCGGCAGCCGCCGTACGTCGGTGCCCCAGCCCAGCGCGGCGAAGGCCACCCGGACGTGGTGCAGGGCCGCGCCGCAGCCGAGCAGCATGTCCCGTTCTCCGGGGCCGGGCTCCGGCAGCGGGCGGTCCTGGTCGGCGAAGAGGTGCAGGGTGCTGTACCCGATCCGCCAGCACCACGGCTGGGTGTTGCGGGCGGACGGGGCACGCAGTGCGAGAGCCACCGCGGCCTCCACGGTGGCCGTGTCCGGGATTCGTCGGTCCATCGGTTCGCCTCCGATCCCACCGTGGCACCGGGCCGCGGGGCGCCGGGAGAGCCGGAGGGCCTCGCATCGGGGGACTTCGGGTCACCATCACCACGGTCGCCTTTGGTCCTCTCGGCAGAGGACTTCCGGACCTGGGAGAGCACGTGTGTGATGAACACGATCGGGGGCATGGAGATCCGGATCAACACCAGCAAGAACGTCCACGGCGGCGAAGATCTGGCCCAGCGGCTCGAAGGCGAGTTCGCCACAGCACTGGCGCGGTTCGCCGGGGAGATCGGCATCCTGCAGGTCCACCTCAGTGGCGACCCGAACCTCGGCGGCCGGCACCGGCGGTGTGTGCTCGAAGCACGTCCTGCCGGGCACGCACCCGTTGTCGTCACGAACGAAGCGGGTTCGGTGCTCGAGGCGTGCCAGGGCGCCGCGCACAAGCTGGAAAGCGCGCTCGAGAGCAAGTACGGCCGGACTCGCCACCACAAGGGCGGGGAGACCATCCGGCGGCCAGAGGTGAGCCGCTAGCTCTTGCGCCGTCCCGGTCGCGAGCGAGCGTAGCGGGGACTGTGGAACACGGTCGCTGCGATCAGGATGCCGAACACGAACCCGAAGTCGTACCAGTGCCCGTCGTTGCGGACCTCGTAGACGCCCACGTGGTCGTTGAACAGGGAGACCAGGAAGGTGATCGGGCAGATGAAGCCGTGCCACAGCCCGAGCCAGAAGCCGGGCCGGGCAGCGGTCTCGGCGAACGTGTTCGCGGCCGGGGCGCAGGCGGCCAGGACCAGGCCCAGCGCGACGGCCAGGACGGCGGACGCCCCGCGACGGCGGTTCACGGCAGGCCCGATTCGGTCGCATCGTCCGCGTCCGGCCGCAGGGCGATCCGCCGCCCGTCGATCCGGTCGAGGCTGATCCGCAGCAGCCGGTCCCGCGGCGGCGGAGCCCATGAACGCAGGCCGGGGCCGAACTGGGCCGCGACGGTCTCGACGTCGGTGACCAGGCCGGCCACGCCGGTGACGATCACGCTCCAGCCGGTGTGGTCGCCGGCGTCGTAGGCGTCGGCTTCGAAGGTGACCGCCTGGCCGGCGATCCGGTCGGCCCAGGAGTTCCGGCCGCAGCGCAGCCAGACGGCGTCGCCAGTGACGGTGAAGTTGACCGGCCGGATCACCGGCCGCCCGTCGCGGACGAAGGCGACCCGGCCGAGCGGGACCGAGGCGAGCAGCGCGCGGCAACGGTCGTGGCTCAACGCGCGGATCTGCGAGGTGCTCATGGGCGGCGTCCTGGGCTGGCGGGATCGAGCGGACCAGCGAATCCTGAGTCCGGTAGCGGCCGTGGGCGCAGGGGATGAGGTCACCGGGCCGCGGGACCGAAGTCCATCGACCGGGGATCAGCAGATCCGGGGCAGCTGCTCGCCGATCAGCATGTCGACCACCCGGGTCGAGCCGACGAGGGTGCGGGCGACGACGCGGGCCGGGCCGCCGGCTGGCCCGACTGTGCCGATCACCCGTGCCTCGCGGCCGGCCGGGTCCGCGCGCATCGCCGCCAGGACGGCGTCGACGACCGCCGGGGCGACGAACGCGACCAGGCAGCCTTCGTTGGCCACGTGCAGGGGATCGAGGCCGAGCAGCTCGCACGCCGAAGCCACCGCGGTCGGCACCGGGAGTTCGTGCTCGTCGATTTCCACTGTCACGTCGGAGGCGTCGGCGAGTTCGTTCAGCGCCGAGGCGAGGCCGCCCCTTGTCGGGTCGCGCAGGGCGTGGACCTCGTGGCCGCCCGCGTCGATCATCGCCGCGACGAGCCGGTGCAGCGGGCGGCTGTCCGAACTGATGTCCGACTCGAAGCCGAGGCCTTCGCGGACGCTGAGGATCGCGGTGCCGTGCGCGCCGATCGGCCCGGACAGCAGGACCACGTCGCCGGGCCGGCCGCCCGCCGCCGTGGGCGTCGCGAGCGGCAGCCGCCTGCCGATGCCGGTGGTCGTGAGGTAGCAGCCGTCGGCCGCGCCGCGGCCGACCACCTTCGTGTCGCCGGTGACGACGCGAACGCCGCAGGCACGCGCCGCGGCGGCCACCGAGGCCGTGATCTCGCGCAGCTCGGCGAGCGGCAGGCCTTCCTCGAGCACGTACGCGAGCGTCAGCGCGACCGGCCGGGCGCCGCGCATCGCGAGGTCGTTCACCGTGCCGTACACCGCCAGCGAGCCGATGTCGCCGCCGGGGAAGAAGCGGGGCGTGACCACGAACCCGTCCGTGCTGACGACCAGGTCAGCGCCGACCAGCGCGGCATCCTCGAGCGGGCCGGGCTCACCCAGCTCGCCGGCGATCACGGTGGTGATCAGGTCGGCCATCAGCCGGCCACCGGATCCGTGGCCGAGCAGGACGCGTTCGGTTTCGGTGCCGGGCAGCGGACAGGTGAGCCGGTCGGGGTCGATGGTGGTCATCGTGCCTCCACAGTGGACTTCCGGCGGCCCGCGTGGTGGAACGCCGCGCACGTGCCTTCGGTGGACACCATCGGCGCGCCGAGCGGGGTGAGTGGTGTGCAGCGGGTGCCGTAGGCGGGGCAGTCGGTGGGGATCGCGGTGCCGCGCAGGATCCGTCCGGCGATGCAGTCCGGGTGCTCGACGGCGGGCGTCCCGGTGGCGGGGAAGCGGGCTTCGGCATCGAAAGCGGCGAATTCGGGGGTCAACGCCAGCCCGCTCGCCGGGATCGGGCCGATGCCGCGCCAGGTCCGCTCGCCGACCCGGAAAACCCGCCGTACGGCGTGCTGCGCTTCGGCGTTGCCCTCGCGCCGGACGGCTCGTACGTACTGGTTTTCCACCGCCGCGCGCCCCGACTCGAGCTGCTGCACCGCCATGACGATCCCTTCGAGCAGGTCCAGCGGTTCGAACCCGGTGACCACGATGGGTACTTGGTAGCGCTGTGCGATCGGTTCGTACTCGGTCCAGCCCATCACCGCGCACACGTGCCCGGCGGCGAGGAAGGCCTGTACCTGGTTGTCGGGGGCGTCCAGGATCGCCGTGATCGCGGGCGGCACCAGGACGTGGCTCACCAGCACGGAGAAGTTCCGCAGGCCGGTGGCGGCCGCGTGCAGCACGGCCATGGCGTTGGCGGGCGCGGTGGTTTCGAACCCGACGGCGAAGAAGACCACCTGCCGGTCCGGGTGTTCGCGGGCGATCCGGACGGCGTCGAGCGGGGTGTAGACGACGCGGACGTCGCCGCCGCGGGCCTTCACCCCGAGCAGGTCTCCCGCGGTGCCGGGCACGCGCAACATGTCGCCGTAACTCGTGAAGATCACCTCGGGGCGGGCCGCGATGGCGACCGCGGCGTCGATCGTCGCGAGTGGGGTGACGCAGACCGGGCAGCCGGGTCCGTGGATCATCCGGATGCCGGCCGGCAGCAGCTCGTCGATGCCTTGGCGGACGAGCGTGTGCGTCTGGCCGCCGCAGACCTCCATGATCGCCCACGGCCGGGTGGCGGTCGCCCGCAGCTCGGCCAGCAGCCGGCGGGCCAGGACGGGGTCGCGGTACTCGTCGAGGTATTTCACGACGCGAACTCCGGGCCCAGCTCACCCGCGAGCGCGTCGGGGATAGCGCGGAGCACGGCGAGTGTCCGCGTGGCTTCAGCCTCGTCGACCTGGCTGATCGCGAAGCCGACGTGCACGATCACGTAGTCGCCCACCTCGGCTTCGGGGGTGTAGGCGAGGCAGACCGGCCGTCGGACGCCGTCGAAGTCGACGGTGCCCATCCGCAGGTCCGCGTTGCCGGTCTGGGCGACGATCCGGCCGGGCACGCCGAGGCACACCGGGCTCACCTCCCGTTCATCCGGGCGCAGGCGATCGCCGCCTGGCCGTAGCTGATGCCACCGTCGTTCATCGGGACGTGTTCACCCACGAGCGGCCGCAGGCCCGCGGCGGTGAGCCTGTCGACCACGCCCGCGGTGAGCAAGCTGTTCTGGAAGACTCCGCCGCCGAGGCAGACGACGTCGGTCTCCGCGGCGTCGGCGGCCTTCGCGGCGAGCGCGACGACGACCTCGGCGATCGTGCGGTGGAACCGCGCGGCCACTTCCCCGGCCGGTGCGTCCGCCGCCGACTGCAGTACGTCGCGGAGGGTGGGGACCGGGTCGTACACCCACAGGTCGTCCCGCTTGTGCAATTCCCACTCCAGGGCTCTCTGCGCGGAGTGGCCCGCTGCCGCCGCTTCCAGGCGGATGGCGGCTTCGCCTTCGTAGCTGTTGTCGTCGCAAAGGCCGAGCAGGGCGCTGACGGCGTCGAAGAGCCGTCCGGCGCTGGAGGCCCGCGGGCAGTTGAGATCGCGCGCGATCATCGCGCGGACGACCGCGAGTTCTTGACTGTCCACTCGGGACAGCAGAGGACCGGCGAGGTACTCGGGCACCGGGTCGCCGAACGATTCGGCGCCGTAGAGGTACCCCAGCGCCATGCGGGCCGGGCGGCGAACCGCGGCCGCACCGCCCGGCAGCGGGGCGGTGGCGAACCGGGCGAACCGCCGGAAGTCCCGGTAGCCGGCGAGCAGCACTTCGCCACCCCAGAACGTTCCGTCGCCGCCGAGCCCCAGCCCGTCGAGCGCCACCCCGACGAACGGCGTCGAGACGCCGTGTTCCGCGGCGGTGGCGGCGACGTGGGCGTGGTGGTGCTGCACGGCGATCCGGTGTGCGGCGGGCCACCGCCGGGCGTACTGCGTGGACAGGTAGCCCGGGTGCAGATCGTGCGCGCACCACGCAGGCTCGGCGTCGAGCCAGCGGGCCAGGTCCGCAGCGGTGCGTTCGAAGGCGGCGAGCGTCCGGGCGTCCTCCAGGTCGCCGGTGTGCGGGCCGAGGTGGGCCAGCCCGTCGCGGGCGAGCGCGCAGGTGTGCTTGAGCTGCGCGCCGAGGGCCAGCAGCGGTTCCGGGGCGGCGAACGGCAGTGGCAACGGCGCCGGCGCGTACCCGCGGGCCCGCCGGATCGTCGTGGTCCGGCCGTGCCGGGTCCGCACGACGGAGTCGTCGGAGCGGGACCAGATCGGCCGGTCGTGGCCGAGGACGCCGTCGGTCACCGGCCCGAGGGTGGCGAGTGCCTCCGCGTCGTCGACGACCATCGGGCCGCCCGCGCGGTTGCCGCTCGTGACGACCAGGGGACGGCGGAGTTCGGCCATCAGCAGGTGGTGCAGCGGGGTGGTCGGGAGGAACACGCCGATCTCGGCGAGGCCGGGCGCGATGCCCTCGGCCAGCGGTGCGCCGGGGCGCCGGGGGAGCAGGACGATCGGCGCCGCGGCCGAAGTGAGCACGTCGGCGGCGTGATCGTCCACTGCGGACAGACGGCGGACGTCGCCGAGGCTGCGGGCCAGCACGGCGAGTGGCTTCGCGGGCCGGTCCTTGACACGCCGGAGCCGGCGTACGGCGGACTCGTCGGCGGCGTCGCAGACCAGCTGGTAGCCACCGAGCCCCTTGACGGCCACGATTCCGCCTCCGGCGAGGACGGCGCAGGCGGCGGTGAGGGCGTCCCCGGCCCGCACGTCCGGCGTCCAGCTCAGCTGGGGACCGCACGTGGGGCAGGCGATGGGCTCGGCGTGGAACCGCCGGTCCGCCGGGTTCCGGTACTCGGCCGAGCACGCCGCGCACAGCGGGAAAGTGCGCATCGCGGTCCTGGTCCGGTCGTAGGGCAGCCGCCCGAGGATGGTCGCGCGCGGCCCGCACGCGGTGCAGGTGAGGAACGGGTAGCGGTAGCGGCGGTCGGCCGGGTCGAACAGCTCGCGGACGCACTCGGGACAGATCGCCAGGTCCGGCGGCACCTCACCCCCGCGGCCCTCGACGCTGGCCGCGACGCGGAAGCCGGGGCCGAGCGCCACCCGGTCGGCGAGCGTGGTGACGTCGATGCCGGTGACCCGGGCCTGCGGGGGTGCGGCGGCGGTGAGCCCGGCGACGAAGTCGGCCACCCGGTCGCCGGCCGCGCGGATCACGACGTGGCCGCCGGCGTTGCGCACGTCCCCGCCCACGCCCAGCTCGGTGGCCAGGCGGTGGACGAACGGCCGGAACCCGACACCCTGCACGGTCCCGCGCACGTCGATCCGCACCCGGTCCCCGCCCGGTGTCTCCGCCATGCCGCCTCCTTCCCGGGCCACCACGGTTCCCGCCGGGGCGGCCCGGCCGACAGGGCACGAAGTACCCGTGGCGGTGACATTCGGCCCTAGGCCGGTTCGCGGCGTCGCCGGTTCAGTGGTGCCGGGAGGTCCGGATGACGAGCGACGGCACGGTGACGATCGACCTCGCGGGACTCGGCGGGCTGGTGGACGCGCTGATCCGCGACGGCTACCGGGTGATCGGGCCAACCGTGCGCGACGACGCGATCGTGCTCGCCGAGCTGGACTCCGCGGCGCAGCTCCCGACGGGGTGGGGTGTCACGACAAGCCCTGGGCACTACCGGCTCCGGCGGCGCGGCGACGCGGCCGTGTTCGGGCATTCGGCCGGTCCGCAGTCGTGGAAGCGCTACCTGCACCCACCGCGCCGCAAGCTCTTCGAAGCCACTCCCGACGGCGAGTTCACCGCCGAGCCGCCCGACGACACGCGGTACGCCTTCCTCGGAGTGCGCGGGTGCGACCTCGCCGCGATCGCCGTCCTCGACCGGGTGCTCGGCGGCGGCGCGCACCCCGACGGCTCGTACCGGCGCCGCCGTGCCGAGCTGTTCATCATCGCCGCCAACTGCACCGAACCGGGCGACGTGTGCTTCTGCGCGTCGATGGGCACCGGTCCCGCCGCCGGACCCGGGTACGACCTGGGGGCTCACCGAGCGGATCGACTCCGGCGGGCACCGGTTCGTCGTCGACGTCGGCACCCCGGCCGGTGAGCGGCTCCTGCGTGAGGTCACCACTCGCCCGGCACCGGACGCCGAAGTCCGCGCGGCCCGGGAAGCCGTCGCCGCCGCGGCGGATCGGATGGGCCGGGCGATGCCGGCCGCGGACCTGCCGTCGGTGATCCGGGAAAGCCGGAAGTCCCCGCTGTGGGAGGAGGTCGCGAGCCGCTGCCTCACCTGCGCCAACTGCACCATGGTGTGCCCGACGTGCTTCTGCACGACCACCGAGGACGTCACCGACCTGTCGGGCGAGCACGCCGAACGCCACCAGCGCTGGGCGTCCTGCTTCGAACTGGACTTCTCGTACGTGCACGGCGGCAGTGTCCGGACCTCCGGGGCGAGCCGTTACCGCCAGTGGTTCAGCCACAAGCTCGGCACGTGGCACGAGCAGTTCGGGACGTCCGGCTGCGTCGGCTGCGGCCGGTGCATCGCCTGGTGCCCGGCGGGGATCGACATCACCGAGGAAGCGGCGAAGCTGGCCGGGGGCTGCTCGTGACGGCCGAACCGATGGTCCCGGTGCCGTACCGGGTCGCCGGACGGGTCGTGGAGACCGCCGACTCGGTCACCGTCCGGCTGGAGCCGGTCGACGAACCCGTGCCCGAAGCACGCCTCGGGCAGTTCATGATGCTGTACGCCCCAGGGATCGGCGAGGTGGCGATCTCGGTCAGCGGCCCCGGGCCGATGCACACCATCCGGGCCGTCGGCGCGGTCAGCCGGGCGCTGCACGACCTCGCCCCGGGCCGGGTGGTCGGCGTGCGCGGCCCGTACGGCACCAGCTGGGACGTCGAGGACGCGGCTGGGCACGACGTCGTGATCGTCGCCGGCGGTGCCGGGTTGTGCCCACTGCGGCCGGTGCTCACGGCGGTGCTCGACGATCGGGCGCGGTACCGCCGGCTGGTCGTCGTGGCCGGTGCCCGGACCCCGGCGGAGTTCCTGTTCCCGCACGAACTGGACGCCTGGGCGCGGCGGCACGACGTCGAGGTGCTGCGGACGGTCGACCGACCGGCCGACGGCTGGACCGGCCCGGTGGGCTTCGTGACGGAACCGCTGTCGGCGCTGGACCTGGACCCGGCGCAGACTCGCGCGTTCCTCTGCGGTCCGGAGCCGATGATGCGCGCGTGCGCGGAAATCCTGCTGGCGAAGGAAGTCCCCGCCGCGGCGATCCGGGTCTCCCTGGAACGCGCGATGAAGTGCGGCATCGGCCTGTGCGGCCACTGCCAGCTCGGGCCGCTGCTGGTCTGCCGGGACGGCCCGGTCGTCGACTACACCGTCGCCGGCCCGCTGCTCGCCGTGAAGGAGCTGTGATGACGACGCCGACGCTGGCCGTCTGGAAGTTCGCCTCCTGCGACGGCTGCCAGCTGACCCTGCTCGACTGCGAAGACGAGCTGCTGGAACTGGCCGGAAAGGTGCGGATGGCGCACTTCCTCGAAGCCTCCAGCACCGTGGTCCCCGGTCCCTACGACGTGTCGCTCGTCGAAGGATCGATCACCACCCCGGCGGACCTGCGCCGCATCCAGGAGGTCCGGGCGGCCTCGAAGGTGCTCGTCACGATCGGGGCGTGCGCGACGGCGGGTGGCGTCCAGGCACTGCGGAACTTCGCCGACGTCCGGGAGTTCGCCTCGATCGTGTACGCGAATCCGCAGTACATCGACACGCTGGCGACGTCGACACCGGTGGCCGCGCACGTCCCGGTGGACTACGAACTGCACGGCTGCCCGATCGACCGCGGCCAGCTGCTCGGCACGATCGCCGCGCTGCTCGCCGGGCGCGCGCCGGACCTGCCGGACACCAGCGTCTGCACCGACTGCAAGCGCCGCGGGCTGACCTGCCTGCTGGTCGCCGGGGACACGCCCTGCCTCGGACCGGTCACCCGGGCCGGCTGCGGAGCCCTGTGCCCGGGTGTGCACCGCGGCTGTTTCGGCTGCTTCGGGCCGATGGCGAAACCCAACACCCCGGTGCTGATCCCGTTGCTCCGTTCGCGCGGGATGAGCGACGACGACGTCGATCGCGTCTTCAGCACCTTCACCGTCACGGAAACGCGCCGGGAGGAACCGTGAGCCACCGCAGCCGGCAGCTGAAGGTCAGCTCGCTGGCCCGGGTCGAAGGCGAAGGCGCGCTGCGCGTACGGATCGCCGACGGGCGGGTCGAGGCGGCCGAGCTGAACATCTACGAGCCGCCGCGGTTCTTCGAGGCGTTCCTGCGCGGCCGGGCGCACACCGAACCACCGGACATCACCGCCCGGATCTGCGGCATCTGCCCGGTGGCCTACCAGACGAGCGCGTGCAACGCGATCGAAGACGCCTGCGGGGTCACCCTCGACCCAGGGATCGCCGACGCGCGCCGGCTGCTCTACTGCGGCGAATGGATCTCCAGCCACGCCCTGCACATCTACCTGCTGCACGCCCCGGACTTCCTCGGCCACCCGGACGCGATCAGCCTCGCCACCCGGCACCGCGACGTCGTCGAGCGCGGCCTGGCCCTGAAGAAGGCCGGGAACACGCTGCTGGAGACCATCGGCGGCCGGGCGATCCACCCGGTCAACGTCCGGGTCGGCGGGTTCTACTCGCTGCCTGCCCGCGCGGACCTGCGGCCACTAGCCGAAACGCTGCGACGGGCGCTCGACGACGCCATCGCGACCGTGCGGTGGACCGCGGGCTTCGAGTTCCCCGACCTCGAACTCGACCACGATCTGATGGCCGCGTACGAGCCGGGCCGTTACGCCATCGCGGACGGCAGCCTTCGTACCGCATTGGGCCTCGCGTTCGGACCGCGCGAGTTCCCCGAGCACGTCGTCGAAACGCAGGTCCCGCACTCCACGGCGCTGCACGCGTCGCTCGACGGCCATCGGTACCTGACCGGACCGCTCGCGCGCTATACGCTCAACTCGGCACAGCTGTCGGAGACTGCTCGGCAAACCGCGGCGGAAGCCGGACTGGGTCCGGCGTGCCGGAACCCGTTCCGCAGCATCCTGGTCCGCGGGGTCGAGATCGTGTACGCGATCGAGGAAGCGTTGCGGATCATCGACGCGTGGGAACGGCCGCCGCGTGCCTTCGTCGAGGTGCCGCCACGCGCCGGAACCGGCCACGGGATCAGCGAGGCACCGCGCGGCACGTTGTACCACCGCTACGAACTCGACGCCGACGGCCTGATCCGCGCGGCCACGATCGTTCCGCCGACTTCGCAGAACCAGGCCGCCATCGAAGCGGACCTGCGACGTGTGGTCGAGGACCATCTCGACCTGGAAGACGCCGAGCTGACCACACTGGCCGAGCGCACGATCCGCAACTACGACCCCTGCATCTCCTGCGCCGCCCACTTCCTGGACATCACCTGGGAGGGCCGGTGACCCGGGCGGTCGTCATCGGCGTGGGCAACGAGTACCGCCGCGACGACGGCGTCGCCGTGGCGGTGCTGGCCGCGTTGGACGCGGACCCGATTCCCGGCGTCCGCACCGTGTTGTGCGACGGGGAACCGGCGGCCCTGCTCGATGCTTGGTCCGATGTGGACACAGCCGTGGTCGTCGACGCCGTGCTGTGCGAGCCCGCCACGCCTGGTCGTGTGTGGACGTCCACTGTGGATGGATGGCCGCCGCGGGCGGTGCCGTCCAGCTCGCACGCACTCGGCATCCCGGACGCGGTCCGGCTCGGTGCCGCGCTCGGCCGGGTGCCCGGTCAGCTGGTGGTGTACGCCGTCGAGGCAGCCGAACTCGGCCTCGGAACCGGCCTCACCCCGGCGGTGCGGGCCGCGGTCCCCGAAGTGGTCCACGCGATCCGGCGCGAACTCGGCTGAGTGGCGAAACGTTCTTCGGACGGCGCGATCTCGTGTCGTTGTTCCGGTTCACCGGCCATGTCTCCCGGCCCGACGGCCGTCGAGGCGCCGAGACGGATGGCGTTGGTCCCCGGGGCAGGGGACTTCCGGCCGCATCGGCGGGCCGCGGCACGCGGTCGGCTGGGGACTCAGGCTCCTGTCACGGGGGCCGGACGGCACGGCAGCCGGCGGGTACTTCGGTTCGCGGTGCCGGCGCCGCCGTGCTGGAGCACGCACCCAGGGAATCGAGGTGTCCGGAGATGGCACGAAGATCGAGTTCCACGGCAGCGGTGTTGTCGGCCATCGCGCTCTGCCTCGCCGCGTCGGCGGGGCCCGCGTTCGCAGGGGAAACAGCACCGGCAACGGCGGTGGCACCCCCGGGCACGGAGGCGGTGACCCCCGTCGGCCCGGCTCCGGCCTCTCCCGCGAAGACCGTGCCGGCGTCGTCGAAATCCGCACCGGTTCCGCCGGAAACCACAACGACGGTGTCCCGGCCTCCCCGGACCGGACCGTCGAGTTCCGGGGCGAGCACACCGGCGACGGCGGTGCCGCGGCCCGCCGTACCTGATCTGCCGGACCTGCGGCTGTCGGTGTGGTTCGACGCACCCTCGTACCTGTCCACGCAGCTGATCACCGTGCACGCCAGGGTCACCAACGTGGGCACGGCGACGGCGAGCCACGTGGTCGTGAGTTCCACCGGCAACCTGTCGATCACCTGGTGGACGCCGCTCTACGGGGCCGGCGTGCCGATCGAGCCGGGGCAGTCCGCGGTCGGGAACGCCGACGGGTATGTCACCACCACGTCCGGGCCGGTGACCCTCACCGTGACGGCAGCCCTGCTCGGCGGCGAACAGGATGCGCATCCGGCGGACAACGTCGTCACCGCTTCCGTCCCGGTCACCCATCTCAGCGGTAGTTACCGTGGAACGGTCTACGGCGACCGCAACGGCAACGGCGCGATGGATCCCGGCGAGGCGCTGGCGGGGATCGGGGTGTACACCTCGGGTGGCACGCCGAACGTCGGCCGTACCACGACCACCGACTCCCGAGGGCGGTTCGTCTTCCGGGACCTGCCAGCCGGTTCGTACTGGACCATCTTCGACAACGCCGCCGATTGGTACCTGGCGGGTCCGGGTGTCGTGATCGACGGGGTCAACGATCCCGACGTCGTCGTCCGCGGCACACCGTCC
This sequence comes from Amycolatopsis sp. NPDC021455, assembly GCF_040640995.1. Lineage (NCBI taxonomy): Bacteria > Bacillati > Actinomycetota > Actinomycetes > Pseudonocardiales > Pseudonocardiaceae > Amycolatopsis > Amycolatopsis sp. NPDC021455. The sequence continues at coordinate 10,473 of NZ_JBFACT010000074.1, read as the reverse complement.
GCCACCAAATGGCTGTCCGCCTCGATGGCGTTCACGCGGAAGTCGTACCGGAAGAACGACATCGCGCGCCTGACCGTGACGCTGGCCAACCACGGGGCCTGGGTGATCAAGAACGTGACCGCGAACTGCTGGGCCACCGGTTCGGGCGAGCTGAATCCCGGCGATCTGGCCGCCGGCGGACCGGGAGTCACCGTCCCCGCCGGCGCCGAGCGCGTCCACGTCATGACGATCCGGATCACCGACGAGGCGGCCGCCGTGGGCTACCTGCGCGTCACGTGTGCCGTTGGGGTGCCGCCCCACATCGACGGGCCCCCGGCCGTGAGCGCGACGGCGAGGATCCCCGGCGGCATGGCCCCGCGGGTCGACGGCCACCTGGGCCGGTTCGTGCGGAAGCCCCAGCTCGGCCTGCCCGAAAGCACCCCCTTGCCTGGAGTCAAGGTCTACCTGCGGGACCAGGTCAGCCGAGCGGTCGTCACCCGCGCGGTGACCGACGGCAATGGCGATTTCACGTTCCGGAACGTGCCGGCCGGCCTGTACGACTTCGGGATCGTGGGACCGTGGGCGATGGTGTACTCCGACCCGGAGTTCGTCGTCCGTGACGGGGAGAACGGACCTGGCGACAATCCCTATCGCCACTACTACGTCGTCGTCCCCGGCCCGTACCAGCCCGACCCGGATCCGGCGCCGCCGCCCGGCGTGCACCCGGCTCCCGCGCCCGGCCCGGCGCCGGCGGCCCCGCGCCCGCCCGGCTTGGCCACGACCGGCGTGGGGGTCACGTGGCTCGCCCTGGGCGGCTTCCTCGCGACGACGACCGGCGCCGCACTCGTGCTCGGCGCGCATCGGCGGCGATTGCGGTAGTGCCGCTCCGGACCGCGGCGCTCGCCGGCTTCGCCGAGGCCGAGCCCGGCCGGCTCTCCGGGCAGCTACGCCACGGCGAACGTCACCGGGCTCGAACCCCGGTGGGAGAGCCGCCTCGCCGGGTCGCGTGTGGACGTCCACTATGGATAGTGGGTGTGCCCCGGCCGGGTGGTTTCCGGCCGCGGCCGTTCAGGCCGGGCCGGGCTCACCGGCGAGCAGCTCACCGGCGCCCTGCCGGCGGGTGACGACCGCGCGGGCGACGTCGGTAAGCCGCAGGCCGTGGCGGCGGGCGTGGTCGCGCAGGAGGGTGAACGCGGTGGCCAGGTCGACGCCCAGCCGCTCCGAGACGAACCCCTTGGCCTGCTCCAGCACGACCCGGCTGGTGATCGCGGCCTGCAGCTCCTCGACGAGCACTTCGGGCCGGCGGAGGGCGGTGGCCTGCAGGATGCCGATGGTGGCGACGTCCACGAGAGCCTTCGCGGTCCGCGTCCACCTGGCGTCGGGCTCCCCGGCCGTGGCCCGGAACAGGCTCAGGACTCCGATGCTCTCGTCGCGCAGCCGCATCGGGACGGCGAAGGCCGCGGTGACTCCGGCTGTCGCGGCGGCGGAGGCGAGCCGGGGCCACCGGTCGGCCGCCTGGCGCAGGTCCGGCCACACCACCTGCGAGCCGGTCCGCCAGGCGTCGTAGCCGGGCCCCTGGCCGGTCTGGAGGTGGAAGAGCTCGACCACCTCGGGCGTTTCGTCGGCACTCGCGACCACCTGGAGGCCGGAGTGGGCGTGGGCGAGCAGCACCCCGGCGGCGTCGGCTTCGAGCAGCGACGCCCCGCGGCCGGCCAGCAGGTGGAGGAAGTCGATCAGGTCGAAGTCGTCGGTGAGCGCGTCGGCCAGCTCGACGAGAGCGTCGATCAGCGCGTCCTCACGCATCGACTTCCCCTTCCCATTTCGTCAGCGTACAACGGCATGGCCGACCCGCTCTCAGCCCGCATCGCCGTTCCGGTCGAAGCGGATCCGCCGCGCCACGACGTCGGCGGCCAGCTCGGCCAGGCGGCGCCCGTCGGCGAAGGCGCGCGCCCGCAGCCGGGCGAAGGCGTCGTCCGGGTCGATGTCGAGCTGAGCCGCGACGATGCCGGTGGCCTGGTGCACGGCCGCGCCGGCCAGGGGAAACCCTTCGTCCGCGGCGGCGCCGGCTTGCCGGCCGGCCTGCTCGGTGAGCAGGAGGGCGAGCAGCAGGTCGGCGAACAGCATTGCTTCGCTCAGCCGTTCGGTCGACGGCAATCCGGGCTCGGCGTGGTAGAGCGCCAGGACCCCGGCCCGGACCACCCCGACGGTCAGGGGGAACACCAGGCACGCCCGCACTCCCGCTTCCACCGCGAGCGGGGCGAAGACCGGCCAGTGCCGGTAACCGCGGGGAGCGTCGAGATCCGGGACGAACAGCGAGGATGCCAGATCGATCGACTCCAGGACCGGGCCCTCGCCGACGGTGACCTCGATTTCGACTGCACGATCGCCCAGTGCGCCACTCGCGTGCCGCAGGGTCGCGCTCCCAGGCCGGTTCGACACGACGAGGCAGGCCGCGGTCACCGCGAGCCGTTCCACGGCGACATCGCAGACGAAATCCACCGACAGCGACAGTTCCCGTGTCGCGGCCAGCTCGGCGAGCGTCTTCCACAGGCGTCCCAGCGCCGAGTCCTCGTCCCAATCGTGGACAGCGGGCAAGGTGTCGGCCCTTTCCGGGGACGGCGGGGCGCGTCCCGAGCGGAACGCCGCACGATTCTAGCCAAGCTGCACCGGTGGATCGGCACCCTGCGGGTCCAGGATCCTGGCGGGGGCGAGGGTGCGCCGCACGACCTCCCGGGCGACGTCGTGCAGGGGCTCGCTGTGCCGGCGGCTGTAGTCGCGCAGAAGGATGAAGACCTCGTCGACCGGGAGATCACCCGCCTGGGCCAGGACGCCCTTGGCTTGCTCGATCACGATCCGGCTGTCCAACGCCCGCTGGAGCTGCCGGGCGAGGGTCTCGCCACGCCGGATGGCGCGGTCCCGGAGCACACCGAGGGTGGCCGCTTCGGCGAGGGCCCAGGCGAGTTCGAGGTCCGGCCCGGGCGGCTGTCCGTCGCCGAAGAGGATCACCGAACCGATGTCCTGCTTCCGGCGCAGGGGAAGCGCGGTGACCGCCTCGAATCCGGCGGCGACGGCTTCGGTGGCGAAGCCGGGCCACCGATCAGCAGCCTTCGTGAGGTCGTCCGCGCGGACGGGATCACCCGTCCGGTGGACATCCAGGGCCGGGCCACGCCCGAGATCGAGCTGCCGCTGCGCCAGCCGCCGCGACCAGGCGTCCGACGCGGCCGCCACCCGCAGCTCACCGTCCGGGTCCGCCAGGACGACCGCGGCCGCCAGGACACCGAGGAGCTCGACGCAGTAGCGGGCGAGCAGGTGGAGCAGCACCGCCGGCTCGCGGTCGTCGGCCAGGTCGAGGACCGCACGCAGCCGCCGCAGCTCTCCGTCGGTGCCGGCGCGGGGTTGACCGGTCATGCTCACTCTCCCCGGATCGCGGTGGACACGGCTGTCCGGCGTTGCCGGGGCCCGGAAACGGCCGGGTATCGTCGCCCGTCAGGCGTCACGCGCCCTCACTGCGACGTTCGGGCCCGGACGAGGCACACAGGTCCGCGGCGTGCGGCGGATGGAGTCCCGCTTCGGGGGCGCATGACGGCCGGGGAGGAATCGGCTGCCCGCCGGGCAGCGCCGTGCGCGGCCGCGGCCGGGTGGCGTTCCAGGCCAGGGCGGCTTCCAGCTGGGTAGCGGAGAGGCCCGCCCGCTCGGCGACCTGGACCAGCGTCGCCCGGCGCGCTGCCGGGCGGGTGCTCGCTTCGCGGAGCAGCGAGAACCACCATTCGTCGTCCCGCCAGGCTCGCTGCGCTTCTGCCACGATCGCCGCCATGTGCTCGTCGCTGCAGGCGGCGACCAGCCGTTGTCCGCGTCCGGCGATGTCGTCCAGATCGGCTGCGGACGAGTTCGGCACGAGGGCCAGCTGCACCGTGCGGACCGGGACCGGACGGCCGCAGTGGCCACACTTGTTCATCCGGCGGCGGGAACCGGCGCTCCCGGGCTCAGGCTGCGACAAGGACATCACCGGCTCCTTCTTGACCGGGCGCGTCGCAGATGTCAGATCGCCGGGGGCTGGGGCACACGGCATCTGCCTGGTTTTCGGCACGCCGACAGCAGGTGCCGACCTCGCCGAGAAGGCCAGAGTAGTCCCTGCGCGTGGTCCTGAGCCAGGGGACGGGCGAGTGATGATTTTTCGCGGCCGGAGCATTGCCGGTTACTCGGCCGCGTGCAGGAACCGCTGAGGGTCGCCGGCGGCACGAGCGCCGCTTCGCAGCCATCGTGCGAAACCCCGGGGGTCCCGGCGTTCCAGATCGTCGAGGTAGCCCCGCCGGGCTTCGACCACGGCGTGCCACAGCCGGTCGTCGCCGGCGCGTTGCAGCTCGAGGTAGCTGCGCCGCCAGGCCAGGCACAGGTCGTCCAGCGCCGGCTGCGCGGTGGCGACCGGGGCCGGAGCCGGGATGCTTCGCCCGGGCGCCGCGCGCGTGACCCGCTCGCGCCGGCGGACCGGCCGGCCGGTGTCGCCGAGCAGGGGGTCCAGGGCGAGCAGCAGGCACACCGCACCCGCGCCGGTCGCCGCCACCGCGTCGGCCACGAGCAGCCCGCCGAGCGCCGTTCCCAGCGCGGCGGCGGCCACCAGCGCGGTGGTCCGCGCGCGCAACGGCGGCCGGACCAGCCGGCGCAGCCGCGGCAGCCGGGCGGCCCAGGGAATGCTCGCCGCCGCTGCCGCGACGGCGAGCGTGAACACGACGGGCAGCACCATCCCGCCGAGCAGGCACAGCCCGGCTGTGCCGGCACACAGCCCGGACCACGTCGTGCGAGTGGACATCGCGGCCACCTCGGCTTCCGGTGGTGGGATGATCTACTGTCGCCCGACGGGCGGGGACCGGACAGGAGGACTTCGGCCCCGGCCGCGAGGCCTTTCGTCCCTCCGCCGCTGGAACCGCGTTCGCCGCGAACGATCCGCTGCGGAGACTCCGGGCTTCGCGGCAGGCTGGCTCAGGCGGGCAGCGTCAGCCCGCGATCGCGGATCCGGTCCCAGGCCGGCAGGGGAACGGTGGCCGTGACGAGCAGTTCGTCGACGCTCGAGTAGCCGGATTCCGTCCGGGCGCGGACGATCTCCCCGGCCGCCGGGAGAGGGATGTCACAGCACCGCGCGATGGCTTCGGCCGGCGCGCTGTTCAGGTCGACGAGGCCACCGTCGTCGTAGCTGCGGGCGAGGTCGGGTCGTCCGATCCGGAGCTCCCGGGCCAGCAGCGGATCGGTCTCGGCGATTCGGCGTGCGGTGCTCCGCCGGTCCCGGGCGGCGAGGGCGGAGGCGATCGCGGGCTCGGGCACCTGGTCCCGGCCGCGGGCGACCCGGCGCCGCAGCACCCATTGGTGTGCGCAGGCGACCGGGATCAGCAGCAGCCAGCCCATTCCCGCGATCACCGGCAGGACGTCCCCGGCGGTTCCGACGGGGTTGCCCTGCGCGTCGACCGGTGCGGCGGCGCACACGAGGAGCGCCACCATCACGGCGCCGTAGGCGGCGGCGACCCATCGCAGGCGGGTGCTGCCGAGCACCACGGCCGCGTGGAGGAACGGTGCCCAGGCCGCTAGGCCGGCGGTCAAGACGGTCAGTGGCAGGTACCACCAGCCGGCGGGCCAGGTGCGGCCCCGTGCCGCTCGTGGTGATCGGGTGTCCGTCATGGCAGCCTCCTGCTGCAGGCTTCCTGCTCAGGCTGCCCTGCAGCGCGGTGCACGGGATAGGGGCGGAGGTCACCCGCGGGGGGCACGAGGTCCCCACTGGTCACCGGGCCGTCGTGCGGCCACGGTATCCCGTGGCAGGCATCGGGCGCTCTGCCGTCAGGGCTTCAGCTTCGCGTAGGCGATGATGTTGTCCCGGTAGCTGTGGACCGTCCGGTCGAAACTGCCGCCACAGGTGATCAGCCGGAGCTGAGGATCCGGCGTATCGCCGTAGACCGCATCGGACGGGAACTCGTCCTTGTCGACTTTGTCCACATGCGACACCACGAAGGTGAGTGTGGTGCCGTCCTTGCGGGCCACCAGGACCTGGTCGCCCGGCACGAGTTCGCGCAACCGGTAGAAGATCCCCTTCTGCCGGTTGCCGTCGACGTGGCCGACGATCACCGCGGGGCCGGTTTCGCCCGGCGTGGGCCCCAGCGAGTACCAGCCGGCCTGCATCGGCCGGCTGACCGGCGGCACTTCGAGCGTGCCGTCCGGGTTGAGGCCCAGCGGGACGAGGGTCGACTTCGCGCCGATTCTCGGGATCTCCACCGACACCGGGTCCGAGCGCGGCGGAACGGGTGCGGTCGTGGTGGACGGCGCGGTACTGGTGGACAGCGTGGGCGGAGGGGCGGAAACCGGTTCACGGTGCCGTCCGGAGGTCAGCACCAGGGTCAGGCCCGTCAGCACCGCGAAGACCACGGTCGCCAGGAGCAGCGCCCCCCGGCGACCGTGCGTCCAGTGCGCACCGGTCATGCGTCAGGACCGCCGGGCGCCGTGCCGCCACCTCCGGTCTCCACCCCGCCCTTGGGGATCGGCCGGGCGGGGGTCTTGCCGGTGGTCTTGGTCGTCGAGGTCGTGGGCTTGGTGGGCTTCGTGGTCGTGGTCGTGCCGGTGGTGCTTGTCGGCTTGGTCGGGGACGTGGTGGTCGTCGACGTGGTCGAGGTCGTCGGCTGCGCGATCCGGGCGTAGCCGGCGCGCGGCGCTTCGACGGCCGAGACCGGGCCCGCCGAAACCAGGAAGCCCGCGAGCGCGACACCGGCGGCCGTGGCGACCGTCAATTTCACCGGGAATCCCTTCATGGTGACCTTCCTTCCTGTGGCGTTCTTTCCGGCACCGCAGAATCCCGCCGGTGGCTGTTTCCCGAAAGGGAAGAAAGTCCTCGGCCTGTCGTCGGAGAGTCACTGCCGGGCGAATCTGGACCCGGACGGCGGCGCGTGGCATCGTGGCCGGATCACGGGCACCGCGGAGGTGGGCGATGGCGGCCGGCGACATCCCGGAGGACGCCGAACCGGAACGCCGCTCCGGCGCCCCGGAGGTGGTCCGGCTCGGCGACGGCCGGGCGGTTTCGGTCGATCTGCTGACCCCGGCGGACGCCGCCGAGCTGGGATCGGCGATCGAACACGCCGACCCCGAGACGCTGTACCGCCGTTTCTGCGGGCCACCACCGCGGGTCACCCCGAAGCTGCTCCGGCGGCTCACCGAGCTGGACTACGAACGCCGTTACGCCCTCGTCGCGCGCGCCCCGGACGGGCACGGGGTCGCCGTCGCGCGCTATGAGGCCACCACCGAACCAGGGGTGGCGGACGTCGCCGTCGTCGTGGACCCGGCCTGGCGGCGCGCTGGGCTGGCCACCGCCCTCGTCCGGATGCTCGCCGAAGCCGCGGTGGCGCACGGGTTCACGACGTTCACCGCCACTTACCTGGCCGACAACGTCCCGGTCGCCGAGCTGCTCGACGAAGCCGGGGGGGCAACGCGTGATCGCCCACGGAATCGCCGAAGCCGTCGTCGCGCTGGCCCCGTGACAGTCCCGATGACCCGGCGGTGAAAACCGCCGGCCGTCGCCGAGCCCGGTCAGGAGACGTCGGGCGAGAGGCGGTGGCCGGGGACGAGGACTTCCCTGCCGTCGGTGAGCCGGACCCATACCGAGCCCGGCCGCAGGTCAGGCTTCTTCGCGATCACGACCCCGCGGGCGTCGCGGTACCGGCCGCCGGTCACGTGCACGCTCGTGCCGTCGGGAAAGGCTTCCTCGCCAAGCGGACCGTCGGGGACCGGGAGCCCATCGCTCGCCATCGGAAAGCCTCCACGCGTGCACGAAAACCGTCCGACGACCGGTCGCGCGGAGGACCATCGACCCACCGCACGAGGACCGACGACTCTACGTACCCCGCGGCTTCTCCGGCGAAACTGCCCGCATGCGGACGTACGAGATCCAGGTCGGGAACCGGAACGAGCAGCCGACCGCGGTGGCCGAGGCGGTCTTGGACGTGGCCGAACTCGGGTCCTGGCTGAGCCGGCAGTACGGGGCGATCGCCGGTGTCCTCGCCGCTCACGGCGCGGCACCGGCCGGTCCGCCGTTCGCGCGGTACCGCCCGGAACCCGGCGGCCGGTTCCAGGTCGAGGCGGGGTTCCCGGTCGCCATCCCGATCGAGTCCGTCGACGGCGTCCGGCCGTCGGTCCTGCCCGCGGGCCCGGTCGTGGAAACCGTCCACATGGGGCCGTACGACACGATGGAACCCGCCTACAGCGCGCTCGCTTCCTGGGTGCACGAGCACGACGGCGAACTCGCCGGTGCGGCGTGGGAGGTCTACCTGACGGCTCCGGAGGCCCAGCCCGATCCCGGGACTTGGCGCACCCAAGTCGTCCAGCCGTACCGGATCCACTGAGCCGTCGTCCGCGACCGGCGCCGCGGAGGCTCGCCGGGTGGGGAACAGATTCCGGGGGACGACGTGAAAACCGAGCACTGTGACGATCGGCGCGTGCTGCCGCCGGACACCGATCTCGTCCGGCTCGCGGTGAGCGGCGATCAGGCGGCGGGCAGGACCCTGTTCCGCCTGCTGCGGCCGACCGTGCTCGGCTACTGCCGCCACCGGCTCCGCGAGACCCTGGCGGCCGAGGCGGAGGACTGCGCCCAGGACGTCATGGTCGCCGTGCTCACGGCGTTGCCGGGGTACGGGTACGGGCCCGAGAAGTTCCTCGCGTGGGTCTTCGGCATCGCTGCGCACAAGGTCGCGGACCGCCTCCGTGCCCGGAGCGGCAGCCGGGAACGCCTCGTGCCGTCGGCTGAGGCGCTGGGGGTCCGCACGGCCCGGCTCGCCCCGGCCGCGAGTGACGAATACGCCCGGCTGGAGCAGGACCGGCGGGTGGGCCGGCTGCTGCGACGGCTTCCCGAAACGCACCGCGAGGTGCTCGCCCTGCGGCTGGCGTTCGGCTACTCCGCCGAAGAGACGGCGCAGCTGCTGGAAATGCCCAGCGCCGGCGCGGTCCGCGTGACACAGCACCGCGCGCTGCGGCGGGTCCGGCGGCTGGCCCGGGGCACTTCGTGAGCCCGTCGGGCGCCGCAGGCCGCCTGATCCCCGTCAGCCGCGGGGCCCCTCCGGCGCCGGTGCGCTGCTGAACTGGCCCTGCCAGGTGGCCTGGGCACCGGAGTCGCCGATGCGGTAGATGTCGAAGACCGCCGCGCCGGCGGCCGCGATGGACAGTACCGACACCACCACCGTGACGGCCGTCGAGGCCGGGGCCAGGAAGGTGCGGCCCGGCCGCCCGGTTTCCCGGCGGCGCCACCACACCAGCAGCGCCAGCACGGCCACCGGGATCGCCACCCAGATCGCCGTGTCACCGAGCTCGGTGTGAGTGTGTACCAGCGGGGTCGGCGCGACCCGCCGTTCGAGCCATTCGCCCGCCTCGGTGGTGATCGGGACAAGGATCACGACGACGATCGACAGGATCGCGTTCGGACCGGCGAGCTTGGCGCGTGCGGCCGGCCACAGGGCGCTGAGGACCAGGAGCAGGACGGAAAGCGGGAGCAGCACGACGATCGCGTGCACGAGCAGGATGTGGGCGGGCAGGCCGTTGACGGTGGTCATGGTGTCCTTTGTGGAGGGATGCGGGGGCCGGGGCGTGGACTTTCTCACGGAGCGCGGGCGAGCGCGGCGACCTGGTAGCCGGGGGCGCGGGCGGTCACCCACTCCGCGACGTCGTCCCCGCTGCGGGCGAAGGCGGCCGTGGCGAACACGTCGGCCCACAGGAGCGTCGGCCCGGTGACCATGACGGCCTGTAGCCCGCGGGGGTGGGTGCCGGTGTGCGGGTCGACGATGTGGGCGCCGCGGGCGGCGGTTCCGGACGTGGCGACGCCGCCGGTGCGCACGTCGAGGATGGCCAGGAAGGCCGTCGGATCCGCGGGGTCTTCGGCGGCGACGCGCCACGGCGGGGCGGTCGTGACGCCGACCCGGGCGGCGATGTCGCCGCCGACGTTGAGGTAGTGGTCGAACCCGCGCAGGCCGGCCAGGTGCGTGGTGGCGTGTTCGGTAGCCCAGCCTTTCACCAGGCCGGACGGGTCGAAGCCACCCGGCAGCCACGCGTCGAAGTAGCCGTCCGTACGGTCCCGCGCCTCGTCGCACAAAGCCAGGACTTCGGTGAGCCACGGGTGCCGGTCGTCGCGGGGGAGTTCGCCGCGGCGGAAGGCGCTGACCTGGCTGTCGGGCCGGTAGGTGCTGAACAACTCGTCGGCGGCCCGCAGGTGCCCGAACACCGCCGCCACGGCCGGTTCGACGGCGGGGTCGACGTCGACGCGCCGGCCGCGCAGGTGCAGGCTGGCCTGGGTGCCCATGACGGCCCGCGTCCAGGACCGCCGGGGTGCGGTCGTCACCGATGGGCCTGGTCGATCGCCGACTGGAGAGACTGCTGGTAGCCCTCGGAGGTGTAGGTGGCGCCGCTGACCGTGTCGATCCGCGCGCTCTGGGCCTGCAGCGTCTCCTGGTTCAGCGCCGGCACCGCGGTGGAGTTGATGCG